>MGSS01000151.1:0-17603 GCA_001798595.1 Deltaproteobacteria bacterium RIFCSPLOWO2_12_FULL_60_19 | reverse complement strand
CGGCGAACAGAAAGGTGATTGAGACGCTGATACGCTATGGAGTAGAGCAGGGCATCGCCAAGCCCGGCATCGAGCCTGCGGAGCTGTTTTTGCCGATCGATTGAATATCCACGACGCGTTCAAAACGTTCGCGTAGTTCAAAGAGTTCAAATAAAAAAGGGAGCTTTCGTCATGGTAATGGCGCGGAAGGAAGATCACCTGCGGATGCGGATGGAGCACATCCGGTTCGGCAAAGAGGAGCTGGAGCGGAGGAGAAAATCTCCCGTTCACACGAAGGCCGAAGAGATCGACGCGCAGCTTGCCGAGCACAACCACGTTTACATCGTCGATCCCCGGCTCGGATTTAACCAGCGGACGTTTCGCTTCTGGATCAATCGGCGCTCCGCGGGAGAAGAGATGGAATTCAGCGGCTGGCAGTTGGGCCACCGCCACACGGTCGAGGCGGTGATCTATGTTCTTAAAGGACACGGTTATAGCGTGATCGACGGGATCAAGTATCCGTGGGAGCCGGGCGATATGATCTGCGTGCCGGTGTTCGCGTGGCACAGGCATCACAACGAGAGCGGCGACGAGCTGCTCTATCTCGCGGCGACGACGGGACCGTTGTCGATGGCGATGGGCATCGCGATCTACGAGGAAGAAAAATATCCCGAATACTGGATTTTCGCGCAAAAGGGCGAGGAGGCGATGAAGACGCTGATCCCGGGTGGCGCGGAGATCCCGGCCGAGGCGCGCGTCAAATTCGATTCAAGCAAGTGGAAGCCGGAGAAAAGCGGCGGCGCGAACGGGCCGACGCCGGCGGAGATTTACTACCGGCAACTGGCTTACGCCGAAGGAGAGGAGAAGCGGAGGCGCGCGGGCAAGGTGCTGGTCAAGGGTAAAAATCTGCAGTTCGGCTCGACGCCGATGGGGCGCGTGGCCTACGCGGTCGATCCTGCGCTCGGATTCCATGTCAAGATTCTGAACACGCTGGTCGCCGAGATACCGGCGGGCAAGCGCTCGGGCGCGCATCGCCATATTTACGAGGAGACGAATTATATTCTCAGCGGCGAAGGCTACAGCATCATCGAGGACCAGCGATACGACTGGAAGAAGGGGGACACGCTGGTAATCCCGGTGTTTGCCTGGCACCAGCACTTCAACACCGGGCGCGAGACGGCGCGTTTTTTAGCTCACACGGGCAGAGTAGCGATGGAGAGCACGGGGTATGTGCACACGCAGCAGGGCGAGCCGGCAGACTATTAGTTGTGATCGTGCTCGTGGCTCGTGCTCGGGCTAATCAATTCTTCTTTGCGATCACGAACACGAACCACGAACACGGTTTTTAGCCTTATGAATCACCATCACGATCACGATCACGAAGGGACGGCGGAGCCGCACACGCATTTGGTTAGCGTGGGGATCGACATCGGCTCTTCGACCTCGCATCTCATGTTCTCGCGGTTGGCGGTGGGTTATCCCTCCGTTCACCGGCGGCGGCCTGAGATCCTGGAACGCAAAGTCATCAGCCGCTCGCCGGTTTTGCTCACGCCGTTTGCCGGGGATTGGAACATCGAAGCCGGGCCGCTCGAAGAATTGATCGAGGCGAGCTTTCGGGCCGCAGGTTTAAGCCGCAGTCAAATTGATACCGGGGCGATCATTATTACCGGTGAGGCGGCGCGGCGCGACAACGCGCAAAAAATCGCCGAGCTTTTCTCGGCTCAGGCGGGGCAGTTCGTCTGCGCGACGGCGGGTCCGAGGCTGGAGGCGATCCTGGCGGCGCATGGCTCCGGCGCGGTGCACCGCAGCCGGGAGGAGGGGACGACGCTCGTCAACATCGACATCGGCGGCGGCACGACGAAAGCGAGTCTGGTGGAGAAGGGCAGGATTACCGGCGTCACGACCTTCAACATCGGCGCGCGCGTGATCGCATTCGATCGAAACGGCGGCGTTGTCCGGCTGGAGAAATCGGGAGAGCGGTTTCTTCAGGACCTCAACTGCGACGTTCGCATGGGCGGGCGGATTCCGCCTGAGATTCCCGCTCGCGTCGCCGCGCGAATGGCGAGCGCGCTGTTCGATCTGCTGGCCGGCGGGAATCCGCCTTGGGATGACATCCTAGTGATGCCTGCGCTGGGCAAGCTGCCTCCGGTGGACGGGATTCTCTTTTCCGGAGGAGTTTCGGAATACATCTACCGGCGCGAGTCTGCCGTGTTCGGCGACCTGGGGCCGCTTCTCGGAAAAGAGGTGGGAGAGCAGGCGGAGAAGAGGGGATATCGGATTATCGATTCAAGCGAAGGCATTCGCGCCACGGTGATCGGCGCTTCTCAGTACTCGATGCAGGTGAGCGGCGAGACAATTTTTATCCCGGAGCCGGAAAGATTGCCGCTGCGCAATCTACGCGTCTCTCTGGCGCAGTTGACGTGGGAACCCCCCATCGCCGAGAAAGCGGCCCAAGTCATTAAGCGAGCGCTCGCTGAGATCGATCCTGAAGTCAAAGAGATGCCTTTCGCGCTGGTTTGTTCGTCCCCGCCCTTTTTGGGTTACGGTGCGGCGCAGGAGGTTGCGCTGGGAATCCGCCGCACGCTTGCCGCGCTGCCCGTGGCGCAACGGCCAAGCCTCCTGGTCTTCGAACAGAACATCGGCCGCGTGGTCGGTGAAATGCTGGCAGAGGAGCTGGCGATCCCGTGCGTGGACGAGATTTCGCTGGGGGAGCTGGACTTCATCGATGTCGGCAGGGTGGTGGATGGCGAGGGGTACGTTCCAGTGGTAGTAAAAAGCCTGGCATTTGGTGTATAAGGCCGGTGAAAACGCCCATCCTTATCCGTCATTCCGGCGGAGTCGGCCTAAGGCTGACGAGAGCCGGAATCCATACCCCCTCTTTGTCTCCCCCTTAGCAAGGGGAAGATTTAGTAGAGGTTCTGGATTCCCGCTTCCGTGGCTCGACTGGCTCGCCACCCTGAGCGCGTCGAATGGGCGGGAATGACACTGATGGCGTTGCGAGTGTTCTGTCGAACTTCTGAGACGACACTGCGGAAGGCGGGGAAGAGGAAGAGAGTCAAGCCATGAGCAAGCCGGGAAAATTGATTCAAGAGCTAAACCGGATGGTCAACGAACAGTTTGCCACGCCGGAGTTTCACCATTTTTTGACGCTGCCGCTGAACCGCGACCGGGCGCGCTTTTTCGTCACTCAGAGCGCCCACTACATCAAGAACCGGCGCGACAGTTGGGGCTACGTGCAGGGCGCCGCGCCGCTGGACGTGAAGGCGATCATCTGGAAGCACGAAGAGGACGAGCTGGTGAACGATCCGCGATGCAACAGCGATCACTATACGCTCACGGTCAAGACCGGCGAATCGCTTGGACTCAAGCGGGAGGAGATTGACGGCTCTGAGCCGTTTCCGGCGGGGCGGGCGGCGTTTTACGCCTGGCTTCACCTCGCGAAAGATCGGCCGTGGCTCGAGGCCTTCGCCGCTTCCGCGATCCTGGAGCGGCGCAACAACGGCAAGATCGTCCGGGGAGGAAGCCTGTCGGACAGGATCGGCAAAAAATGGGTGGCGGAGCTGGGCTTCAAGTGGGACGAGATGCCCGACATGAAAATTCACCGGGACGCGGACGAGGCGCATTCCGATCTGATGGAGATGATCTTTAACCGTCATGTCAAATCAGCCTCGGACGAGGATGCGGCGCTGCGCGGCGCGCGGGAGTCGTTGGAGATCGACCGCGCTTTTCGCGGCGCGCTCGCGGACGCGATGGAGAAGATCTCATAGCACGAGAGGAGGGAATTCGATGAGGCACCGGATCGCGATCGTACTGGCCGCCGTTCTGTTGCCCGTCTTCGCTTTCGCCCAAACCCCGGCGCTCGTTGAGCAGGTCAAGAAGGAGGGCGAGGTCGTCATCTACACCACGACGACCGTGCGCGACTTTGAGTTCGTCATTAAAGCCGCGAAAGAGAAATATCCCTTTCTCAAGGTCCAGCACGTTTACTTAAGCTCGGCCCGCCAGGCGGCGCGGGTCATGCAGGAGTACCGCGCGGGAAAACTCCAGGCGGATGTGTTGGGCAACAGCCTCGAAGCGCTGCTCTATTTCAAGGAGCAAAAGGTCATCGGCAAGATCGACTCCTCCGAGGCGAAGCAGATGCTCGGCGTCGCCGTCGACCCGGAGGGGTACTGGCTGGGGACCACCACCGACCTCCTCATCAGCGCGTTCAATACCAAGGACCTGCCGAGGCAAAAGGCGCCGAAGAGCTACGATGAATATCTTCAGCCCGGCTTCAAAGGCCTGATGGCGATCAACAGCGGCGTTCCCTACGCATTGACGGGTATGACGGGCCTCAGGGGCGAAGAGCAGGGAATCGCTTACATGAAAAGACTGAGCCAGCAGAATGTAAGGCTGGTCGAGGGTTTTACGCATATGATCAACCTGCTGGCGGCCGGGGAATATCCGCTGGCGATCTTTACGCAGGTATCCAAGGCTCAAGCAATGCGGGAAAAAGGAGCGCCCGTGGACTGGCTGGCCGGCTCGCCCACTTTCGCAACACTCTCCGCGATCGCCGTCGCCGCAAATCCGCCCCATCCGGCCGGCGCGCGCCTGCTGGTCGATTTTTATCTTTCGGCCGAAGGGCAAAAGGCGCTGGTTGCCGCCGGCAAGATCCCCCTGCGCCGGGGAGTGAAAAGCTCGTCCAAGGCGATCGACGATTTATTGGAAAGCGGCAACCTTCACGTCATCAAGCCGGAAGGCGACTATCAGAGGTACATGAAGCTTTATCGGGAATTTGTAGGGGGGAAATGAAAAGGCGCGAGGCAACAGTAAAAATTATGAAGGATGAAAGATCACGTGCACCAAAACCCGCTCTCCAAGTCCTCCTGTCACACTTCTCACGTTTTCGCAATTGCGAAAACATGAAAATATCGCCTTCGCTTCGCGAGCCGACGCGGATTTGCGCCTTAGCGGTGTTTTTTAAACGACTCGATTCCCCGCTCTAGAAGCATCGCCGCAAGGTGGCCGGGATTGACTCGCAGCTTACCGCTCGTCTGCTGCAAAAAATCCCATGATGATTTCTTGAAGGGGATCACCCTGCGCAACTTCCACTCTGGATCGCTGGGCCTGCCGCCCCTGGAGCTAAGCCGCGCGCCAATTTCTTCTCGGAGTTGAATCCACGCGAGGGGTCCCGAGGCGCGCGTGTTTACGGAAAACTGCCTTGTCGCCCCTAAGGCTCTTCCAATGCGATCCGTTTTTTTTGCCATCTCTGCATTCTCCTATCTCTACGGGACATCATAGCGTGAAATCCTGCAATAGCTACTATCCCAGTCACGGTCGGGGATAAAAAAAACAACATGCCCCGCTCAGGGCCGGTTGACGGCTTCCTCTGTCTGTTCTAAAGTCCGGGGCTGGGCCACGAAGAAAGGAGAACTTTATGTCCGCAATCTCAGCAATCAGGGGCATGGTGATGCCGGTGCCGACTCCGTTTCTGGAGAACGGCGAGGTGGACGAGAAGGTCTTCGAGGAGCTGCTCGACTTTTATCTCGCGTCGAAGGTCAACGCGTTTTTTATCAACGGCTCCTACGGCCAGGGACCGGCCATGTCGGTGGAGCAGCGCAAGCGGACGGTGGAGATCGCCGTCAAGCGCGTGAAGCAACGCGTGCCGGTCATGGTCCACATCGGCGCGGTCGATCCCTTCACGTCGTCCGACTTAGGCAGGCACGCGCGCGCAACCGGGGCGGATGCGGTGGCGATTGTCGGGCCTTACTACTACAGCGATCACAACGAGTACGAGGTCATCGAGCACTATCGCGTCGTCGATCAGGCGACGGAGCTGCCGATTCTCGTGTACAACAACCCGCAATATTCCGGCTACAACATCACGCCGGCGATGATGACGCGTCTGGTCGAGGCAGCGCCGCGCGTGTTCGGCAGCAAGCTGGCCAAGGGCTCGATCAGCGAGGCGCAGCGGTATCTGAGCGCGGTGGGGAAGGACTTCACGCTCTTCGCCCCCGCCGGAAACGTGTTTCCCGGAATGCTCGTCGGGATCAAAGGGACGATCAGCCCGCCGCTCTCGGCGGCGCCGGAGATCGGCGTGCGGCTGGTCGAGGCGATCGACAAGAGGGATTGGGAGAAGGCCACGCTCGATCAGGTGAAGATTTTGGAGTTCCTCGCGGCGACGGAGCCGCTCTTCTCGGTCTTCGGCAGAAGCTCGCAGCGCGAGGCGCTCAGGCTCCGTGGGTTCGACTTGAAGCGGTTCCCGCGCTGGCCGTCGAAGCCGCTCACGGAGGAGGCGCGCCAAAAGATCAAGTCGGCGCTGGAGAAGCTCGGCGTGCCGCTGGGGAAGCAGGCGTAGCCAAACGGCTTCGTGGTGAAGAAGGACTCGAAGATTGCACCGCGGAGGCGCTGAGGCCGCGGAGAAGAGGGAGTAGAAAAAACCCTCTGCGAACTCTGTGTCTCTGTGGTGAATCGTCGTTCGTGAGGTCCATCTATGCGACTTGAAGATCTGGATATCGAGATGGAAGAGAAAAATCTCGAGGGTTACTGGGCGGTGGATCGCAGCCCGTCGCCGGAGCCGATTCCGACGGTCAAGCCGCACGTGTGGAAGTGGAGCGCAATCTCCGAGAGCCTCGAGCGCGCGGGAGAGCTGGTCGGGCTGGACCGTTCCGAGCGGCGGACGGTTCGTCTCATCAACCCCGGCCTCAAGCAGGAGGTGAGATCGGCCACGCGCACGGTTCATGCCTCGATCCAGTTGGTCAAGCCGGGCGAGATCGCCCGCGCCCATCGCCACAACATGACGGCGATCCGTTTCGTGCTGCGGGGGCATGGCGCCTACACGGCGGTCGAGGGCGAGCAGTTCTTCATGGAAGAGGGCGATCTCATCCTCACACCCAACTGGAGCTGGCACGATCATCATAACGGCGGCGACCAGCCGATCGTCTGGCTCGACGGTCATGACGGGCCGCTGGTCAGCGCTTTCGAGGTTATGTTCGTCGAGCCGTTTCCCAAGCAGCAACAGCCGATCGAAAGGCCGCAAGATTTTTCTTCGCGCCGGTTCGGATTAGCCAGGCCCAGCTGGGGGGTCGAGGGGCTCAAAAATCCCCCGTTGCGCTACAAATGGACGGAGACCTATCCGGCACTGCAGGCGCTCAGCGCAAGCGCGGGCGATCCTTACGACGGCGTGCTGCTGCGCTACGTGAATCCGCTGACCGGCGGCTGGACGCTGCCGACGATGTCGTGTGAGATCCAGATGCTTCGCCCCGGCGAGAAGACGCGCGCGCACCGCCACACCAGCGCGACGATCTACCACGCGTTTCGCGGTAGCGGAGTCAGCGAGATCGACGGCGAGAAATACGAATGGGAACAGGGGGACTGTTTTGTCGTGCCGACCTGGAGCCGGCACAGTCACTCGAATGCCTCCGACAAGGAAGAGGCGATACTCTTTTCGCTCAACGACCGCCCCGTGATGGAGGCGCTGAATTTGTATAGGGAAGAAAGTCAAAAGTAAAAATGCAAAATGCAAAATGCAAGAACCCTAAGAGCTGATGGCTGAGAGCTAAGATGAGAACAACATGAAGATTACACCTGGGATGAAGATGAAGGCGGCGGAGGCGAAGGGGCTGGTGGATGAGCTTTACAGGGAGTCGGCGGCGCGCTGGGAAGAGCGCGTGACGCGCGCGCCGTTCATGCAGCAGCTGACGCAGGGAAAGCTGCCGTTGGAGACGATCCGCCTGTTCTTCCGCAACTGGGGCGCATGGACGATCGAGATCAACACTTTGAACGCCTGCTCGTATCACAAGTTCCTCACCTTCTTTAAGCGGCACCGCGACTTGATGGCGCCGCTGGGAGAGAAGATCGCCGATGAATTCATCCATCCCAAGCCGCCGGGCCACTATCTCGTCATGATGCAGACGGCGACGGCTTTCGGCCTGACGGAAGAAGAAGTATTCACCCAGCCGCTGCTTTCGGAGTTTCGCGCCAAGATCGATTTCATGCGCGGCGTCATGTACGAAGGGACGGCGGCGGAATGGTTTTCCTGCGTGACGACGGAGGAGCGCATCGGCTATTGGGCGGGAGATTGGTTCAAGGCGCTGACGACGCACTACGGGCTGTCCAAGGAACAGGCGGTCTATTTCTCCACTCACCACGAGGCGGACCTCGAAGAACATGAAGGAGGCGTCATGGGTCACGGGCAGTTCAACCGGATGGTGCTCCAGCGGCTACTCGAAGACGGGATGGCCGACGAGCGCCCCACCTACGGGATGGAATACTGCGCGATGACCTCCGTCGATCTCCACGCGGTCATGCAGCGTACCGCGCTGGAAGAGGCGGAACGGGTGAAGAGTAAGTCGGTTTAACGCTGCCAACCCACGGGACGCACCGAGTCGGTATCTTCTTCAGAGAGGCTCAAGACCCATCACCCTTAGACGAAAAGAGTATTCGTCACTCCCGCGGACGCGGGAGTCCAGGCGTGAGAAAGACTCTGGATTCCCGTTTTCACGGGAATGACGGATAGAACTCAAGCGTGATTTGATTAAACTCTCGGGTCAAGTTATAGGAACCTACGAGGGTGCCGAAAAACGCTGCGTTCACGCTTCGACAAGCTCAGGGCGAACGGATCGAGTGTTAGAATCGTTGAAGATTTTCCGTTCGTGCTGAGCCTGTCGAAGCACGAAAGTTATTTATTCAGCGCTCTGCGAGAACGAGAGATCGAAGGGAGTAATTCATGCGTTTTGCGTCTGTGAAGCCGGATCAGCTCGCGGTAGTTCAAAGCGATCAGTTGGTACTTGTGAGCGATGCGCTCGCGCGGGAAGGCGCGCTGGCGAAAGACGCGTCGATGATCGATCTCATTGCTCGGTACGATCGGATCAAGCCCGCGCTGGCCAAAGCGGTTGAAAAGGGAACGCGAATTCCGCTCGACGCGAAGAAGCTCAAGGCGCCGATCGAGAATCCGTCGAAGCTTTGGGCGGCGGCGACCAATTACAAGCGGGGCAGCGCGGGACTGGACGACGCGCGCGGTCGAGGGACGGCGGGGACGGCGACGCCGGAAGAGATTCTCGAAAAGACGTTTTTGAAACCGCCTTCGGCGATCGTCGGGCCGGAAGAGGCCATCGTCATTCCCCAGGGCGCCGGTAATATTTTCCCCGAGCTTGAACTCTGCGTCGTGATCGGAAAGAAAGCGCGCCATCTGACGAAGGCCCGGGCCTTTGACGCCGTTTTCGGTTATACGATCATTCTCGACGTGACGGCGCGCTCCTATGGCTCCGGCAAAGGACTGCCGGGTAGCCGCTGCGTGCGCAAAGGCTTCGAGACCTTTGCGCCGCTCGGCCCGTCGATCACGACGGCGGATGAGATTGCGAACCCGCACAATCTGCTCATGCGCCTCTGGGTAAACGGCGAGTTGCGCCAGGCGGCGAAAACCGACGCGATGGTCAACGGAGTGGCGGAGCTGGTGAGTTTTCTGTCGGGAGTGACGACGCTTTACCCCGGCGATCTTATCGCCACGGGCAACCCGGATGCGCCGGCGTTCCAAAAAGAGCTTGGCCCCGGCGATACGCTCAAGGCGGAGATCGAAGGGATCGGCTCGATGAATCTGCGCGTTGTGTAGCGTGAACTATTCTCAGTCCTCCGGGCCAACCTTTGCGATCTTGGCGTCTTGGCGTGACCCTCACCCCTTCCCTCTCCCTAGGGAGAGGGTGAGGGAGGGAATCTCCCGGAACCGGATGGTCGTTTAGTACCGATGCCCCAGTTTCGCGGGAACGACGGATACGGGTTTGAACCTGGTTACGCCAGCTTCGGCCTTACCAGCTTCCCGATGGGCTTTCCGACCACCTCGCCGTCGCGCATCTGGACGTTACCGCGCACGACGGTCGCGACCGGCATGCCTTTGACCTTCCAGCCGTGCCACGGCGAAGGCTTGTTCTTGCTGTGGAGCTTGTTGACATCGATCGTGCCTTCCTTGTCCATGTCCACGATGGTCACGTCGCCGTCCGAGCCGAGACGGATCGCGCCCTTCTGGGGATATATCTGCCACACCTTGGCGGGATTCTCCGAAGTCAGCTTGGCGTAATGGTTGAGCGTCATGCGCCCCTTGTTGACTTCCGTCAGCAGCAGCGGCACCGCCGTCTCGACGCCGCAGAAGCCCGAGATGCAATCCCAGATCGCCGGCTTGGTCATCTTGCCGTAGATGTCCGAGCCTTTTTCCTCCAGCGTGTGCGGCGAGTGGTCGGTGGCGATCATGTCGATGTAGCCGTTGAGCAGGCCGTCCCACAGCGCCTCGCCGTGGTCGCGGCTGCGCACCGGCGGGTTCATCTTGAGCAGCGGCCCGACCTTCGCCATGTCCTTGTAATCTCGCAAGAGATAATGCGGTCCGGTCTCCGCCGTGACCCGGAGTCCCTTGGCCTTCGCCTCCCGCACCAGCGCGGCCGCCTGCTTCGAGCTCATATGATAGACGTGCAGCTTGGTGTTGAACGTCTCGGCGAAGAAGATCGCGTGGGCGACGGATTCGGCTTCGCAGATCGCCGGACGCGAGGCCTCCCAGTAAATCGGATCGTTTTTCCCTTCCGCCTTGAGCTTGTTGGTGTAGTAGGCCATGATCTGGCGGTTCTCCGCGTGAATGCCGAGCGGGAGCCCGGACTTGCTGATATTGCTGAACGCCTCCAGGCACATCCCGTCGTCGGGGAAGGGCAGGTTCCCTATGGTTTCGCCGAAGAAGATCTTGTATCCAATGACGCCGGCCTCGGCCATCGGGAGAATCTGATCCGCGTTGGTCTGCACCACGACGCCGTAAAACGCGTAGTCGGTGAGAAACTTGCCCTCGGCGATTTTTATTTTCTCGCGCACCTTGTCGGCGTCCGCCGTGGGAGGATTGACGTTGGGCATGTCCATGACCATCGTGACGCCGCCGCAGACCGCCGCCGTTGAGCCGGTCGTGAAATCTTCCTTGTGGCTCAATCCCGGCTCCCTGAAATGGACGTGGCCGTCGATGATGCCCGGCAGGATGTGTTTTCCCTTCGCGTCGACCTCTTCCTTGCCCTTGGGCAAGGTATCGTCCGTGCCGATGGCGACGAGTTTTCCGTCGTTGATCGCCACGCCGCCCTTGAAAGTCTCGGCCGGTGTCACCACGTGGCCGTTCTTGATCACCAAGTCTGCGCTCATAGAGATCCTCCCTGTTTTGGTATCGGAATAAAAAGTGGAGGCCAGAAACATCTGCCTCCACCCCTTGCATTCTGTTTTCTTTGTGTATAAAAACGCGTGTCGGAAGGAACCTATCGGATCGTTTGTCCCTTGTCAAGAAAAGTGAGCCTGTTTTACGCAATGGGGCGGATGGACAGCCGGACAACCCGCCGACGCAATCTTCAAGTAGGTTCGTAGTCGGACAACTTACGGTATCTTCTAGGAGGGAAAAATGGCCAAGACCAAGCTTCAAACCGTCGGCCTGCGCATGGAATACTACCAGCCTCGAACCGGAGGGAGGCTGCTGGCGCTGGACAACATCAATCTCTCGGTGGACGAAGGGGAGTTCGTCACGATCGTGGGGCCGAGCGGCTGCGGCAAGACGACGTTTATCAACCTCGCCGACGGGCTGCTCAAGCCGACCGGTGGCAAGATCCTGATCGACGGCAACGAGGTCACGGGGCCCGGCACCGACCGCGGGCTGGTATTTCAGGACGCCTGTCTGATGCCGTGGAGGACGGTGCTCAAGAACGTGCTGTTCGGCCTGGAATGCCGCGGCCTGGACGGCCCGGCGGAAAAAGAACGGGCGCTCAAGTTCATCAAGCTCGTCGGTCTCGGCGGTTTCGAAGACCACTATCCGCATGAGCTTTCGGGCGGCATGCAGCAGCGCTGCAACCTGGCCAGGGCGCTCACGGTCGATCCGGAGATTCTCATCATGGACGAGCCCTTTGCGGCGCTTGACGCGCAGACGCGCGAGATCATGCAGCTCGAGCTCTTGAGGATCTGGAAAGAGGCGAAGAAAACAGTCCTCTTCATCACCCACCAGATCAACGAGGCGATTTACCTCGCGGATCGGGTGATCATCTTCTGCGCGCGTCCGGGAAGAGTGAAAGACGCGCTGAAGATCGATCTGCCGCGCCCCCGTCCTCTCGCGGTCAAGCGCGGCAAGCAGTTTCTGGAATATGAGGACTATGTCTGGAACCAGATCGAGGAGGAAGTGCGCAAGACGATGGCGGCCGATCAGGTCGTGCATGACATCAACACCGCCGGCTGAATCCCGCCGCGCCCGGTTATATGACGCGATTCCTGAATTCCCAAACTCTGATCCTGATCGGCTGCTCCCTGTTCGTCGTCTATCTGGCGGGCATCCCGCTCGTCATGCTGCTCTATGGCAGCATCCGCAGCGCCCCGATCGGGGAGCCGGGGGCGGCGTATACCATCCAGAACTACGTCAAGGCCTATTTCGACAGGGAATTTTACCTGCTGTTCTGGAACTCCCTCAAGTTCGCCTTAGGGAGTTGCGCGATCTCGTTCCTCATCGGGACCTATCTCGCGTGGATCAACGAGCGCACCAACACTCCGTTTAAGAAGCTTTTCATGGTGATGTCGCTGATCCCGTTTATCATTCCGGGGATCCTGAGCACGATCGCGTGGATTCTGCTGCTCAGCCCGAAGATCGGCCTTATCAACCTGGTGGTCATGGGTGTGTTTGGATTGGAATCGGCGCCGTTCAGTATCTACTCGATGGGAGGAATGGTCTGGGCCGAGGCGATCCACCTCTATCCTCTGGTTTTCCTCTTGATGGCGGCGGCGTTTCGGAACATGGACACCTCGCTCGAAGAGGCGGCGCTGACGGCCGGCTCCAGCACTTTTACGACGTTCAGGAGAGTCACTCTGCCGTTGATGCGGCCGGCGATGTTCAGCGTGCTGCTCATTATGTTCATCCGCAGCATCGAATCCTTCGAGGTGCCGGCGCTGGTGGGCGTGCCGGCGAGGATTTCAGTTTTCACGACAAAGATCTTTCTGGCGATCCATCAGTTTCCGTCGGATTTCGGCCTGGCCGGCGCCTATGCGGTGACGCTGCTGGCGATCAGCACCGCCGGAGTATTGTTCTATCAGAAGATCACCCGGCGGGAAGAGCGCTACGCGACGGTGACGGGGAAAGGTTATCGCCCTCGCGTCATCGACCTGGGGCCGTGGAAATATGTGACCTGCGCGAGCGCATTTTTCATCTTCCTGCTGGCGGTGATCTTCCCCGTGTTTATCCTGATCTGGTCTTCTTTCATTCCCTACTACGGCGTTCCCTCGATGGAGTTGCTCGAGAGAGTCACGCTCGCCAATTACCACTATATTTTGAATTATCCGCTGGCCATAACGGCTTTCAAAAACAGCTTCATCCTGTCGGTCGGGTCGGCGACTCTGGTCATGCTCCTCACATCGGTCATCGCCTGGATCACGGTCAAGTCGAAAGTTCCGGGGAGGGCCTTTCTCGACAACATGACCTTCATTCCCATCGCCATGCCGGGGATCGTCTTGGGCGTGAGCCTGATCTGGGTCTATCTGACGCTGCCGATCCCGATCTACGGGACCATGTGGGTCTTGCTGCTCGCCTACCTGACGAAGTTTATGCCTTACGGGATCCGCGCCGCCTCGGCCTCGATGATCCAGATCAACAGAGAGTTGGAAGAGGCGTCGTTTGCCAGCGGCGGCACGTGGCTCCAGACCTTCACCAAGGTGATCCTGCCCCTGCTGATGCCGGGGTTCGTGGCCGGTTGGATCTATATCAGCATCATCGCGCTGAGGGAGCTTTCCACCTCGATCCTGCTGTACTCTTACAGCAGCACGGTGCTCTCCATCATGGCCTTTGACCTTTGGGAGGGGGGTCAGTACACTTACGTCTGTGCCCTCGGGGTTTTGATGGTTCTTTTGTTAGTCGCTATGGCTTTCGTCGCGCGCAAGTTCGGCGCGAAGATCGGGATAGCGGAATAGCGAATACCGAGTCACGAATACGGGAGGGGTAATGGCTGAAAAGCGGTTCATGGTCCAGATTCAGAATCTGGAGAAATTCTTCGGGGAGGACAGAGAGAGGGTCCATGTTCTGAAAGGCGTCTCTCTAGACATCCCCGAGGGCTCACTTTACACCTTTCTCGGGCCCAGCGGTTGTGGAAAGACGACGACGCTCAGATGCGTCGCCGGACTGGAGCGGCCCGACGGCGGCAAGATCAGCATCGACGGCAAGGCGGTCTTTTCCGCAGGCGAGCGGGTCTATATTCCGACCAACAAGCGCCCGATCGGAATGGTCTTTCAATCGTACGCCATCTGGCCCCACATGACGGTGTCCGAGAATGTGGCCTACCCCTTGACGATCCAGCACCGCCCCAAGGCCGAAATCAAAAAGAGAGTGGGGGATGTGTTGAAGATCGTCGGTCTTCAGGGGCTGGAGGATCGCCCCGCGCCCAAGCTTTCCGGCGGCCAGCAGCAGCGCGTCGCGTTTGCGCGCGCGTTGATCAACGAGCCGAAAGTGATGCTCTTGGACGAGCCGCTGAGCAACTTGGACGCCAAACTGAGAGAGCAGATGCGCTTCGAGATCAAGGCGCTGCAGAGACGGGTCAATATCACAACCATCTACGTCACTCACGATCAGGGCGAGGCGCTCGCCATCTCCGATCAGATCGCGGTCATGCACGGTGGAAAACTGATCGAGATCGGCACGCCCCATCAACTCTATTCCCGGCCCAAGAGAAAGTTCACCGCGACCTTCCTGGGCCTGACGAATCTAATCGAAGGAAAGGTGACCGAGCTGGGTGGAGATTCCAAATCGGGCCGCATGGAGAGCAGCAAAGGCACGTTGTCTTTTATTCCCGCGCCCAGCCTGGCGAAAGGCCAGCCGGTAGTGATGTCGATCCGGCCGGAGCACATCGAGGTGATAAAGCAGCGGCCGCAAGTCTCGGAGAACGTCCTCGAAGGCACGATCAAAGAGGCGATCTTCATGGGCGATGCTTACCACTGCCAGATCGCGGTCGGCGACCAATTGCTCAGGGTTCACACCCATCCGTTTCTCAGCATGAACATCGGGGAGAAGGTCTATCTCCATCTGGATCCGCAAAGCTGCAATGGGCTCCCCGCCGAAGATACCGAGGGCGTCGACGAGTCAATGATGGGACTCTAATAGGCCGCTGAAAAAGTGGGATTCATGCTTCGATCCTTCGACTTTACTCAGGACAGGCTCCCTCGACAACCTTCAGTCCCGAGCTTGTCGAGGGACCAGCACGAACGGAAAATCTCTAACGTTTTTTTCAACCGTCCCTTCGTTCGCCCTGAGCCCGTCGAAGGGTGGACGAAAGGTTTTTCAGCAGCCTGCTAACCAATTTTGGATTTTAGATTTAGGAGGAACAAACAATGACCGCACTAGAAGCAAGAAAGTTCGCCGAGGAGGAGATCAAAGCCGGCCGGACTCCGTCTTACACCGACCTGCGCGAGTGGCTGGCGATCGTTGAGAGCCTGGGCGAGCTCAAAAAAGTGGACGGTGTGGATTGGAACCTCGAGATGGGGACGCTGGCGGAGCTGCTGGCGCATGAAAGCAAAGGCTCCGTGCCCGCGGTGTTGTTCGACAACGTTAAGGGCTATCCCAAGGGGTACCGTACGCTGTTCGCGCAGAACGCGTCCTTCAAGCGCATGGCGTTGAATCTGGGGCTGCCGCTCGACCTGAACGGCCTGGAGCTCGTCAAGGCTTTTCGCAAGAAGCTCGCGGAGCACAAACCGATCCCTCACAAAGTCGTCAAGAAAGGCCCGATTCTTGAGAACGTTCTCAAGGGGGGCGATATCGACCTCCTCAAGTTCCCCGTTCCCTTCATGCACGAGCTGGACGGCGGCCGATTTATCGGCACCGCCTGTCTCGTCATCACCCGGGATCCCGACGAAGGCTGGGTGAATTTCGGCGCTTACCGGGGAATGGTGCACGACAAAGGCAGCATGGGGCTCTATATTTCTCCCGGCAAGCACGGCTCGATCCAGCGGCGCAAATGGTTCGAGAAGGGGAAACCCTGCCCGGTCATTATCTGCGTCGGCCAGGACCCCGTGCTGTTCATGGCCTCCGGCAACGAGATCGACTACGGCGTTTCCGAGTTCGACTACGCCGGCGGGCTCAAGGGGGCGCCGATCGAAGTATGCGAAGGCGAAGTGACCGGTCTCCCGTTCCCGGCGCACGCCGAGATCGTCATCGAAGGCTTCATGAAGCCGGACGACGTGAAGACCGAAGGCCCCTTCGGCGAGTGGACCGGCTATTACGCCAGCTCGTCGCGGCCCGAGCCGGTGCTGCGCGTCGAGAGAATCTATCATCGCAACGAGCCCATTCTCTGCTGCGCCCGGCCCGGAAGGCCGCCGTCGGATTACTCCATCGCCAAGTGCATGGTGAAATCCGCGCTGATCTGGGAGCAGGTCGAGAAGGCGGGAGTGCCGGATGTGAAAGGCGTGTGGTGCCACGAAGCGGGGGGCGGCAGATTGCTCAACATCATCTCCATCAAGCAGCGCTATCCCGGCCACGCGCGCCAGGCGATGCTCGCGGCCTCGCAAGTCCACGCCGGCGCCTATCTGGGGCGCTACGTGATCGTGGTTGACGACGATATCGATCCCACCAACACCTTCGACGTGCTCTGGGCCCTGTCGACGCGCTCCGATCCGGTCGAGTCGATCGAAATCCTCCGGCGCTGCTGGAGCGGTCCGCTCGATCCGCGCATCCAGCCCGGCAAGAAGGGCTTCAACTCGCGCGCGGTGATCGACGCCTGCCGGCCATTCGAGTGGATGAAGGACTTCCCGCCGGTGGCCGAGTCCACCCCCGAGCTTAAGGAAAAAGTCCGGGCCAAGTGGAAGAAGCTCATCGAGGGATAACCGCCAGGCTATCCCTCAGAACAATCAAATCGGTCATTGCTACTTAGCGGCCTAGCGCGCACAGCGACTAGGCCGTTTATTTAAGAGGACTATCACAGAGCCTCCGGCGATCACAGTCAATTTTCCTCCATGAGGCTTAACGAGCTGTTGCAGATGCCCGGTGATTACATGGGCCGCCGATTGCAGACCTCCGGTAGCTCTGTTAATTTGAGTTCAATATTTTCCTGTGGGAGTCAGGATGCCAAAGAAGCAGTTGAAGTACGTCGGGCAGAGCATCCCCAGAGTAGACGGAGTAGAGAAAGTAACAGGCAAGGCCAAGTTCACCGGGGATCTCGCGATCCCCGGGATGCTGCACGGCAAAATTCTCCGCAGTCCCTACCCGCAGGCGCGCATCCTCGGCATCGACGCTTCAGAGGCCGAGGCGGTGCCCGGCGTCGCTGCCGTTCTTACCGCAGCCGACGTCTCGGACACCAATCCCTACTACAGCGGCCGTCCGGTCATCGCGATCAAGAAAGTCCGCTACGTAGGCGAGCCCGTCGCCGCCGTCGCCGCCGAGGACCGCGAGACCGCGGAGGAGGCGCTCTCTCTTATCAATGTCCGGTACGAAGAGCTTCCGGCGGCGGTCGGTCTCGACGCCGCGCTGCGGAGCGGCACGCCGCTGATCCACGAAGACTTGAGCAACAACACTTGCAGCCACGAGCACGTGGAGAAGGGCAACGTCGATCAGGGCTTCGCCGAGTCGGACGAAATCTTCGAGGACACGTTCACCTTCCCGATGGTCTATCACTACGCGATGGAGCCGC
>MGSS01000150.1 GCA_001798595.1 Deltaproteobacteria bacterium RIFCSPLOWO2_12_FULL_60_19 | reverse complement strand
GTGGCTGATGGCTTTTCTGTTTTGTTTCGCCCAATCCATCACCGCGTTTGCCGAGACGCCGATCGAAGGCATGCAGCGGACGGTAGGGCAGGTGGTTTCGATCCTTCAGGCTTCCCCGCGAAACAATAGCGGGGCCGTTGTCCGGGAGCGGCGACAAATGATCCGTGAGGTTCTACTCCCGCGCTTCGACTTCACGGAGATGGCGAAGAGATCTCTCGGCGCCCACTGGAAGAACCAGACCGGACGGCATGAAGAGTTCGTCGCGGTCTTTGCTGAGTTCGTGGAAAGCTCTTACATGAACACGCTGGAGTCCTACAAAGGCGAGAAGGTCGTCTATCTGCGCGAGCGCGTCGAGCAGAATCTCGCCCAGGTCGACACCCAGCTCGTGCCGGCAAGCGGGGAGCCGTTTTCGGTCGTCTACAAGCTTCACCTGGTCGGCGGCGAGTGGAAGGTCTACGACGTCGTGATCGAGAACATCAGCCTGGTCAACAATTTCCGCTCCCAGTTCAGCCGCATTCTCGCTACCTCCTCGTTCGACGAGCTGCTGCACAAGCTGCGGGCGAAGGGCTCTGAAAAATCAGTCTAAGGCCGGGCCGTTGAAAAAGGCTTCGTCGTGAGCCCCGCCGAACGGCTCCTCTGCTTTCGCAGACTCTGTGAAAACATCCATTCACCCTTCGACTAAGCTCAGGGTGAATGGCTAAGCAGCTGAAATTCGACGGATCCATCGCGTTCGTGATGAGCCCTTCGACGCCGGTCAGGACAGGCTTTGTCGAACCATGAACGGGGTTTGCACGCAGTCTGACGTTGCTCTCGTTTAGAAACCAATACTTCAGCACTCCAATACTCCAACACTCCAGCTTGCTCCTACGCTTCCGCTTGACAACGGGGTACGCGGAAACTAAGAAGCACTCTAGAAACGCAACCGCCTCGGAACTTCTGGAGGTTTCTCATGCTGAACACGGCGAAGCGAAAAGAGATGCTGCGAACGATGATCAAAGTCCGCGCCTTTGAGGAAAAGCTCAACGACCTTTTTCAAAAGAAGGCGATGTTCGGGAATCCTCACTCCTACCGCGGGCAGGAGGCGATCGCCGTGGGCGTCTGTTCCGCGCTTGAGAAAGAGGATCTCATCGCGAGCTACCATCGAGGGACGGGCCATATCGTCGCCAAGGGCGCCGATCTCTATCGGCTCATGTGCGAGTGCCTGGGCCGTCTCGACGGCTACTCCAAAGGGCGCGGCGGCAAGATGCACATGGGCGATCTCTCGTTCGGCTTTCTCGGCAACACCGGCACGGTCGGCGCGACGGTCCCCTTCGCAACCGGCGCGGCGCTGGCGGCGAAGATTAGAGGGAGCCGCGAGGTCGCGGTAGGCTTCATGGGCGACGGTGCCATGAATCAGGGGGTGGTTCACGAGGCGATGAACTTCGCCGGCCTGTGGAAGCTGCCCGTGGTCTACGTCATCGAGAACAATCTCTACGCGATGACCGTGAGCATGGAGCGCAGCGTCGCGATCAAGCAGCTGGCGGAGCGGGCCGCGGCGTACGGCTTCGAGGGAAAGGCGATCGACGGCAACGACGCCGAGCTGGTTTTCGACGAGACGCAAAGGGCGGCCGAAAAGGCGCGCAAGGGGGGCGGAGCGACGTTGCTCGAATGCATGACCTATCGCTGGGACGGACATTTCGGCGGCGATCCGGGCGTCGGCTACCGCACGCGAGAAGAAGTGGAGGAATGGAAGAAACGTTGTCCGATCATGCGCCTTAAAAAGAAACTGATCGCGGCGGGAGAGTTGACCGAAGCTGAATACGAGAAGATCAGCGCCGCGGTTTATCAAGAGTTAGAGGAGGTAGCGGTCAAGGCCCAGGCAGCGGCGCTGCCGCCGGCGGAAGCCGAGATGGACGGCGTCTATGCGCGGGAGGTGGCTCATGGCTAAGCCTATGGAAGCATCTGTAGCGACCGCCGGGTTCAAAGAGATGCGAGTCCAGGAGGCGCTCAGAGACGCGCTGCGCCATGAGATGGCGCGGGACAAGCGGGTCTTCGTCATGGGCGAGGACGTGGCGATGTTCGGCGGGGCGTACGGCGTGACGCGCGGTCTGCTCCAGGAGTTCGGCGAGCAGCGCGTGCGCGACACGCCGATCTCTGAAGCGGCCATCGTCGGCCTGGCGATCGGCGCGGCGATCAACGGCATGCGGCCCATTGTCGAGATTCAGTTCTGCGATCTGCTGCCGCTCTGCATGGATCAGATCGTCACGCACGCGGCCCGTTACTATTATCAAACCGGCGGCAAGATCCCCGTGCCGATTGTCGTGCGCAGCAAATTCGGCACGCGCGCCGGCGGCGGTCCGAGCCATTCCAGTTGCAATCACGGAGCCTTCATCCCTTTTCCGGGGCTGAAGATCATCGCGCCGACGACGCCGGCGGATGCGAAGGGGCTTTTGCTCTCGGCGATCCGCGACCCCAACCCTGTCCTATGCTTCGAGAGTCACCACCTCTACGGCGTGAAGGGGCCCGTGCCCGACGGCGACTATACCGTTCCCATCGGCGTCGCCGCGGTCAGGCGCGCGGGGAAAGATCTCACGATCGTCACCTGCGGCGGAATGATTCTCAAAGTCGAAGAGGCCGCCGAGCGTCTCAAGGAGAAAAAGATCGATGTCGAGATCATCGACCTGCGCTCGCTGGCGCCGCTCGACAAAGAGACGATCCTCAAGTCCGTGGCGAAGACGCGCCGGGCGATGGTGGTCGATGAAGGGCCTATCGTCGGCGGGCTGGTCGCCGAGCTTGCGGCCATGATCCAGGAAAATCTCTTCTCCGATCTCAAAGGGCCGGTCGTCCGCGTCGGCGCCCATCATCTCCCGCCTCCCCACAGCGGCCCGCTCGTGGATGCGATGGTGCCGGGCGTGGAAAAAATCGTTGGCGAGGCGCTACGGCTCGTGGCCCGCTAAGCTCCCGCAATTTGCGAGGGGACCTTCTTTGCCTTCACGACGATATTGTCCGAGAGCAGGAGAGGCCAAGAGAATAGATATTTCAGGACCTGCCAATTAAGACGCCGTTGGACCGGATCCTTCTCGGCGTGGATGACCGCTTCCAGGCTCAAGAGCCACATCCAGGGAGAGAGGAATAACAAGAAGACTATCTGTCCCGGCTTGATCCGCGTCCTTTCAAGCTGGCGGATCTCGAAGCCGGAGTGAAAGAGCAGGTAATACAGCTCGTAAAACGAGATGAGATAGATATTTGGCGCCTCTCCCGGCCCGCGCGTGTAATGCACGGGCCGCACTCTGCCGCGAACAAATCCGGTAAACAGAAAACGCAAACGCGAGACGATATTCAGCACGTTGGGCGTGCTGATCACGACCTCTCCGTCCGCCTTCAAAACCCTGGCGATCTCGCGGATCAATTGCGGCTGGTTCTCGATATGCTCGATCACTTCTATGAGGTTGACGGCATCGAACGTTTCATTCTTGAAAGGCAAAGAGTCGTTGAGATTCACGCCCGCGACGCGCGAGATGCCGTCGCCCAGCGCGGGGGGCACGCGGTAGTCGGTGGCCACGACCGCATACCCTTTCTGTCGCAGGAGCCGTGCGGTGCCGCCTTTGCCGCAGCTCAGGTCAAGCGCTCGTTTGCTAGCGGCGGGGGACTTCCAGACTGCTTGAAGCGCGCGGAGGATGTATCGAGTCGCCATAGTGCGTTTAGAGGCAAGACTACCTCGTTCCATACGGGAGACGAGCGACGGGATGGGCCGGTATTATGTCATCGGAATCATAATATGCGTGCGGTAGGGCGGGCGCCGGCAGAGGCGCTCGTACCACGCGCTCAGGTGAAGCAGACTGGGTCGCTGGATCGGCAGGTTGAACCAGCGGTGGGCCCAGGCCCCCACTGGAATATCTCCTACGGTAAAGGCCTGACCCGCGACATAGGCTTGTTTGGCCAGGTGTTCGTCCAAAAGTTTCCAGTTCTGCGCGCTCTTGTCCAACGCGTTTTGGATCACCGCGTGGTCCCGTTTCTCTTCGGGCGTCCGGACCAGCCCCCAAAACAACGGGACTATGCCCGGCCCCAGAGTCGTCAGCTGCCAGTCCATCCAGCGGTTGGCGTTTGCGCGTTCCTCCACCGTCGGCGGCAGCAGCTTTCCTCCCCCATATCGTTCTATGAGATAGCGCATGATGCTGTTCGATTCCCAAAGAACGAAACTGCCGTCTTCGATGGTCGGGACGAGGCCGTTGGGGTTGAGACGGAGATAGGGCGGCTCTTTGTTGCCCCCGAAGCGTCCTCCGAGGTCTATGCGGTCGTAAGCGACTCCGATCTCGTCGCAGCACCACAACACCTTTTGAACGTTGACGGAATCTTTCCTGCCCCAGATTTTGATTTTTGTCGCGCTCGCCATGACAGACGCTCCCCGGTGCTTTCGATCCATAGCATTGTTTGCGCGCAAAGTGTAGCCGAACCGCCGGCCGCCCCCTCTACAATTTTGCTTGGCGATCTGCTAAGTAATGTCTTTCTCAGGCAAACGGCAATCAAGGAGGCACGGTGCGCATTCGTTGGGCCGGATTGGCTGGGCTGGCATTGATCTTGGTGCTTGCCCGGACTTCGGAGGCTCAAGACAAGGCGGAAGGGCGGAAGTACTACGTGACTTATTGCTCCGGCTGTCACGGGGAAAGTGGCAAAGGTGACGGGCCGGCGGCTGAGTCGCTGCCCATGAAGCCCGCCAACCATACCGACGGGGCCGCAATGAAGCAGCTTTCAGACAAGTTTCTGCTCGATATCATTTCTAAAGGCGGGGGAGCGGTCGGAAAGTCTCCCTTTATGCCGGCCTGGGGGAATCAGCTCAGGGAAAAACAGATACGGGATATCATTGCCCATCTCAGGAGTCTGCCCGCCTCTCCGAGCACGGGCAAGGCCAAATAGAAAAATCCCGCGCGATGGCCCCTGTCCCCCCTTGACGTTTGAAAATACGAGATTAGATTCCGCCCAGCCGCATAGGGCTGCGTATAAATAAATCCACGTTTTATCGAGGAGGGCTTTATGGCAGTAAAAATTCGTCCCCTGCATGACAGGGTAATCGTCAGGAGAATCGAGGAAGAGGAGAAGACCAAAGGCGGCATCATCATACCCGACACCGCCAAAGAAAAACCGCAAGAGGGTCGGGTGATCGCGGTCGGCGCGGGTAAGCGCGAGGACGGCGAGCTTATCCCGCTCGACGTGAAAGCGGGAGACAAGATACTGTTCGGCAAATATTCCGGGGCTGAGATCAAGGTCAACGGGGAAGAGCATCTCATCATGCGTGAGGAAGATATCTTGGGAATCATTGAATAAGGAGGTTTAACATGGCTGCGAAGGAAGTAAAATTCAGTGAGGAGGCGAGGGCTAAAGTTCTTCACGGTGTCAATATCCTGGCTGACACCGTGACCGTCACCCTGGGGCCCAAGGGACGCAACGTCGTCCTGGAGAAATCCTGGGGGGCCCCCACGATCACCAAGGACGGGGTCACGGTGGCCAAGGAGATTCAGCTCGAGGATAAGTTTGAAAACATGGGCGCCCAGATGGTCAAGGAGGTTGCCAGCAAGACCTCCGATGTGGCCGGTGACGGGACCACGACGGCGACGGTTCTGGCCAGGGCCCTGTTTGGCGAAGGTTTCAAAATGGTCGCTGCCGGCCACGACCCGATGAGCTTGAAACGGGGCATTGATAAGGCGGTGGAAAAGGTGGTGGCGGAGCTCAAAGCCCAGTCCAAGCCGACGCGCGACCGGGATGAGATCGCCCAGGTCGGAACGATCTCCGCCAATAACGATAGCACCATCGGCGATATCCTTGCCGAGGCAATGGACAAGGTCGGCAAGGAAGGGGTCATTACCGTCGAAGAGGCCAAAGGGTTGGAAACCACGCTCGACCTGGTGGAAGGGATGCGCTTCGATCGCGGCTATCTCTCGCCCTATTTTGTGACGGATCCCGAGCGCATGGAGGTCGTTTACGAGGACGCCTATATTCTGAACCACGAAAAGAAGATCTCCAGCATGAAGGATCTCCTGCCCGTCCTGGAAAGTGTTGCCAAGACCGGCAAGCCGTTTTTGATCATTGCTGAAGAGCTTGAAGGCGAAGCCCTTGCGACCCTGGTGGTCAATAAGATCCGTGGTACGCTTAAGTGCGTGGCCGTAAAAGCGCCCGGCTTTGGCGATCGGCGCAAGGCGATGCTTGAGGACATCGCGATTCTGACCGATGGGCGCATGATCGCTGAAGAGTTGGGGATCAAGCTTGAGAACGTAACGCTGAAAGACCTTGGCCGCGCCAAACGGATCATCGTAGACAAAGACAACACGACAATCGTGGAAGGCGCTGGGAAAAAATCAGCGATCGAGGGCCGGATCAATCAGATCCGCGCTCAAATTGAGGAAACCACTTCGGACTATGACAAAGAAAAGCTCCAGGAGCGGCTGGCCAAGCTTGCCGGCGGTGTGGCCGTGGTCAAGGTAGGGGCCGCTACCGAAGTCGAGATGAAGGAAAGGAAGGCCCGCGTGGAGGATGCTCTCCATGCCACGCGCGCCGCGGTGGAAGAAGGGATTGTGCCTGGTGGCGGTGTGGCTCTCATCCGCGCCTCCGCAACACTCGCCAATCTCCGGGTGACGGAAGACGAAAAGATCGGCGTGCGCATCGTCCAGAAGGCCTTGGAGGAACCGGCGCGTTGGATCGCTCAGAACGCCGGCTGTGAAGGCGCTGTGGTGTTGGACAAGATCAAAAACGGCAAGGGTGCCTTTGGCTTTAACGCAGCGACGGAAGAGTTCGAAGACCTCGTCAAAGCGGGGATCGTCGATCCGACCAAAGTGGTCCGTTGCGCGCTGCAGAATGCGGCCTCGGTTGCCGGGTTGCTGATCACGATAGAGGCGATGATCGCCGACAAGCCGGAGAAGAAGAAAGAGATGCCGCCGATGCCGCACGGCGACGAGTATTAGGCTAGTCGCGTGAGGATTAACGGGAGAAGGGGGCGCCTGGATCAGGCGCCCCCTTCCTTGTTCGAAACCATGCGAACGATAGGCCGCTAAAAAAGTGATGGCGCCATATTATTTTAGAGCCAACAACGCCTTCAACATTGTGATCAGCGCACGGACCAGTTCCTTATCGCGCGTGTGCAGCAGGTAGTTGCACAGCCGGAGCGCCTCCAGTTGCTGCGGCGAGTATCCTTCCACGTTCACTTTCGGCCTTTTTCCACGGCCGACAAACAAGTGATCCAAGATGCATCGTCCTGAGAGGCTCACCGGACAGTGGTCGCTCGCCTCCAGCGGCAATTCAGACTCAAAGAACGCGGTCATCGGAACCCTCAGAGCACCGGCGATCTTCGTGAGCGTTCGGACGGTGGGATGGAGTTTGTCGTTCTCTAGGCGCGAAAGATAAGAAACCGCAACGCCGCTCGCTTCCGCCAGGGCTCTCTGGCTGATCTTGGATTCAAAGCGCAGCTGCACGATTCTCTTTCCAACGCTCATACAAAGCTCCCTTCATATGGTTGACACCAAGTTGCGAATATTGACAGAAAAGTCAACCTGCACGCCTAATCGCTTGACAAAGAGGAAATTCCTGTCAGTTAGAAGACAAAAGGAGGTGCTTTATGCCTAATGTCAATGTCAGGGAAATGAAAGCCGCGGACCTCATGCGCAAAGGAGTAGAAACCATTGCCAGCGGCGCTACGGCGGCTGATGCATTACGAAAGATGCGGCAGGCGAAGGTTTCCAGCTTGATTGTTGACCGGAGAAATAAGGACGACGCATACGGCCTCCTTACCAAGGCGGATATCGTCACCAAGGTGATTGAAGCCGGTCCCAAGAGAAGAAATCTCTCCGGCACTAAGGTCTTCCAGATCATGAGCAAGCCCTTAATCACGGTGCCACCCGGACTCGCGGCCAAGTACTGTATCAGGGTCATGAAGAAAGCAGGTGTGTCACGGGTGCCGGTTTTTGACGGCAAGCAGATTGTCGGAATCCTAAGTGTGAGCGATATTTTCAATCGCTCTTAGCGACGTGTGACCCTGGCTTCGCGCAGCAGAAGCAGCGATAACTCAAGCGAGGAGCCGACCTTATGAGATGATCGCGGCGGTTATTTAGCGTCATAAGCTGGACGAGGTCAAAGAAGCGCTACCAAACCGGCGGCGCGGGGGATGACGGTAACCGAGGCCAGAGGCTTTGGGCGCCATTATCGGCTATTCTCCAGTCCAAGTTGGAGACGGGGCCAGTTGGCCCTTTCTGCGCGCTTTTTGGGTTCTCGAAAGCCGGTCGGCGGAAGGTCGATTGCGGCAATTTTGAGTTCTCAGTGGCTGAACCTCAAGAGCAAATTCCTATCACTTTGAGTTGATCTATATCCCCAGTGGCTCTCTCGTCATTCAAGCCATGCTGGCCGGCGAGGCGCCAATCCACTCGCCTGACTATTCGAAGGAGCACTCGGCGGGAAAGTGTCCCGGAAACCGAACGGATATCCAGCAATGGGGCCAGGTGCTCCAATCACATGACTATCCTGCAAGGATGAATGCACGAACCTCATTTCGTTGTTTTCATATTTATCTCTCATCGGAATGATCGAGCCGGAGGAGATTATGATCAGGAGAATCGCACTTATCGGCCTTCTGATCTGGTTCGGATCACCTGCGCTTTGGAGCCAGGATGGCGCCGACCTCTATTTAAAGCACTGCGCGCAATGCCATGAATCCACAAGCGGAGAAGTTCGGGCGCCCGGTCGCGCTGCCATGGTGAAACTGTCCCCGGAGGAGATCCTCCGGTCTATGGAAAGCGGAACGATGGTTTCCTTCGGACGGGCGCGCACAGCCGCTGAGAGAAAGGCCATCGCGGAGTACGTTGCCGGGAGACCTTTGAGTGAGAAAAGCACTGCGAAGGCTGATCTCGAACGGACGGCCTGCGGGAGTTCCGTGGGGGGGTTCGAGAGCCCGTTGAAGGGGCCGCAATGGAACGGTTGGGGCGTGGACCTCGCGAACAGTCGCTTCCAGGCAGCAAAAGCGGCGGGGCTGACCCTAGCGCAGGTGCCCAACCTGAAATTGAAGTGGGCCTTCGGATTCCCTGGCGCCTACCAAGCCTATGCCCAGCCAGCGGTCGTCGGCGGTCGCGTGTTCGTGGGGAGCGCGACGCGCAAAGTCTATTCCCTCGATGCCAAGACCGGCTGCACCTATTGGACATTCGAGCCGGAGGCCGCCGTTCGAACGGCAATCAACATTGGACCACTGTCCGAGCCTGGTAAATATGCGGCCTATTTCGGCGACATGCGCGGCACGGTCTACGCGGTGGACGCCGCCACCGGCGCGCTGATCTGGAAGGCGAAGGTGGAATCTCACCCCGCCACACGCATCACCGGCGCGCCCGCGCTTCACGCCGGCAGGCTCTATGTTCCCGTCTCTTCGTTCGAGGAAGGGAGCGGATCCGTGCGCACTTACCAGTGCTGCACCTTCCGGGGCAGCATGGTGGCCCTGGATGCCCTGACGGGCAAGCAGATCTGGAAGAGATACACGATTTCGGAGGAACCCAAGCCGACGACGAAGAACGCAGTCGGGGCACAGCGCTGGGGGCCGTCGGGCGCAGCCATCTGGTCCGCTCCGACCCTGGATCCCGGACGGAATGTGCTCTATGTGGCTACAGGTAACAACTACTCGAACCCGCCCACACCCACCAGTGACGCAATCCTGGCCATGGACATGAAGACCGGTGCGATTCTCTGGAGCCAGCAGGCCACACCGAACGATGCTTATATCGTGGCCTGCCGCAGTCCGGACAAGACCAACTGCCCGGAAAATTCGGGGCCGGACGTCGATTTCGGCCAATCGCCCATCCTCGTGACCCTGCCCGGAGGTGGCCGCGCGCTGGTCGTGGGGCAGAAGTCGGGAGTGATGCACGCCTTGGATCCGGACCAGAAGGGGAAGATCCTCTGGCAGACGCGAGTCGGGAAAGGGGGGGTGCTGGGCGGAATAATGTGGGGATCTGCGGCCGATGGCAAAGATGTGTACGTTGCCAATTCGGATGTGCGGTTCCTCGCGCGGACTAGCACCGGACTGACTTTGAATCCCAAGGTCGGCGGCGGCCTGTTTGCGCTCGATCTTGTGACGGGCAAGATACGGTTTAGCGTTCCCCCTATGGATTGCGGCGATCGGAAACAGTGCAGCCCCGCACTTGCGGCGGCCGTAACCGCGATCCCCGGAGTGGTGTTCTCCGGCGGGGTCAGCGGATTCTTGCGCGCCTACGCGACCAAAGACGGCAGCCTCCTGTGGGAGTACGACACCGCGCAGGAGTACGAGACAGTGAACGGTGTGAAGGCGAACGGCGGTTCCATGGAGGGACCGGGTCCTACGGTCGTGGACGGGATGATTTACGTAAACTCGGGCTACGGATCGCGGGGCAGCCTGGCGGGCAACGTCCTGCTGGCCTTCTCAGTCGACGGAAAGTGACCGGGCGGGGAGTTCACGCGCCGAGGGACGTTTCCAGGACCGATGGCTCTTTGAGGAGGGGAAAACAATGCAGAGGGGCATCCAGGAGGAAAGACCGTGAAGCGTAAGACGACATCCCCACGGGGCGTCATGCTCCTTATTTTCTTGCTTGCTGTGATCCTGCTCGTTGGCCCAAGTGAAGCCAGGGCAGCACAGACGGCCGAGATCGAGTCTCGTCATGTGGACATCTGGAGCGATTATACGCGACTTTCAGCGGATCTCTTCTATCCGAAGGGGGCAAGGGCCGGCAATAATCTTTCGGCCATCATCCTGTGCCAGGGCTGGGGAGGACTGCGGGCCAACCTCAGGCGTGACTATGCGCCGGTCTTTGCCCGAGCAGGATATGTGGTGCTCACGTTCGACTATCGAGGTTGGGGAGACAGCGACAGCCGCCTAATCATCGCGGGCCCCGCGCCGAAACCAGATGAAAACGGCGAGGTGACGGTGCGCGCCCGGACAGTGCGGGAAATAGTCGATCCGCGCGACCAGACCGAGGACGTCATAAGCGCCATCAATTTTATCAGCGGGGAACCGATGGTCGACCCCGACCGGATAGGGCTTTGGGGATCGAGTCTCGGCGGCGGGAATGTGGTCTCCGTGTCGGCCCAGGACGGCCGTGTGAAGTCCATTGTCATCCAAGTGGCCTCGCTGCATCACCGATGGATATCGAAAGAAAAAGTGAAGCAGCAGGCCATTGCGCGTGCGCGCAGTGCGATGGACCAGCTTCCGCCGGATACCGATAGATTAAAGGGGCTCAAAGGTATCCCCAATTACGTAAGGATGGCCGCCTCCCATCCAATCGACTTTGCCGATCGTTTGAAAATCCCGGTCCTTATCATCGATGCTGAAAATGAAGAGTTGTTTAAGCCGAACGAACATGGCAAGGCTCTCTATGGGCTTCTGAAGAACCGGGTCCCTGTCCGATACGAGGTGCTCCCTGGAACCCACTATGAGATCTACACGAAGAGTCGTGAACCAGCCACAAGAATGGCGATCGAATGGTTTGATCAATACTTGAAGAAGAAGTAGAGGCGTGCGCCCCTTTTGTCTACAACTGATTGCCCCTCCGAATCAACCTTGTTGTGGTTGGAGGTCACCGAAGAAAATATCCCTGGCCAATAAGGCAAGTCAGGCACCAACTCCAACTCGAAGATCTGGTCAAAGCCGGCATCGTCGATCCGACCAAAGTGGTCCGCTCCGCGCTGCAAAACGCGGCCTCGGTCGCGGGGTTGATGATCACGACGGAGACGATGATTGCGGATAAACCGGAGAAGAAGAAAGAGATGCCGCCGATGCCGCACGGCGACGAGTATTAAGCGCGGTCAACAGAGATCGAAAAAAGGGGGGCCTTGGAAGACCCCCCTTTTTTTTTGGTGCGCCCGGCAGGGCGTTCTTACTAGGGAGTGAAAGTCTCCTACGAACCCGACAGGGGGAATCGTTAGCTGGACGGCAAGGGTGTCCATCGCGAGGTGGAATCTGAAGGAAGCCGCAGGCAAAGCGCTGGCCTGACGAACAGAAATCGCATATGAGGCGTGCAAGCTGGATGAGGAGGCCAATATCTTCGAAGTCCGATACCTGTACGGAAAGCTTGTGCGTAGATGCGGCGGGCCTAAGCGTGAAGGTGAGAGCGCATTACCCGGGGAGGTCTGCAACTTTGCCATGAGCTACCTTCATCGAGAGGTGAGGGGGAAGAAGTTGCAGAAGTCAGCCGAGGGCATAGTAGGTCCTTTCGACCGGACCGAAGGCCCGAACGTGAAGTAACGGACTGGAGACTCGAATTTCGATGACTAGAGGAGACGCGGATAGAAGAGCTGAGAAGCTCGAATCCCACCCGAAGGGTAGCCGACGGAATCGGCGAGAGCAAGGCTTGGGTGCGTCAAGGGTCACGGCAAGGAGAGAGCACTCTGGACCGGAAGTAGAGCAGTTGTTAGAGGCAGTGGTCGAACGAGAGAACATGTGGTCGGCGCTCAAGCGGGTGGAGCGGAACAGCGGCGCAGCGGGAGTCGATAAGATGACCGTGGCGCAACTGCGCCCAAACTTGCGCGAGCACTGGCCGCGAATCAAAGAGGAACTGTTGGCAGGCGAGTATCAGCCGCAGCCGGTGCTGAAGGTAGAGATACCGAAGCCCGGTGGCCAAGGGATGAGAATGTTGGGCATCCCGACGGTGATAGATCGACTGATTCAACAGGCGCTGCATCAAGTCTTAAGCCCGCTCTTTGAACCGAGCTTTTCCGAATCGAGCTATGGCTTCAGGCCTAACCGGAGCGCGCAGCAAGCGGTGCTCAAAGCCCGCGAGTACGTGCGTGCAGGGCGGCGCTGGGTAGTAGACATCGACTTGGAGAAGTTCTTCGACCGAGTTAACCATGATGTGTTGATGTCGCGGTTGGCCCGGCGAATCAAAGACAAAGGAGTGCTGCGGTTGATTCGCAGATACCTGCAAGCCGGGATGATGTCGAACGGGCTGGCGACAGTGCGACGAGAAGGAACGCCGCAAGGTGGACCACTCTCGCCGTTGCTATCGAACATCCTGCTCGACGAATTGGATAAGGAGTTGGAGCGACGCGGTCATAAGTTCTGCCGTTACGCCGATGACTGCAACATCTATGTGCGGTCGCGGAGTGCGGGGGAGCGAGTGATGAAGTCGATAACCAGTTTCCTTGAAAGACGATTGCGGCTGCAGGTGAACGCGGAGAAGAGCGCCGTGGCTCGCCCGTGGGAGCGGAAGTTTCTGGGCTACTCGCTGACGTGGCATCGGGAGTCGCGACTCAAAGTAGCGGCTAGTTCGGTGCAACGACTGAAAGAGAAGCTGCGAGAAATCTTTCGCCGCGCAAGAGGACGCAACGTTGGCAAGTTAATCGAAGCAGAACTGACACCGCTACTGCGCGGCTGGATGAGCTACTTCCGGCTGGCAGAGGTAAAGGGAATCTTCGAAGAACTGGACGGCTGGATACGACGCAAATTGCGTGGTTTAATCTGGCGCCAATGGAAGCGTGCCCTCACGCGCACGAAAGGACTGATGCGGCGAGGCCTGGACGAGGTTCAGGCGCGGAGGTCAGCGTTGAATGGCCGCGGCCCTTGGTGGAATGCCGGGGCTTCGCACATGCATGCTGCTTTTTCTAAATCCTACTTTGACCGCTGTGGACTCTTGTCACTGCTGGACCAACGGCTTCGCTTCGGGTGGACTTCATGAACCGCCGTATACGGAACCGTACGTACGGTGGTGTGGGAGGACGGCGGAGGTAACTCCGCCTCCTACCCGAT
>MGSS01000149.1 GCA_001798595.1 Deltaproteobacteria bacterium RIFCSPLOWO2_12_FULL_60_19 | reverse complement strand
TCTGAACCTGCGAGCGGGAGATCAGCAGAAGCCGGAGTACTTGAAGCTCAACCCCAACGCGGTCGTGCCGACCCTGGTCGACGACGGCACGGTAATCATCGAATCGACGGTCATCAACGAGTACCTCGACGACGCCTATCCTGAACCGCGCCTGCGGCCGGCCGACGCTCTCGCCCGTGCGCGCGTGCGTCTCTGGACCAAGCAGCTCGACGAGAGCGTGCATGCGGCGACATCGGTAGTGAGCAGCGCCATCGCCTTCCGCCATCAAAAGCTCGCCACGGGGATCGAGGCGCTGGAGAAATTGCACAAGCAGATGCCCGATCCGGTGAAGCGCGAGCGCAGCTGGGAGACGATCAGCAAAGGCGTCGAGTCGAGCTACTTCGCCGGCGCGGTGAAGCGATTCGACAAGCTGCTCGCCGACATCGAAGCGGCGCTGACGGAGAGTCCGTGGCTTGCGGGAAAAGAGTTCTCGCTCGCGGACATCGGCTACGCGCCTTACATGTTGCGGCTGGAGCACCTTCAGATGCAATTTCTATGGGACAAGCGGCCGCGCGTCCCCGCGTGGCACGAGCGACTCCAGGAGCGGCGCGGCTATCCGGAAGCGATCGACAAGTGGCTGAACGCCTCCTACCTATCGCTGATGAAAGAGAAAGGCGCGGAAGTCCAGTCGCGCGTCAAAGCCATTTTGCAATGAACCTGTTCCTGGCCTGACGATTTGTGACAGGGAGGAAATCATGCAACTGAGTCGTCGAGAGCTGCTTAAAGCCGGTATCGGCGTCGGGGCTTCGCTGTTCCTGCCCTCGACCAATCTGCTCGCGCAGGCGGGCCCGTTGATTCAGAAAAAGATTCCCTCGACGGGCGAGAGCCTGCCGATCGTCGGTCTCGGGACCGCGCGCCGCTACGAGGCGGTCACGACCGAGGCGGAGCGCGCTCCGCTGAGAGAGACGTTGCGCGAGTTCAAGGCGCTCGGAGGCAAGGTCATCGACAGCTCCCCGACCTACGGCACCGCCGAGCAGGTGGTGGGCGATCTCGTGTCGGAGCTGAAGATCCGCGATTCGCTGTTTATCGCCACCAAGGTAAGCATCAGCGGCCGCGACGCCGGCTTGAAGCAGCTCGAGCAGTCCTTCAAGCGATTGCAGACGCCCAAGATAGATCTCATCGCCGTGCACAATCTGCGCGACACCCAGACGCACCTCCGCACGCTGCGCGAATGGCAGCAGCAGGGCCGCATCCGCTACGTCGGCATCACGACCTCGTTCGACAACCAGTATCGGGATTTCGAGCAGACAATGAAAGCCGAGAAGCTCGACTTCATTCAGGTGGACCACGCGCTCGACAACCGGGACGCCGGCGAGCGCATCATCCCTCTGGCCGCCGACCGCGGAATGGCGGTGATGATCAACCTGCCGTTCGGGCGGGGCCGGCTCTTCAACGCGGTGCAGGGCAAGAAGCTGCCCGAGTGGGCGGGCGAGTTCGACTGTAAAACGTGGCCCCAGTTCTTCCTCAAGTACCTCGTGTCGCATCCCGCCGTGACCTGCGCGATCCCCGGCATGGCGAAGACCGAGTACGTGAGAGACAATCTCGCGGCCGCCCGGGGACGGCTGCCCGACGCCGCCATGCGCCGCCGCATGGAGAACTTCATCGACGGCGTGTAAGCCGCGGCGAATGGAGCTGAATCCCCATCCTGCGGCGTCTGGCGCAGGTGCCATCGGACGCCGGCTGCTCCGCCGCGTGATCGACGCGCGGCCCGACGAGCTTAAGGCGCTCGGCTGGTCGTGGCTCTACATCTTCTCCGTATTCTCGTCTTATTACGTCATCCGGCCGATCCGCGACGAGATGGGCGTCGCCGGCGGCGTCGAAAATCTGCCGTGGCTTTTTACCGGCACGCTCGTCGCCATGATCGCCGCGAACCCGCTGTTTGCGGCGTTGGTCGCCAGGCTGCCGCGCGCCAGGTTTATTTCCGCCGCCTACAGATTCTTCATCGCGAACCTGTTGCTGTTCTGCCTGCTGCTGGGCATAGCCGGCGTAGAACAAAACATCTGGGTCGGCCGCCTCTTTTTTATCTGGACCTCCGTCTTCAACCTGTTCGTCGTCTCCGTCTTCTGGGCGCTCATGGTCGATCTCTTCGATTCCGGGCAGGGCAAGCGGCTCTTCGGCTTCATCGCGGCCGGGGCGACGCTCGGGAGCATCTTAGGATCGAGCTTGACGGCTGTCCTCGCGCGGCACGTGGGGTCGATTTACCTGTTGCTCGGCTCGGCCGTTTTACTCGAAGTTGCGGTTTTTAGTGTCCGGCGGCTGTCTCGCCTTTCAGAGGCGTTGCGCGTTCGGCCCGCAGCGCGCGTCGATGAGGCGCCTATCGGCGGAAATCTCCTCTCCGGCCTGACTCATGCTTTCAACTCGCCCTACCTTCTGGGTATCAGTGTCTACATGCTGCTCTACGCGATCACCTCGACATTTCTCTACTTCCAGCAGGCCTCGATCGTGAATGCCGGCTTCACAGATCGAGTGGCGCGCACCGAGTTTTTCGCGCACGTCGATCTGGCGGTCAATACGCTCACGCTGGGAGCCCAACTGTTTTTGACGGAGCGCCTCCTGCGCCTCCTCGGCGTGGCGCTGACGCTCACGCTGCTGCCGGCCTTGAGCGTGCTCGGCTTCGCCACCGTGGGTCTGGCGCCGACGGTGGCGGTCATCGTCGCCTTTCAGGTGCTGCGGCGCGCCGGCAATTTCGCCGTCGCGCGGCCGACGCGCGAGGTGCTCTTCACCGTCATTCCCCGCGAGGACAAGTACAAGGCCAAGAGCTTCATCGACACCGTTGTCTATCGCAGCGGCGATCAGCTCGGCGCCTGGTCGTTTGCGCTGTTGTCTTTTATCGGCCTGGGCTTGACCGGAATCGCATTCGTGGCCGTGCCGGTGTCCGCCGCGTGGCTGCTCAATGGCTTATGGCTTGGGCGCAAGCAGGAAACCATGGCAGGCCGCTGAAAAAGGCTCATCTGCTTCGTTGCGCTTGGCTCGCTTCGCGTCAACGTACTAGACGAGTACGCCTCCGCTCGCGGACCTTCGCGCGCCTTGCATCTGAGACCTTTTTGACCGGCCTGAAAACAGAGTCTTAGAGGACAGACTTGACTCGGGAGACCGGGCACAGTAAAAAATTCAAGGGAACGCTTCCGTGAAGCTTGGAATGACGACAAAAAACCTCCTCGCCTCGACCATTCTTCTCCTTAGCGCTGCCTTTCAACCGGCCGTGTCGTTAGCCGACCCTAGCCGGTATCCGCAATACGCGCAGCAGAAATTGCCCCAGGGCGTGGAGCCGGAGTTTATCCATTTGAACGAGTTAGTGGAGGAGATTCGCGCCGGGGAAAAACCGCTTATCGTCGACGTGCGCAGCGCCGGAGAATACCAGGAGGGCCACATCACGGGCTCCGTCTCCATCCCCCTAGGCGACATGGCTAAGCGGCTGGCCGAGATTCCGAAGGACCGGTCGGTCGTCTTCTATTGAGCTTGTCCCCATCACCTGGCCAGTTTGGCCTACGGCATCCTCCACCAGAAAAGCTATCGCAACATGAAGGTCCTCTACGAAGGCCTCCCCGGCTGGATCGAGAAGGGTTATCCCATAGACCGCGGCGCTTAACGCTCCCCCCCCCATAGGTCCATAGTTGCCTCCCCGGTTCCGCCGGGCAAGGGACAAACGCCCCCCTAAGAGATATGGGTTTCCTTGGCTTTGATGAATTCAGCCACTCCTTCGTCTAACCAGGCAGAGAGGAGGGCGGAACGATGAAAAAGGCGAAGAAGATTTTAGCGGTGGTTTTGATGGCGGGGTTTTTGGCTACTCTCGGCGCCTGTGTCGTCGTCGATAAAAACGCCGTGAAAGAATTCCGCCATTACGGGTATTGGCCCCATCGCCATCGCCGCTAGGACCGGCGATGACAGCGAATTCCCCGCCCGCCGCCTCGGACTCCGGTCCTGACCGGCCCGAATTGCCGGCGGGCGGAACTACCCTGGTTTGAGAATCATCCGGCCAGACCCATCATTGATGATGCGCCTTTGAATTTTGGCTTTTGTCTTTCTTCTTCTGTCTTTTTTCTTTCGCCTTACCCCTCACGCCTTACGCCCCCCCCCTCCCCCTTGACGCCTGGCCCCGCTATCGACTAACTTTGACACCGTTCGAACAAGTCTCCAGCCGAATGGAGGTTTCGATGCGAAAATTCCTGTTAGCCGTCTTCGCTCTATTCGTGGCTGTCGCCGGGGCACAGGCGCAGACGCCGTTTTATCAGAAGAAGACCATCACGATCGTCGTTGGCTATCTTCCCGGCGACGGCTACGACGTATGGGCGCGGCTTCTGGCGGCGCACGTCGCCAGGCATATTCCAGGGAACCCCGCCGTGATCGTCCAAAACATGCCGGGCGCCGGATCACTGATCGCGACGAATAATATTTACAACGTCGCCAAACCCGACGGCCTGACTCTCGGCGCGATCGGCCCCTCGGTCTATCTCGATCAGCTCACAGGGAAAAAGGAGGCGCAGTTCGACTGGGCGAAGTTTACCTGGATCGGCTCCACGGAGAAAACGCCGTGGCTGTTTTACATGCGCACGGACAGTCCCTATAAAACCGTCGACGATATCCGCAAGGCATCCGAGGCGCCCAAATGCTCCGCCACCGGCACGGGCACCAGCGGCCATTTTGTTCCCAAGCTGCTCGAAGAGGCCTTGGGGCTGAAGTTCAAGCTCGTCATGGGCTACAAGGGCGGAGGCGAGCAGGACCTGGCGCTCGAGCGAGCGGAAGTCCAGTGCCGCGCGCTCAGCATCCCCACCTTTTTCTCGCGCGAGCCGTTCGGCACCTGGCGCAAGAACAATCTCGTCCGCGTCATGTTGCAAACCGGCCGCAAACGGGACCCACGGGCGCCCAACGCGCCGACGATTTTCGAATTGATGAACGAGTACAAAACACCGGAAGCGACGCGCAAGCTCGTGACCGTGATCCTCGCGTCGGGCGATCTCGGCCGGCCCTTCATCGCCCCGCCCGGCGTGCCGGCGGAGCGGGTCAAAATTCTGCGCGAGGCATTTGCGAAGACGATGCAGGATCCCGAATTTCTGGAGGACGTGAAAAAGAAGAAGCTCCAGCCGGACCCGAACAGCGGCGAAGAGATGGAAGGGATCGCCAAAGAGACAATGGCCCAGCCGCGCGAAGTGGTCGAAAGGATAAAAAAAGTATTGGAGGAATGAGCTATGATTAAAATCAGCGACGATATGAAAGAGCGAATCGGCAAGGCATTTAAGGATAAGAAATATTGCGTGTGGGGCACCTCGTCCAAGGACGGCCGTCCGGACATCAGCTTTCGCGGCAGCACCTACGTCTGGGACGACGAGCACATCGCCTTCTGGGACCGCTCGCGCGGGATCAGCACGAAGAACCTGGAGGAAAACCCCAACGTCTGCATGCTCTATATCGACCTCACGGACCGCGTCGGCTGGCGCTTCGACGGCCGGGCTACGATTTATAAGGACGGCGAGATGCGGGAGAAGATCATGAGCCGGACGATCAAAGACGAGCTCGACAAGGACCCGGAGCGCAAGGGTTACGGCGTGATCGTCCGCGTCGACCGGATCCGCCGCTACAGCGGCGACGAGGTTTTTCAACAGCGATAGATGGTCTTCTATGACGGGAAGTCTTGCCGTCTCCATTGCCCTCACGCTTTTCCTCATCTCCTCCGCCCAGGCGGCGGATCGGATCAGGATCGGCGTCTCCAATCCGAACATGCCGAATCTCACCTCGGCGGTGGCGCAGAAAAAAGGGTTCTTCAAAGACGAAAAGATCGACGCCGAGATCATCCGCATGAATCCCAACGTGGCGATCACGGCGCTGGCGAGCGGCGATATCGACTACTGCCAGCTTTTCGGCGCCGTCGTCGCGGGAGCGATCGCGGGCCTGCCGGTGCGGGTGGTTGCCGGCTTTCTCGACAACTGGCCGATGACGCTCATCGCCCAGCCCGAGTACAAGTCCGTGAAGGAACTCAGAGGCAAAGCGCTCGGCGTGAGCAGCTACGGCGCGACGCCGGACGTCGGGGCGCGGCTGATGTTCAGGCATTTCGGCGTCGATCCGGAGAAAGAGATCAAGGTCCTCGCCCTGGGCTCCGACGCCGCCAGGATCACGGCGTTGAAGCAACGGGTCGTGGATGTCATCGTCATTTCCCCGCCCGCCGACGCGCAGATGGAGAAGCTCGGTTACACGATCCTGGCGCGCGCTTACGAGTTGTTTAATTTGCCGTATCTCGGACTGGGCGCGCACACGAGGAAGATCAAGGACAAGCCGGAGGAGATAAAAAGAGTCATCAAGGCAACCATCCGCGCCAACAGGTTTATACGGGACAATCGCGAAGAGGCGGCGCGGACACTCGTCGATTGGGGAAAGGTGGATCGGGAATTCGCTTACTCTTCCTATGACGCGCTGCGCGTTCTGTTCAACGCCGACGGCGCCGTGCCGGAGGACGGGCTTAGGCTGGTCATCGACCAGGCAAAGCGCAATGCGAAAATCACGCGCGACGTGACGCCGGCCGACGTAGCCGATCTCGCTCCGCTCCGCGAGGCGCAGGCGGAACTGGGCCTTAAAGCGCGTTAAGTTGTTGAAGGCGGGAAGCTTGATCGTCGATTGGCACGCCCATGTCTATCCGCCGGAGATCGCCAAAGAGCGCCGGTGGGGCAACGACACGCCGCTGACGATCGAGAAGCTGCTTGACGCCCACGCGAAGGCCGGCATCGATCTCTGCGTCGTCAGCAACACCATCCATTATCTCAAGGAGAAGTCTCCGGCCGAATCGCTTGAGTTCATCCGGCGCTGGAACGGCTACGGCGCCGAGCTTCAACAAAAATATGCCGGCTGCGTTGTAGTGTTTTCCAGCACGCTGCCGTGCGGCGGCGAGCCGTTTCTGCGAGAGCTGGAGCGGGCGGTTCTCAAAGACGGGCTGAAAGGCGTCTTAATCAACTCAAGCCACCAGGGCGCTTACCCGGACGACGATGAGGCGCGCCCGTTCTTCGAACTGGTCGCGCGGCTGGGAATTCCGGTGATGATGCACGCCCCGTCCGTCGCCTTCGGCGAAGAGCGGATGAGAGACTATCGTCTCGCCTCCAGCGTGGGGCGGCCGTTCGACGAGTGTCTGAGCATCGCGCGCATGATCGTGCGCGGGGTATTTGAAAAATTTCCCGGCCTGAAATTCGTCGGCTGCCATCTCGGCGGCGGCATCTGCGAGGTCATCGGCCGCATGGATTACGCCTACGAGCTGGGCGACGCGGCCTCTGGCCTGGGACCCTACGAGCCGATGCTGATTTCAAAGCCTCCCAGCCGATATTTGAAACAACTCCATCTCGACACGGTGAGCTATCACGCGCCCGCCGTCATCTGCGCGTACCAAACCGTGGGAGCGGAGCGCCTGCTCTTCGGCAGCGATGCGCCCCCGATGCTGCCGTTACTCCCGCGCGCGAAACGACTGATAGAAGAGCTGCCCATAAGCCAGTCGGAAAGAGATGCCATCTTGTGTCATAATGCGTTGCGATTGCTGGGACTCACACAACCGGCATAACAAAGAGCCGCAAGTTCATGAGCGCCGCTGTCTACAAAGGTTTCACCAAAGAGGAGATGGAGTTCCAGTTCAATCCTCAAGCCGCCGTGCCGAACCAGAAGTGGTGGACCGGAGAGCGAAAAAAAGCGAGCCTTAAAGCGCGCGCGGCGCTCAAGTCGCGGCTCGACGTGCCCTACGGAGCTTCTCCCCGCCAGGTCACGGACATTTTTTCGCCGCGCAAGCGCGAAGCGCCGGTGCTCCTCTATTTTCACGGCGGCTACTGGCGCGGCGGAAGCAAAGAGGAGAATTGCCACCTGGCGGAGCTGTTTGTGAAGGCCGGAGCGGCGGTGGCGGTTGTGGAATACGACCTCTGCCCGAGCGTGACGGTTGCGGACATCGTCCGGCAGGCGCGCTCGGCGGTCGCGTGGGTTTACCGAAACATTTCAGCCTACGGCGGCGATCCGGCCAAGCTTTACGTCGCCGGCGTCTCCGCCGGCGGCCATCTCGTCGCGATGGCCCTCGCGCACGACTGGGAGAAAGAAGGGTTGCCGCGCGACGCGATCAAAGGCGCAACCGCCATTTCCGGCGTTTACGACCTCGACGCCGTGCTCCACATCACCGCCAACAGCGAGATTCGGCTGACTCCGGAAAGCGCGCGCGAGAACAGCCCCTTTCTCCACCCGCCTCTCCCCCACTCGCCGTTGCTCGTCGCCGTCGGCGGCGACGAGCCTAAAGGATGGCGGCAGATGTCGGAGGATTTCTACAAGCTCTGCAAAAAGCGCGGTCTCAAGTGCGACTATCTGGAAGTTCCCGGCGCGAACCACTATTCGATCTCGGCGCATCTCGCCGACCCCGCCAGCCCCCTCGCCCGCGCGATGCTGCGCCAGATGGGCTTGGCCTCGCAACGATAGAGGCTTTACAAGGCATGAGCACAAAGGCGAGGAACTGCATCGCTCAACGCTTCGAGCGCTTGCGGGCCGGCTCCAAGATGAGTGTTTCCTCGTGCGCCACCGTGTCTGCGGCATAACCGATGGCGGCTTGAATATCCTCGCGTGTAAGGCGCGGGTAGGCGTCGAGCAAATCGGCGGCATGTGCAGCGAAGCCGGCAGAACGAGTGTATCTATTAGACTTACGCTAGGCCAGTGCCGGCCCCAAAAGGTAGTGAAAGAGACCGAAGGAGGCCAGAGCAGGTCGTCAGGTCCGCGGTAGGAGAGCCGGCTAGAAAAGTTTGTGCTCGACGGAGAAGTACAGAAAGACGCCGTAGTTATCGGCCGGGCGGGTAACGCCGATCGGAAATCCGACGCCGACCACCGTTTGCAGGCCAGCTTTATTGACCACAGCAGCGCGAATTCCGGGAGAGAGGATCGCCTTGAAAGCGCGCTCCTTTCTCCCCCTCCCATTGATCTCTTCTTCAAATTCGCCTACCCATTCCAGCAGCATGTGAACGTCCGATGAAAGAGCAAAGACGACGCTCGCCCCAAGGTCGTAAGAGACCAAAGATCGCTTGGGCGAAAGCCGCTGATCATCATCCAGCGGCACTCGAACTTTAGGGAGGTAGGTCAGCCCGAGATTGGCGTGCAAGGCGAGGCGCGAGGCCACCTTCTTACTGGCAGCAATACTCCACTCGTATCCCACAACGCCGTTGCCGGTTCCTTTGTCTCGATTTCCGGTTGGAAGGATAAGGCCGAACTTGGGCGCAACGGCAGGAATGTTCGGCCCCTCTTCCGTTAACTGGTAGCGGTATTCGATAAGAATGTCTCCGACTCCGCGCTGTTTCTCTCCCTCTTCCCGAAGATGAGAGAAGGGGATGCTGAACGCGACTTGGTGGTCTTCGGTGAAGAGCCACCATTCCTGCTCGAAGTTAAATGACCAGCCGCGGCGCCTGAAGTCATTGCCGTAGACCGCGTTAAAGGTATGCTGCACCTCGCCCCGTTCTTGGTTGTACGCCTCTTCCACCAGGAAACTGTGATCCGAAAATCCGTCAATGGGACGCGGTTCAGCGGCTCGCGCCATGACGCCGGAGAAAAGAGTCAGAACGGCAAGCCATAACGCAAAAATATACCTTCCTTGCTTCATTCGATTGGTCTGCACCCCTTTTCTTATAGCGATGGGCATGAGTCCGATCGCACTGCTCACCTCCGCCATAAGGGATGCGAGGCCTGAGAGAAGCACAAGCCCGGGCGCTCAGCCCTCGTTCCGGCCTCCATTCTCCCTATCACCTTCTCGGTAGGACCAGGATTGCTGCAGCCATGGTCGGCGCGTGGTCCGAACAGGTCAGATGGTAGGTGCCAAGTTTTTTTGCGACAAAAGAAAGCTGGTACTCTCGGCCGCGGTTCCACTTTGTCTCGGCGATCACCTCACGCCCGTCGGGGTCATTGACCCGCACGTGATGCTCATCGCCGTTAACGACGAAGGCCGTCAACTTTACCGTATCTCCCTGGCGCACGGCCACACTGCTCGGCGAGAACATGTAGCTTGAGACCTCCCACCTTTTGGGATCGTTCTTATCGGCCTGACCAGGCGCCTTGAAGTCATACCCTTTTGAGAGGTCCTTCGGATTGACAGAAGGTGGCGCGAGCTTCTCGGCCGATGTTCCACCCTTGATCTCGATAGCCGCCATGAAAATCGTGTGGGTAGTGGCTCCAGCGGTCTGGCCCAAAACCTGACCAGGGAGAAGAAGCAGCAGTAACACAAGCCCTGCGTGTATTCCCGAAAAGTTTAACACTTCAGTTCTTTCCATCTCTTTGCCTCCTTTTTTGAGTCGTATTCTCTTTCATTTCAAAATGTTCTCCCTTGCACGCAGAGGAGACCAAACTCGATGACATATTCGGGGTCGTGCCTGGATATCTAAACAATCTTTCGATCAATCGCCGCGACCATAGAATGCGATGAGTCACAACTTACACGCGGCTCGTCGGTTTACTCCAACCCCGTTTTGTCCAAGTTCCGAGTCGTCCGCTTTCAACCTTGAACATTGAACGCGGAACTTTGAACGAATTGCTACTGCTGCCGTACCGTCGCGCGTGACGGCCAAGCCGAATCGGAGCCACTGCGACGGAGTGTATCTAAACAATTGAATCCGACCGGCATTGCAATCCGCTTTCTCGAAATTTGCTCCGGCTTCTTGTCGTCCGTTCAGCGCCACCACTCTCGATCAGAATGAACTTGCACGTTTGCTCAATTGCGCAAATCCGCAACAAACAAAACGCGAGTGGTCGCGCCCAGAGTGAGCAAACGAGGAAACGTGTTAAGCCTACTGTTGGCTTTTTAAACGGAGATTTCAAGGTCAAGGTTCAACGTCGTTGATATCGAGGAGTCATGGCTCGGAAGCCCAACCTCTAGCCGCCTCTTCTTGCCGTATTGCCAAGATCAGCGGGCGATTCATTTGAAGCGCAGCGACGGTAGCCCTACCCGTCGATGTTAGCCCGACAATACGAAATCCTTCCCAACGAAAGTGGTCTCGCCACCGCTGGCGGCGGGGATGAAACAATGCCACTCTCCGGTTTGTATTGGGTTCGATGGCGGAGCGTCGTGCCTCCTTGCGCAATGAACAGGAGACGCAAGCGAGAGCTAAATTTGCGGCGGCAGTCCGGCCACCGGCCACCTTGGGCAAGATATGATCAACGTGGAAAGTGGCCTCCTGGCCTTTCTGCGCCAAACGGCAATATTCGCATCGATCTCCCGCTCGCAACACAACCAATCGACGCAAGCGAGCGGGAATGTCGCTCATGGCTTCTTCGCTCGACGACTGCTGGCTCGTTCCACTCGCAGCCGGAGCAGCGAAAGCATCTCGGCGAGGTTGACGAGCCCGTGGGCTTCTTTGCGCTCCGCCGCAGTTAGCCGTTTGCCACTGTCTTGGCGGTCCAGGAGTTCTTGGAGTCGGGTGTTAACCCCTGGCGGCAATCGAAACCGCGCCAGATCATCAGGGACTTCTAATTGAATCGCGACCATCTGTGGCATGTCATCTCCTCAATAGTTTTGACCTTCGAGCATCATACCAGGCTACAACTCATATGTCTCTCCTCCCCGTTGGGTTCATGAGTGGCAACAAAAGATGAAATCTGGGTCGGGAATTGGGGTCGGGCCTGGATATCTAAACAATCTTTCGATCAATCGCCCCGACCGCATAATCCGTCTAGTCGCAACTTACATCCGGCTCGTCGGTTTAGTCCAACCCATTGCCGAGCACCGCGAAACAGGCGGCTTAAGATCCGGTTGAGAGAGGCGTCAGCCGCCAGCGGTTGTAGGCGACGAGTTGAAGGCAAAACTTTTGACCCCACCAGCTGTGCCGCAGGTGCTGCTCGAAGGCGGTTTGCCGCGGGGCGGCCAAGTGACGGTCTTGGTCGGTTAACTATAGGCCCACTTGCTTTCTGCCCCGTTCGTGAAAAACTGCTTGCAGCAGGCGCAGGAGGGAGAAACATGGCAATCGAACTTTATTGGGGCAGCGGCAGTCCGTTCGCTTGGCGGGTGATGCTGACATTGGAAGTGAAAGGGCTACCTTATGAATCGAAGCTCTTGGAGTTTTCCAAAGGCGAACACAAAGCGCCGGCGTATCTTCAGCTCAATCCACGCGGCAAGGTCCCGACTCTGAAAGACGGAGCCTTCGTCCTCTACGAGTCGCTCGCAATCATGAGCTACCTCGATCGCAAATACCCCGACCCGCCGCTCTTCGGCAAATCGCCCGAGGAAGCCGGTTTGATTTGGCGCGCGCTCGCTGAATGTGAGTCCTATGTCGTGACCGCCGGCGACAAAGTCGTTCGGCCGATTTTCTTCGGCAAAGGATTGGATAAAGTCGAAGAAATCCAACAGGCGGCGCAAACGCTGCGCCACGAGCTCAAGATGATCGACGAGCGCTTGGCCGATTCGCACTGGCTGGTCGGCGATAAGATTTCCGCCGCGGACATCGGCGTGTTTCCATTGGTCCAACTGCTCTTGCGCGCTGCGTCCAAAGAAGCCGCCCGGCCGTTCAATTTAGGCTTGCTCCCGCTGGCGCAAACCTTTCCCAACGTCGCCAAATGGGTGCAGCGTGTCGAAGCGCTACCGAATTACCAGCGTACTTACCCGCCGCATTGGAGACAATAGTACCGTTTCAATGTTGTGTCGAGGGTCATGTCGCGTGTCGAGGGTCATGTCGAGGGTCAGACATTGCAATGTTGACACTCTTTCCTGAATTTTAAGCGGCAGTGAATCCAAAGGGGCGTGAGCCACGGACCTGAACTCCCGAACGATATTTGGGTTCGTGGGAAGAGTCAGGGGTCAAGTCGGCTCTTCGTTCACCCTCAAGGTCGAACCTTTTTCAGCGGCCTGCCTACTTCAGACTCTTAAGCGCGGAGAAGTCGAAGGCGTCGCCGAAGGAGAGCGGCTTGGGGAGTTCGCCACGGGCGTGCGCGCCCTCTAAATACTTCTTGATCTGCTCTTCCGGCATCATCAGGCCGTCGACGAGGACTCCGCGAAGATCTTCGTAGGATTCCGTAGCTACAGTTTGGTTGACGTTGAAATTTTTTTCGATGTATGCGACGACGCCTTGCCGGTCCGCGCGAATCGACTCCAGCGCCTCGCGCATCGCCCTCAACACGCTCTTCACCCGTTCGGGCTGCTTTTCGATTTTCTGGCGGCTCGTGACCAGGCCGAGCCAGGGCAGGTCGAGAAGCGACCTGCTTTTGGCCAGGACTTTGTACCCCTTCTCCGCCATCGCGCCGGTAAAGGGCGGGCTGAGGACCGCAGCAGCCACCGATCCCTGCTGCAACGCGGTGAGGCTGACCGTCGTGCTGCCGCTCTGAATGAACGTGACCTTCTTCACGTCCACGCCGCTCTGCTCCATCATCATGACGCCGTAGCGATGGCTGTCCGATCCGAGGCGGGACACCGCGACTCGTTTCCCCTCCAGCTCCTTGAGGCTCGCCAGGCTCGCGGGGCTGACCAGGGAAAAGAGCGGCGCGCGATAGAAGACCGCAACCGCTTTAAGAGGCATTCCGCCGGCGATGGCCAGCGTTGCGGGGCCGATGGCCGGATTGAAATCGAGCTCGCCCGATACCAGACCGACCATCTGAAGGTCACTGCGCATCTGGATGAGCTCGCTGTCGAGCCCGTGCTTCTCGAAAATCTTTTTGTCTTTCGCGTAGTAGAACGGCAGAAACACCACGTTCCTGACCGAGAGCCCGATCCGCACTTTCTCCAACCCATGAACTGGATTCGGGCCAAAGATCGCCCCCAGAACAAGTCCGACCCACGCCAGCGTCCCTCCGGTTCGGAAACTTTTCATCTTGCTCTCGCGAACATTCATCCGTCACTCCCAGGCAACAGATCGCAACCATCACCGCCACCCGCCTGGGGGTCTCTCGAAAGGCCTATGCGTGGGACGCGAAGCATCAATCGTACCTCCTGGCTACTCCCATCTCATAGGAGCAGCGTAACACCGACGTATCGCATCGGCCCGGAGAGAGATTCCCGGGCGGGCTGACGGTGGTTCGATTAGCTCAGACTCGAAGGGCAGATGGGCCTTTTTCATCGGTCCGTTAATCCGCCACCTCTCCCTGCTGCGTGATCATCAGCCCGATATTTTCCATCGCGGGGCGCCCGGTGTGGACGAGAATCCGCGCCGGCTCCTTGCCCGTGCTGAAATGCTGGTGCCAGGAAAAGACCGGAATCGAAAGCGTGTCGCCCTTTTTCCATTGGTAGCGCTTGTCTTCGATGATGCTGTAGCCCTCTCCCGCGAGGATGTGATTCACCTCTTCGTAGAGGTGGCGGTGCGCCCCCGAGCGCTTGCCCGGCTCGATCTCCGCAACGCAGGTGGACATGACTTTGACGTAAAATCCGAGCTTCGGGTCGACCACCGGCGCCACCCAACCCATCGGCGTCTTCTCGAATTTCAAATCTTTCCCCTTGACCAGAACCTTCCCTCCGCGGCGCGCCTGCTCTTCCCGCTCGGCAAAGGTCAGTTGATCGAAATAGATTTTCGCCGCCGTCGAGCCGGCGTACTCTTTGGGATCGATCCCTTCGGGAATCCCCCGCTGCGCGTCGGGGATCTCCACCGCGCCCGGAATCAGGCTCTTCTTTTCGTTGGTGTCTTTTTGGGCGAAGACCCAATATTCCGGAAAGCGCTCGTCCTCGTAAATCGCCACGCCGATGCCCATCGAGAGCGGCCCCGTCGTCGAGGCGACGTACACCATGTCTTCGTTGGACAGGTTGATGTGGCGATGCCAGGCGAAGACGGGAACACAGAGGAAGTCGCCCGGCTCCCAATCGTAGCGGACGCCGTCGATGATGCTATAGCCGTATCCCTTGAGGACGTAGATCACCGCTTCCACCGTATGGCGGTGGCCCATGAACTGCCACTTGTTCTCGGCTTCCCCCGGAGGAAAGCCGTTGATCCAGAAACGGATGATGCGCGAATTGAATCCGATCCGGGGATCGACCAGCAAAACCCAGTTGTGGCCGGCAAACTCCCGGTCGATCTTTTCGCGCGGCACATGGACCGGGGACGTCGCTCTCCGCTTAAGCTCCTCTTTGGCGAAGCTCACCATCTCCATGTACATTCTGAGATACTCGTCGTAACCCGGTGGTTTGGTTTCCATCATTCTCCTCTTGTTGCTCTGTTTCTTAACTCTTCTTGAAGCAATCTGCCCTTAGGCCGGTCAAAAAGGTCCAAGTTGAGATAGTCACAAGGCGCGCGAAGGTCCGCGAGCGGAGGCGTACTTTCCAGTACGTTGACGCGAAGCGGGCCGAGCGCAACGAAGCAGATGAGCCTTTTTCACCGGCCTGCTTCTTCCATCGCCGCGCGCAGCATGACGCCGTGCAGATCGACCGAAGTCATCGCGCAGTATTCCACGCCGTACGTCGGCCGTTCGTCCGCCATGCCGCTTTCGATCAGCCGCTGCAAAGCCATCCGATTGAAGCTCCCGTGACCCATGACGCCCTCCTCGTGCTCCTCCAGATCGGCCTCGACGTGCGTGGCAAAATAGGTCGCCTTCTCGCGATCGAAGCCGTAGTGCTCGGTCAACGCCTTGTAGCAGACCGCCGACCAGTGGCCGATCTGCTCCTCGGTCGTCACCGAGCCGTACCACTCCGCCGCCGTCCCTTCGTAGATAATGCCGCGCATGAAGTCGATCTTGGCGCGAAATTCCGAGAGCATGGGCTGAGTAAAAACTTCCTCTTCAGTTAAGCCGAACGCCTTGGCCGTCTGCAGCATCACCAGAAAATGGCCCGGCGGCTTGGGATGGATAAATTCATCGGCGATCTTCTCTCCGAGCGGCGCCATCAGGTCGCGGTGCGTCTTAAAGAAGGTCAGGTGCTTGTGGTACGAGCACGCCGCCAGGGTGTTGATCTCGATCGTATAGGCGCCCCAGTTTTTGAAAAAAGTCTTCAATACCTTGAGCGGCAGCTTTCCTTCAACCAGCCGCATCATGAACGGCGCGCGATTCACCCGCTGCTCCCATCGCTCGGCCACCTTGCGGTAAACTTCGTCCACGGTCTTTTTCGCCTCGTCCGGCGCGACCTTTTTTCCCAATTCAATCTCGATCGCCATCAATTCCTCTTGCTTACAGGATTTTCCATGCTCGAGAAAGCGACACCTCGAGGTGGAAGCCGGTGCCCCGTCGTAGAGACCGCGCATCCGATACCGGCGGTGGGAATAAGCAGCTACCCATTGCGCGGGCTCGGAGAGCGGGTGGCGGCTTTCACCCGCCTCTTCATTTCAGCCCCAACTCCTGGTTGACCTCCCGCTGAAGAGAAAAGTCAAAAATCTTCGCCGCCGGAATGGGCGCGGGAAGGCCGAGAATCTGCGCATCCATCTTGAGGTATTCGCGGATCTCGTCGTCGCTCGGGATTCCGTCCGTCGTAAACGCCGCGCGGGAGATGCGGTAAGTCTCCAGCGCCGTCGCCATATCCACGCTCAGAACCTTGGCCAGCACCTCGGCGGTGCCCCGCTCGTTCTGGTGAAAATAGCGGTTCCCTTTGGCGCGCGCGCGGAGAATTCGTTTCACGAAGTCTCTTCGGCTCCCCAAAGTCTTCTCCTGAACCGCAAGACCGTTTTGCAGGCTGGTGAACTCCTCCATCGCGTTGGCCAGGACATTCATCTTGTGCTTGTCGCGCGCGAGGATCAGCGTCGGCGGAGAGAGGATGCCGATCTGGATAGTTCCGGTAACCAGCGCCTGGAGCTGCGTCGGCACGTCGCCGGCAAGGAGGACGGTCACGTCCTTGTCCGGATCGAGCCCGGCCCGGCGCAGCATGCGGATGCCGGCGGTATGCTGGCTGCCGCCGAACGTCGTCGTTCCCATGATCTTGCCTTTGAGATCGCGGAAGGACTTGAGCTCAGGCCGGCTCACCAGCCAGAAAAGCGGCCGCCTGAGGCTCACGGCGAGCGTCTTGACCGGCGCGCCGCGCTGGATCGCCCGGATCGCGCTGCCGACCGAGCCAAGGGCGTCGACGTCTCCGGAGACGATGGCGGCGATCGCCGCGGTCGCTCTCACCTGCACGAGCTGCGGATCGAGTCCCTCCTCGCGGAAAAAACCGCGCTCCTGCGCGATAAAGAGATCCACCGAGGCGATGCTGCGGCTCGAGTAGGTGATCACCGCTTTCTGAAGCGGCCCTTGCGCCCGAAGCTCGGACGGAGATGTAAGAACAAATAGCAAGAGCGGAATGAAGATGAGAATCGCCATGACAATTGTTTCCGTTTGAGTGTTGAGCAAACCGGCCCACCGCCAGGTTGCCGTTGGTGATCCTTTGCGCTTATCACAGCTAAGGCCACCGGAGCAATAAGAAGAGACTCCAGTTTTCAGTTCTCAGTTTTGAGTTTTTAGTTTCGGGGAGATGGCAGACCCGGTTGGTTGACAACCTCGCAGCGTAACCCCTATAGTCGCTCCGGGAGTTTTTTCTTCATAACGATGAGTGCGGCGTCACGAGACGAAGTAGTGGTCGTTCACAGCTCGGACTTGCATCTTAGCGCCGATCCCGTCCTGGGCTCATCTTCATCGGATAGGTTGTCCGTTCTCCGCTCGGTTCTGGCAGCCGCGGCCGCGGCGCGCGCGGACCTGGTGATACTCGCAGGCGATACCTTCGACCACAATCGCCAGCCACCGGGGCTGGTCGAGCGAGCCGCGCATATCCTGGACCAATTCGGCGCGCCGATCGTGATTCTGCCAGGCAATCACGATCCGCTGACGCCCGATTCGGTTTACCGTCACCCACGGATCACGGTTGCTTCAAACGTCTGCGTGCTTGGTCTCACGGTCGAGGAAACGGTAACGTTCCCTGATCTAGAAGTGGAAGTTCGGGGAAGGGCGCACCAGGACTACTTCGACATGTCGCCGCTGCCAAACCCGCCTTCCGGCTCGACGCGCTGGCGGATCGTCGCCGCCCACGGCCACTACGTCGAAGAGCCGGAAGAGCCGGGCCGCCTGCTTGGCTCCTGGCTGATCCGCCGTAAAGAGCTGGCCGCGGCCGGGGCGGACTATGTTGCGCTCGGCCACTGGAATCGAGCAGCGCGCGTCGGCGATGGGCAAATCCAGGCCTATTATTCCGGCTCGCCCGAATACGCCGGCACGGTCAATGTCGTTCGACTGCGCCGCGACGGCGCGGTCGAAGTGACGCCGGCGCCTTTAAACCGTTCGGCAGACGAAAAGGCTTCACTTTGATTCCAGCGTTTAAGAATTCCGCAAGAAGATTTTCCTAGTTCATGGAATTCAGTCGCCCCTCGACTCGCTTCGCCTCTCTCGGAACGGCCTTTCGGCGTGGAAATCCTGGCATGGAATATGCTGACCTCACGCTGAAGCACTACAGCTTACAGCGAAGGCCGGAGATCCATGCCCCTTCCCGCATTCCAGTATCTTGAGCCCAAAAGCGTAAAAGAGGCATCCCGGCTTCTCAGAAAGACGGGGAGAGGAAAAGTCCTGAGCGGGGGAACGGATCTCCTTCCCCTGATGCGCATGAGGTTGGAAGAGCCCGCCCTTCTGGTCAGTCTCGGGGCCATTCCGGGCCTGTCTTTTATCAGCTACCGGAAGGGACGAGGACTGAGGGTCGGCGCGTTTACTTCCCTCGCCGCCGTCGGCAATTCCCCGGAGGTTAAGCGGCAGTGTCCCATGCTGGCTCAAGCAGCCGAGAAAATAGCCTCTCCTCAAATGCGCAATGCCGCCACGCTCGGCGGAAATATTCTTCTCGACACCAAGTGTCCTTACTACAATCAATCTCCGCTTTGGCTTGAGTCGGGGGAGCGATGTCTCAAAGCAGGGGGCGACCGATGTCTCGCCGTCCAAGGGCAAGATTCTTGTTATGCGGTTTGGTCCTCCGACACCGCGCCGCCGCTCGTCGCTCTGGATGCTCGGGTCAAGCTGGTGAGAGGCGAAAGAGCGCGCTGGCTTCCCATCGAGCGACTCTACTCGGGCTTGGGAGACAAGCCCTGCAAGATCGCCGCAGACGAGATCTTAACCGAAGTGCTGGTCCCGGAGGACTCCTGCCGCCTCCAGACCATTTATCTCAGATATAGTCAGCGGGAGGTCATCGATTTTTCCGTCGTGAGCGTGGCGGCGGCTCGTTATCGGCGAAAAGAATCCGCCGAGTTTCGCCTTGTGGCCGGCGGCGTCGATCCCGCGCCGAAGCGGTTGCTTCAAGCGGAGGCGCTGCTGCGCGGCAAAGTGATAGACAAAAGTACCGCTCAAAAAGCCGCCGCGGCGGCGGCCAAGGAGGTCGGGCCGATCAAAGATGTCTTTTATCCTTCCCGCTTCAAGCGGGACGTGCTGAGAGCCCTGGTGGAACAGGCGATTCTGGCGTGCGAGTCCGGCAAAAAGGAATGAAGGCCGCGAGGCCTTTTCAGCAGCTTGTCATGAGGAGGTACTGAGATGGCCGATTTGCGCGTTGTCGGTCATAGCCATCCGCGCGTGGATGGTCTGGACAAGGTGACCGGGACCGCGCGCTTCTCGCCGGATATCAAGCTGCCGCGGATGATCGTCGGCAAGATTCTGCGCAGTCCGCACCCGCACGCCAAGGTCTTCCACGTCGACACGAGCAGAGCGGCGCGATTGCCCGGGGTCAAGGCGATAGTTACGGCGGCGGATACGCCTGACGGCAACCGGCGTTCTTCCACCTACCAGTTCGATGACCAGGGCGAGAGAGCCGCTTCTTCGACACCGATGGTGATGGATCAGACGGTTTTCTGCGAGGGTGTGGCGCGCTTCGTCGGGGACGAAGTGGCGGCCGTAGCCGCCATCGATGAGGAAACGGCGCTCGAAGCGCTGAGCCTCATCAAAGTAGACTACGACCTGCTTCCGCCGGTCTTCAATCCGTTGAAGGCGATGGAGCCGGGAGCGCCCCTCCTGCACGACGTGGAGCGCAACATTGCTTACAAGTTTGTCATACGCCGGGGCGACGTGGAGGAAGGTTTTGCTCAGGCGCATGTCATCCATGAAGAGATCTACACGACCCAGCTCCAGCACCAGGCGTACCTTGGGCCGACCGCTTGCGTCGCTGACGTGGACGGGGCAGGCAGGATCTCGCTCTGGACCGAGCTTCAGTCTCCTTTCCGCGCGCGGCGGCTGCTTTCCGACATGCTCGGGCTGCCCGCCTCTAAAGTCCGCATCTTCCAGACCCACGTCGGCGGCGGCTTCGGCGGCAAGCATTTCAAGCGGGTCCAGCCGATTTGCGCGCTGCTGGCGTTAAAAGCCCGAAGGCCGGTGCGCCTCTGCCTTACGCGCGAGGAAGAGTTCATCGCCTCCCCTCCTCGCCATGCCACTCACATCCGTCTCAAGATGGGAGCGAGTCGAGACGGCGCGCTCGTGGCTAAAGAGACCTACATCGTCTTGAACAGCGGCGCTTACGGCGAGGTGGGACCGATCATTCTCGATACCATGACCAAGAGGGTCGATAGCCTTTACCGCTTCGCCAATATCAAGACGGATTCCTTCCTGGTTTACACGAATACGGTGCCCGGCGGCGCGTTCCGCGGCTTCGGCAATCCGCCGATGGATTTCGCCCTGGAATCCCACATGGATACGCTCGCCGAGAAACTGGCGATGGATCCGGTGGAGTTGAGGCTCAAGAATGCGCGCCGCGTCGGCGAGGTTTCAGCGCATGGCTGGGAGGTGAAGAGCTGCGCCTTGACGGAGTGCATCGAGAAAGCCGCGGAGGCCAGCCGGTGGAAGGAGAAAAGGGCTAGAGCGAAGTCGAGCCGGAGCAAGCCGCGCGGCATAGGAATCGGCTGCATGATTCATGTCTCGGGTTGCCGTTACTATCCCGGCTTTTACGGCTCCAACGCCGTCGTGACGATCGGGGATAACGGCCAGGTTTATCTCCTTTCGGGCGAGTCCGAGCTGGGACAAGGATGCAAGACAGTCATGGCGCAAATCGTCGCGGAGGAATTGGGCATTCGCGTGGCGGATATCGTCGTTCCCGATCTGGACACCGATTTCTCGCCGCACAGTCTGGGCGCCTATGCGGACCGCACCACGCACATCGGCGGAAACGCGACGCGGCTGGCCGCTATCGACGCAAAGCAGCAGCTTTTCGAATTCGCGGCCGAGATGCTGGAGGCCGATCCCGGAGACCTCGTCGCGCAAGACGGCAGGATTTTTCCCAAGGGCTCGCCGCAACGGGCCGTGACTTTTCTCGAAGTCGCCCGGCGATCCTGGTTCCGCGCCGGCGGCAAGGAGATCGTCGGGCGGGGCTCCTGGGATCCTCCTTCAGTGCCGCCGGATCCGGAGAGCCAGTACGGCAATGTCTCATCGGCTTATACCTTCGGCGCCCAAGTCGCCGAGGTGGAGGTCGATCCCAAGACGGGCAAAGTTACCATCCTCAACTTCACGGCAGCTCACGACGTCGGCAAAGCGATCAATCCGATGGCCGTTGAGGGTCAACTCGAAGGCGCGCTCGTTCAAGGCGCGGGCTACGGCTTGATGGAAGACATGGTCGGCGTCGATGGCCGGACCTATAACCCGAACTTCCTCAACTACCGCTTGCCGACCATGCTGGACATTGCTCCAATGAAAATCATGATGGTGGAGTCCAACGATCCCGTCGGCCCCTATGGCGCCAAGGGCGTGGCCGAGCCGGCGCTCGTGGCTACGGCCCCGGCTTTGGCGAATGCCGTCTATCACGCCATAGGGGTAAGAATTACGAGCCTGCCGGTTACTCCGCAGAAGATCCTCGCGGCCTTGCGGGCGAAGGAAGCGAAGAGGAGGTCCGAATGAAACGGCCGAAACGGCGGGCCGCGCGCCGTCGCGCGGTTTTAGAGAAGGGCCAGCCGCTTCGAAGAATCGAAGTCACCATCAACGGCGAGGAGTTCGACCTGACCTTCAAGCCTGCGCGAACACTGCTCGAATTGTTGCGCGACGATCTCGATCTCACCGGGACCAAGGAAGGCTGCGACGGCGGCGAATGCGGCGCATGCACGGTTCTCATAGACGACGAGCCTCGCCTCGCCTGTTTGACGCTCGCGGCGACGTTGCGCGGCAAAAAAATCTTGACGATCGAGGGACTGGCGAAAGACGGGCGCCTTCATCCGCTGCAGAGAGCTTTTCTCGAAAAGGGCGCGGTCCAGTGCGGCTACTGCACGCCCGGCGTGATACTTTCCGCCAAAGCCCTGCTGGACAGCAACCCTGCGCCGACCGAAGAGGACATTAAAAAGGCGTTGGCCGGCAACCTCTGTCGCTGCACCGGCTATCAGAAAATCATCAGCGCGGTGCTGGAAGCCGCTGCGGCGCCGTAGCGCTCTCGGCAGAGCTGGGACGCATAGCGGAGCGAGCCACCCGAAGTCTTGTCGAGGCCCTCATGGACCGCGTCAAACAGCTGCGGCAGATTCAAGGAGCGGGAGACAGACAGCGGGAGTTGATGCGCCGGGGCTTGAAGCTCGGAACGCACGGCAAGGCAACCTGGAAGCGCGACGACCTCCATGCCCGCTGAGTTTGTCGATACCAATATTAAGCTCCCGGGTGCAAAACGCGCGAGTGGAACGATGACGGCGGTTCCACATCTTCATTCAGCCTTCCGCCTTCATACTTCATCCTTGTTGGAGATGGACCTTTGTCAACGGTCTGCGTAGAGCCGGTCGATGAAGCCGGAGTCGTCCAGCTCGCGCAGATAGTGCAGGTCCCAGAGCGCGAGCGGGCTAAGCTCTTTCGCTTTGGGATCTTTCATGCAGCAAAGCTCGTAGGCGTTGGCGATCGCCTGATAATCCGGGTAGGGCTTGGGCAGGAGTTTGGCGACGCTATTGTAGGTCGCGTTCGCCTCCGGCACCCGTTGCCGCAATCCGTCGAGAATGCGCTCGGTCTCCGCGCGATGCGCCCGCGCGTAATGGATGCCCAGGACCAGAGCTTTGACGAGACGCTCGGCGAGGCGCTCTTTGCGCTTGAGATTGGTCAGGGTTGACGTGAGCGTCGGGCCGTTGACCATCGGGAGCCGTCCGAGCTCAAGGACGTGAAAACCCTCTTTTTCAAATTTCTCCGTTCCGCCGGTCACCATCGTGGCGTCCGCTTTCCCTTCCCTCACCGCCGCGACTTGCTCCACGCGAAAGCTCTCCGACATGATGTCGGCGATCTCGACCCATTTGACGTCTTCCAGCTTCAACCCGGCTTTCAGCACATAGAGCATGTGATTGCCGCGGATGTGGTTGTAACCTCCGCCCTTGTCCGTCACCGTGGTATCGGCCAGCCGTTTTCCCCGCAGCTCGCTCGCGTGTTTTATCGGCGCGCGCGAGATCAGCTTGTCGTTGACGCTGTTGCTTGGCGAGGCGAGCGACACGATCGGTCTTCCCTTGGCGACCAGGCCGTAAGGGCTGATGTGGTTTCCCGAGACGAAATCGACGCTGCCATCGAACAGCGCCGCTTCCGCGATGCTCGAGCTGTCGCAGTAGTCGAAGCTCGCTTTGATCCCCAGCTGCTTCCAGATGCCCGCCTGCTCGATCACTTCCCAGATCGGCAAATGGGTGTGAGAGCGAAAAAATCCGCGAATCTCGATTGGCTGGTAGTCTGCCATAACCTCTCCTCGGCCCTTGCCTCTTTCAATTTTGGATTTTAGATTTTGGATTGACTAACTCAAAACGGAACCCTGAGGACTGAAAAGCTCATACGGGCGCGATGAATCGCGCCCCCTACTGCCTGTAGCCTTCTTCATTTTGCACTTTGCATTTTGCACTTTGCATTCTGCGCCATGCGCTCTGCTCGCTGTTTACTGCTTACTGCCTACTTGTTTTCGCTCGAATCTCCTGAATCAGCTTCGCCACCGGATCGGGGTCCTGAAAACCGCTTACCGAATATTTCCGCCCCTCCTCGCGGCGCGCGGAGGAAAGAACGTTGTCTTTGGGAATATCGATCCGCATCGAGTCCGAAGGCTCGACGACCTTCTTGTTCATCGCCTCCTGCCAGGCCATCTGCCCCTGGCGCGACAGGAACCAGTTGATCGCGACTCTGGCCGCGTTGGGATTCGGCGCGCGGTTCATCAGCGCCAGACCGCTGTTGCCGCTGGTGCTGATCTCGCCGCCGGCCTCCTTGAGATAGGCGCGGTCGAACTCTTCGACCGGGACCCCTTGTTTCCTCGCGGCGTCGGTGTCGGCGCAGTCGATGCAGAGAACGAACTTGCCGCTGCCGAGCCAGTCGGTCGCCTGGCGCCGCTCTTTCGACACGACCAGATCCATTTCGCTCCACAGCCGCCGCACGAACTCCGGTCCGAGCTGCGGATTGTAATAGAATCGCACCATGTTCGGTGAGCCCGTCCCCGGCCGCTCGAACAGCGCGATCTTTCCCCTCCACTTCGGATTCAACAGGTCCCAGTAAGAGCGGAACTCCTTCGGATCGAACAGTTTGGAATTGTAGTACAGCCCCACGCCGGCGACGCTCCCCTCGAACATGAAAACGTATCGCCCCTCGCCGTCGGCGTAGTGGTGTCTGCTGTTCTGCCATTTCGATTCGTCGACGACATCGGGCAGCATGAGCACGGGCTTCAGCGGATCGAGCATGCCGGAGCGCTGAAAATCGAAGAAGGCCCGGCCACCCAGACCGCCGCTGTAAATGTCGGCCAGATATCTGCCCGCCCGGCGCTCGGCGGTGATGCGCGGCATCAGATCGCCGACCCGGCCGCTGACGAGCACCGCCTTGATGAAGGGAAATTCTTTGGTGAAGACGGCGACGATGTCCGGGTGGGTGATCTCCATGTCGCCCCAGAGCCTCACCTCCCCCTCCTTTTTCGCCGCCGCCACCACTCCCTCCCACGCGGCGCCGGGCTTCGCCTCGGCTGCCTCCGCCCTGCTCCACGACACAACGAAGGCCAAAACTGCCGCCGCCAACGTCGTCATCTGCTTCATAAGGTCTCCTCGTTGCGGCTTACGCCTCGCGCCTCTGATCGTAAAGTCCATCGATGAAGCCCGAGTCGTCCAGCTCGCGTAGATAATGCAAATCCCAGAGGGCGATGGGGCCTGTCTCCTTCGCGGTAGCATCTTTCAAGCAGCATAGCGTGTAGGCGTTGGCGATCGCCTGATAATCCGGGTAGGGCTTGGGCAGGAGTTTGGCGACGCTGTTGTAGCTCACCCGGCCGGTCAGCGGCTCTCTCCGCTTGAGTCCTTCCAGAATGCGCTCGGTCTCCTGCCGCCGCGTGCGCGCGAAGTGAATGCCCAGGACCAGCGCCTTGACCAGCCGCTCGCCGAGGCGCTCTTTGCGTTTTAAGTTCGCCAGGGTGCTGGTCAGCGTCGGGCCGGTGATCATCGGCAGCGGCTCGATATCGAGGACTTTAAATCCCGCCTGCTCATACTTCTCCGTGCTGCCGGTGACGAACGTCGCATCCGCCCTACCCGCCTTGAGCGCCTCCAGCTGCGCCGTGCGAAACACCGCCATGCTGTCCGTAAGCTCCACCCATTGCACCTCGTCCAGACGGAGTCCACCGCGCATGACGTAGAGCATGTGGTTGCCGCGCAGGTGATGGTAGCCGCCCGCCGGATCGAGCAGCGTCGTGTCGGCGATCCGCGCGCTGCGCAGATCGGCGACCGATTTGACCGGCTCGCGCGAGACCAGCTTGTCGTTCACGCTGTTGGAAGGCGAGGCGAGACAAACGATCGGCTTGCCGCGCGCAACCAGCGCGTAAGGCGTGATGTGATTGCCGGAGACGAAATCGACTTCGCCGCTGAACAGCGCCGCCTCCGCGATATTGGAGCTGTCGCAAAACTCGAAGCTCACTTTCATGCCGAGCTGCTTCCAGATGCCCGCCTGCTCGATCACTTCCCAGATCGGCAAATGGGTGTGAGACCGGAAGAAACCGCGAATTTCGATGGGGGCGTATCTTTCGGGTTCGGACATGCGGTTCCTCCTACTTTAAGACTTCTTTAAGAAGCTGTTGCAACGGCGCGGGATCGAGGAAACCCACCACCCGGTATTTCCGCCCGTCGGCGCGCCGCGCTTCGGGCAGGACGTCGTCTTTTGGAATATCGATCCGCATGGAGTCCGACGGCTCCACTTCTTTTGCGTTCATCACCCTCTGCCAGACCATCTGCCCCTGGCGCGAGAGATACCAGTTGATAAAGACACGCGCCGCGTTGGGATGAGGCGCGCGGTTGACGAGCGCGAGCACGCTGCTGCTCCCGCCGCCGATCGTTCCGCCCTCTTTCATCTGCGCCGGCGGCACCTCGGCGATCGGCAGCCCCTGCTTCTGCGCGAGATCGAGATCGCGGCAGTAAAAACAAACCGGGAATTTCCCCACGCCAAGCCAGTTGGTTCCCTGGGCTCGGTCGCGGAACAGCGTGATGTCCATCTTGCCGAGCAGCGTCTTCAAATACTCGGGCCCGACGTCCGGATCGTAGTAGAGCATCAAAACCGGCGTGGGCAGCGCCGCGCCGCGCGGGTCCATCGCTAGGAGCTTCCCTTTCCATTTCGGCTGCGCGAGATCCCAGTAAGAGGCGATCTCGTTCGGGCTCATGAGTTTGGTGTTGACGGCGAGCCCCGTGGTGGCGACGGAGCCTTCGAATATCAGGATGTGCTTGTGCTCGGGATCGGCGTACCAGTGCTTGCCGCCGTACCATTTCGATTGGTCCGTGACCTCCCGCAGGATCATCGCGGGAGCGATCGGGTCGAGGGCTTTTGCCAGATAGAGCGTCCGCGGAGCGTTCGGCCCGCTGGCGATCACGTCGGCCAGATATTTTTCCGCGCGCCGCTCGGCCAGAATGCGCGCCGTCACGTCCGACGCCCTTCCCGTGACGTTGGTGACTTTGATCTCAGGATATTCTTTGGTGAACGCAGCGATAATATCCGGGTGGCTGATCTCCGCTCCGCCATACGCCGCAAGCTGCCCCTCTTTCTTCGCCGCCTCGACCGTCCTCGCCCACTCGCTTTTCCATCCTTCCGCCTCGGCGGCAACGACGGGAGCGGCGCAAAGCCAGAAGAGGAGTGTTAGGACCAGCAGCATCGCCACGCCCGCTCCTTACCAAAGTCCGCTCGGCTGCGCAATCGCACCCTTCCAATCGTTTTGAACCGTTTGGGCCCGTTGAACGATTGGAATAGTCCGAGCTTTGCTTCTCCCTACGGCAACTCCTCCAACAACCGACCGTAGCCCTTGATCGGTTGGCGGACGTGGAGGCGTTTTTGGACATCCCAGAGTTTTGCCGACAGAGCGTAGATCACCGGCACCTGGAGGTCCTGTTCGAGGAGCGACACGATTTTAAGCAGCCGCCAGCCGGAGCCGAGCATGTAGATCGCCTGAACGTCCGGATGTTTGAGAAAGGCCTTCTTGGTGTGGCTGTAGATCTCCTCCGCCGAGAGTCTTCCCACGTCTTTGAAAGGCACGTCGATCCCTTCCATCGCCGCGACCTGGAATCCCGCCTCGGTGAAGTAACGGTTGAAGATCTGGTTCAAGCTTGCCTTGAAGTATGTGACGCCGACGACACTTTTGATCGAGAGCGCGCGCATCGCCTTCGCCTGGCACCTGCCGGAGGTGCTGATCGGTATCCCGTGCTTCGCCTCCAATTCCCTCACGATCTTGTCCTCTCCCGAAAAACCGTGCACCATCATCGGCGGCGCGCCGCCGACGTGGATCATATCGACGCCCAGCGCCGCCAGCTCGGCGGCCTTCTGCTGGTAGTTCCCAAGCACGTCACGGAACTCCTGCTCGGTTCCCGAGCTTATGCCGACCGTGAGCGGAATCACGCCGATCCCTTCGGGGAGCAGCCGGATAAACTCTTCCAGCGAACCTGGCCGGTGAGTCGGCTTGATATCTCCGACGATGCCTCTCCAGCTTTCGAACATGGGTTACCTCCTTTTAAGATTGGAGTACGGGAGTGATGGAGTAATGGTAATATCCAGTCTTCCGTGATTCTCACTTATACGCCACCGCCTCACCCCAGCGCCAGAGCCACAACCCCCAGCACCATCGCGCCGGCGCCGGCGAGGCGGCGTGGGGCGTCGCCTTCGCCGAGCAGGCGCGTGCCCATGGCGGCGCCGATGAGGATGCTGATCTCGCGCGCGGGCGCGACGTAGCTCACGGGCGTGAAGCTGAGCGCGGTGAGAACGAAGATATATGACAGCGGCGCAAGAGCAGCCACGCCGAGAACTTCGAAGCGGTGAGTATTCCACTCGACCCGCACCTCGCTCCAACGGCTGAGCGCGACGGGAGTGAGGAGTAAAGCCCGCCCGACGTTGGCGCCCCAGTCTAACAATAGAGGAGAAATCAGAAACGCGCTCACCGCCTGCTTGTCCCACAGCGTATAACCCGCGATGAAAGTGCCCGTCAGCAGCGCGTAACTCACGGCGCTCCGGGCGCCGCCCATGCGCAGTCGTGCCGGGCCGCTGGTCAACGCGACGACGCCGAGGACGATGAGCAGGCCGCCGGAAATTGCGAGCGCGGAGGGCCGCTCGCCCAAGAGCAGGATCGCCGTCAAGCTGGACAGCAACGGCCCGGTCCCGCGCGCGAGCGGATAAACCAGCGAAAGATCTCCCACGCGGTAGCCTTGATTGAGCAGCAGAAAATAGGCCGTGTGCAGCGCCGCGCTGCCGGCCATAAAACCGATCTCAGTCAGACCGATGTGGGCTTGCTGGAACAGAACGATTGCGGCGGCGAGCGGCGTATAGAGAATGGCCGACCAGCCGGCAAACAGCCAGGTGAAGGCGGCGCCGCCGCTGGCGCGCTTCGCCAGCAGGTTCCAGGTCGCGTGAATGAACGCAGCGGCGAGAATCAGCGTAATCGCCCAGCCGGTCATCTTCCCCACCGCTCGGCGGGCAGCAAAATCCAGTCCCAAAGCCGCTTGGCGATATCCGCTTGCTCCACGTCGCGATCGGAAACCAGAGGAAATTTTCCCAGCGGTTTGTCGCCCACCGTCACCGTCAGCTCGCCTATCTTGTCCCCTTTTTTCAGAGGCGCCCAAAGCGGCTCGTCGATCCGAACGCTCGATCTCACCGAGCCGGCCTCCGAGCGCTTGATGAGCACTTGAGCCGCGCTTGCCGCAACAACACGAATCGCCTCCACTCGCCCGCCCCTGACTCGGATATCTTGCGCCAGCGCCTGTCCCGCCTTCATTGCCGCCAGCATCATATATTCGTTAAACCCCGTAGCGAGCAGCGCCGCCGCCTCGCGCGCCCGAGCCTCGTCGCTGGCGGAGCCGAGCGTAACGGCGATAAACCGCAGCCCGTCGCGCTCGGCGGTGGCCGCGAGATTGAAGCCGGCCTCGCGGTAGGAGCCGGTCTTAAGCCCATCCGCGCCGGGGAATTGTCCGATCAAACGGTTGGTGTTTTCCAGAACGGACTTGCCGCCGCGAAACTGCTGCTTGACCGTGGAGGCCCACTTGAGAATCTCCGGGTATTTGACCAGCTCGCGCGCCAGGATTGCAACGTCGTAGGCGCTCGTCACGTCGGCGGGCCGCCCCTTCTCCGGCGGAAGGCCGTGGACACCATGGTATTTTGTCTCCTTCATCCCCAGCTCCTGAGCGCGCCGATTCATCAGCGCGACGAAGCCCCCCGCGTCGCCCGCGATCCGCTCCGCCACGGCTTCGGCGGCGTCGTTGGCCGAATGGATCACGACCGCCCGCATCAGCTCTTCAAGCATGAACGCTTCGCCGCGCTTGAGCGATAGCCGAGAGCCGCCGAGCTTATCGGCCCGCCCCGAAATCGCCACCCGATCGTTTAGGGAAATCGCCTTCTGCTTCACTTTTTCCATGACGATGAGCATGAGCATCATCTTCGTGAGAGATGCCGGCGGCCACGGCTTGTGGCTCTCCCGCTCAAAAAGAACTCTTCCCGTGGTCGGCTCCATTAGGAGCGCGGCGGTGTAAGTCGGCTTCCCTTGCTCGACCGGTTTACGTGCCGCGCGCCGGGCGACCGCCGCGTCGCTCGGGCCGGCGAGCAGCGTCTGGCTCAACAACAGCGCCACGATGAAACCGAGGACAAAGCCTGTTCTCTTCCGTCTCGTCATCCCGAAGAAGCCCCCTGCAAAGGATTGCGCATTGGTGGGCCGAATCTTAAGCAATCGTGTCCTGGCTTACAAGGTTCTTTGTTTTTATTCTTTGACTTGACTCCGGGGCAGGACTTCCGTTACCGTCTTGGCAGGTGTGGGCCGGAGCTTGGAGGATGGGGCTGAAAACTTATTTGTCGTGCTTCGACGGGCTCAGCACGAACGGAAAATCTTCAACAAACTTAGCGCCCGACCCGTTCGCCCTGAGACTTGTCGAAGGGTGAACGCACGGTTCAGGAAGGAGATTCGCCGCCATGATGCCAAAACGGGATAAACTGTTTTTGCCGTTCGCTCTCCTCCTCTTCCTCTTGCTGCCGCCGGTCGTCGCGCCCGGCCTGCAAGCCGCCGAGCCGCCGCTCGTGCGCATCGCCCACGGCGCATTCAACGAAAAAATTGCGACTCTATGGGTCGGAGTCGAACAGGGTCTTTTCCGCAAGCACGGCGTTAACGTCGAAGTCATCAACATCCGCAGCGGCCCGCAGACCATCGCCGCGCTCTCATCCGGAGATATCCAGATCGCCTACACCATTCCGGGATCGGTCCTGAGCGCGGCGGCGGGCGGGATGGATATCGCCTTCTTTGCCGGTCTCGTCAACCGCGCCGACGGCGACTTCCTCGCCGCGCCCGCGCTCCGCACCGCCGAAGCGCTCAAGGCGAAAAAGGTCGGCGTCCAGAGCATCGGCGGCGGCGTCTGGTCGATGACCATGCTGGCGCTCGAATACCTGGGGCTCGAGCCGACGCGGGACAAAATCCTGCTGATGGTTTTGGGCGACCAATCGGTCCTGACGCAGGCGATCGCCACCGGCGGGATCGACGCAACCTATCTGAGCTACAGCTACAGCGCCACGCTCAAGGAGAAAGGCTATAACGTGCTGGTCGATATGGGCAAAGCGCCGATTGTCTATCAAGGTCTCGCCCTCGCGACGCAGCGCAGCTATCTAAAGCAGAACCCGCAGATCGTCGATTCGATCCTGCGCGGCGTCATGGAATCGGTCGCCTTCATCCAGACGCCGTCGCGCAAAGATGCCGTGCTCAAGTCCCTCGCCAAAAACCTGCGCCTCAAAAACGCCCAGGACGCGGAGAGCGGCTATCAGGTGCTGCAATGGCTCTACAGCTTCGACATCAACCCCAATCTGAAGGGCGTCCAGAACATGCACCGCCTGCTGGCGTTGACCAATCCCAAGATGAACAGCGTTCGGTCGGAAAATGTGATCGACGAGGCGCCGGTGCAGCGGCTGGAAAAAAGCGCCTTCTATCGCGACTTGTCGGCGCAGACAAGGAAATGACCGGAGGACGCCGCGATGATCATCGATACCCATTTTCACGCCTTTCCCGGAAAATATCTCGATCTCGTTCCGGAGGCCCAGAGCGATGTCCGGGGCGTCGGCTTCCACGCTTTCGAGCACCGCGAGTATCTGGACGTCATGGACAAGCACGGGATCGACATCGGCGTCCTCTCCAACACCGGCGGCCGGATCGAGAAAGACGGCAACCGCGCCAGGGCGCTGGAGCTGTGTAAAATTTTGAACGACTCCTTCGCCGAGGCGAGCGTCAAGCATCCGCGCCGCTTCAAGGCTTTCGCCAGACTGCCGATGCTCGACCTCGACGACTGCGCGCGCGAGCTGGAGCGCTGCTACGGAGAGCTGAGGATGCACGGCGTGATGCTGCCGACCAACCTTGCCGGAAAATATCTCGACGAGCCTCAGTGCAAGCCCTTCTGGGACGCCGTCGCCCTCGGCGGGAAGCCGCTCTTTCTCCATCCCGCCAACGCGCCGTGCCAGGCCAACTGGAACAAATACTCGCTCCATCAGAAGATCCTCTGGCCGACCGACACGACGCTGGCAATTTCGCGCGTCGTCTACAGCGGCATCTTCGACCGCTATCCCAAGCTCAAGCTGATCGCGGCGCATCTCGGCGGAATGATTCTCCTCTACCTCGACCGGCTCAACTGGCGCGAGGGAAAACCGGAGTGCGCGCGCGAGCCGGAAGAATATTTTAAGAAAATCTACTACGACACGGCGGGACCCATCCGCGCCCCGTTCATCAAGCTCGTCTGCGATACGGTCGGCGCGGAACAGATCCTCTTCGGCGCTGACTATCCTCACGGCAGAGGCGGGCGGGACGACCAGTTCTATCCGATGACTCTTGAGGCAATGGAAGAGCTGGATATCCCGCAAGCGGACAAAGAGAAGATTTATTACAAGAACGCGCAGAGCCTCTTCGGCTTCTAGCACCCCGCTAGAAAAAGGCTGTCATCCGCCGTTAGCCCGCCTGGGGGTCCCTCGAAGGGCCTATGCGTGGGACGCGAAGTGCCAATCGTAGCTTCGGGCTGCTCTTGTTTCGTAGGAGCAGCGTACTAACGACGTATCGCATAGGCCCGGAGAGGGATTCCCAGGCGGGCGGTAGCCCTGTCGAAGGAGAAAAAGGACAGCTGGAGTCGGCCTGCTAGGCGGACTTTCTGTTCTGGAAGTAGTCGGCGTTAATCCGAGCAAAGTTCCGCCACTTATCCGGCAGTTCGGATTCTGCGAAAATGGCTTCCACCGGGCAGGCGGGAACGCAAGCGCCACAGTCGATGCAATCTTCAGGCTCAATATAGAGCATCTCGTCCTCGTCCCTGCCGTGGATGCAATCCATCGGGCAAACGTCGATGCAGGATCTATCCTTGACGCCGATGCACGGCTGAGTGATCACGTAGGTCATCGTCTCGATTTCTCCCTCAGTCCATTCGAAATCGCTTAGGCCGTATGGAGCTGCTTGTGCTGTAGGTTGGCGTGCTTCACGGTGCAGCCGGGGATGGCGCAGGTCACCGCTTCGGGCGCGTTGTCGTAGTCCAGCCATTTCATATGCTTCCAGGGCCTCTTCCCCCAGAAGAGATCGTCGATCCAGAGCAGCGGCTTGATGATGAGCACCCGCAGCGGGCTTGGAGTCCACTTGATCGACTTTACAGCCAGCGTGTGCCACCACGCCTTCGGCTTGTTATAGCAGCACGCGGAAACACAAATGACGCAATTGGACCACTGCCCTCTCGAGGCCAGCCGGTACTTGTAGCAGCTATCCACGTTGACCCGGTACTTCTCGACGCCGTTGTAGACCTCCTTGCCCCCGAACGGGATGCTGTGCGACGGGCAGGTGCGAGCGCACTTCATGCAATACTTGCAGACCTCTTCGACGCCGATATCGACCGGCTGGTCGACCGCCAGGGGCAAATCCGTGGTAACCACAGCGAGGTGCAGACGAGAGCCGTACTCCTCATGGATGAGCATCCCGTGACGTCCCAGCTCTCCCAGTCCGGCGTTTATCGCCAGAGGAATAGGATTGACCTCGCCCTTCCCGTAATAATGGGCTCGCGCAGGGTATCCTAACTCGCGGATGTAGGCGGCGAGCATGAAGGTCGGCTGAATCGTGTGGATGTTGCCCAATCCATAGTCGGCGTCGGAGATCCGACTGTTGTTACTCAGAAATTTATAGTAATCGCTGGAGAACCCCATGCAGATCGCATAGCGGTGAGGCAGGTGGATGGGGTCGCCTGCTTTTTCATCCATCGCGGCGTTGCCTCTGGCTCTGCGGGAATACACGTAAGCCTGGTCCAGGTGGGCGATCCCGACCACATTCGCGCCTAGGAAACGAGCGATCTCCTTGATGTTGCGCGCCATGTGAGCAGGATCGGGGACCGGCGTCTTATTAGGGCTCACCGGCCCTTCCGGGACATCTCGCATGACATACTGGAAGGAATTGTACTGATTGCCTTCGCCGCCGCCGCCGCCGAAGATGCGTCTGAAAGGCTCCTCGCCAAAGCGCGTCTTGCGCCAGGCGCGGAGCTTCTCTCCCAGCTCCCCGCGGTCGACCCGTGGATGGGGGGTCTCGCGCTCGTCGATCTGCCGCTGCGGGCCTACGACACTGTACGATCGCGGACTGGGCTGTTTGAATCCGAGCATAACGTGGACCTCCTTAGACGGCCTCGTTCAAGGTCAAAAACCCGATCTGTGCTCTCCAGGCTAGGCCCAACCCATCAACCAATCGAGGGAGACGGGGCCGGGGCCGCCGATGAGAATCGCGAGCGCCATGAGGATCAGCATCAGGCAAAATTCGATGCCGTTGCCTTCGCCGGCCTTGCGCGCCAGGAAGAAGCCGTTGTTCCAGTGAGCCTTCCAGATCGCGACGGCCATGAAAACCGTCAGGCCGAAGGCGAAAACCTGCGTGAATAATCCCAACACCATCGAGAAGCTGCCGATGAATTCGGTGAAGATGCCGACCCAGCAGAGCCACACCGGCAGCCCATACCTTTCGCTCCAGCCCTTGACGGTCGCCTGGGGCCCGTTGCCGCCAAACCAGCCGAGCAGTTGCTGCGCGCTATGCGCGTAGAACACCGCCGCCAGACCTAAACGCACGATCAATAATGCCATAGACACCTCCGTCCGCCGAGTTAGGTGAACCGAATCTTGTCGAACTCCGTGATTTTGAATTTCCTCCCTAGAGGCGGCTTATATCGAGGGCGGTGAACCAATGTCAAGCGCGGGTAGTGGTTCAGTTCCGCGAACATTTGTAGGGGCGACCCCTTCGACCAGGCTCAGGACAGGCCTGTGTGGTCGCCCAAAAACCGGGCAGACACATAGGTGACCCCTCCGCCGGATTCGTGATATCGGCCTCCGGTCCTTCATACGAATGTTTTCTCATTGATGCTGTCCTTTTTACGGATTGAAGCTATGACGCGCCGAAGAAAGCGAGGCCTTCGGTGCGCTTGTTTAAAATCAGTTCTACCTCGGCCTCGTTGCGGCAGATCATTGGAACGACAAGGCTGTCCAACTTCTCTATAGAAATGTGAGAAGAAACCCCACCCTCATGAACGGGTTTTGTATGCCGCCTTTTTCTCATGTCTTCCGCTTCGTGGGGTCTTCAGCCTACAAATCCCGATGAAGCCGAATTTTAACCTGTGCGTCATCGGTCGGCAAGCGCAACGGAATCGGCTTGACCGCCATCCCCCACTGGAAATATGCTAGGCCGGGTCGGGTTTCCAAAGGAGACTTTATGCGAGCAAAACTTTTTGCGGTTCTGCTGTGCGGCGTTCTTTGGACCGGGAACAGCGCTCTCTGGGCTCAGCCCAAGCCGCCGCTGGAAAAGATGCGCTTTATCTACAGCGCGGTCGGCGGGTCGCAGAGCTCGATCTGGATACCGCATGAGGCGGGGATTTTTCGGAAGCACGGGCTGGACATCGAGCTGCTTTACGTCGGCGGCGGCGGGCGCGCGGCGCAGGTCGTGCAGTCGGGCGAGGTGCCGATGGGGGTCTTCACCGGCGGCGCCGTGGTCAACGCGGATCTGGCCGGCGGCGATCTCGTTGTGGTCGCCAGCACCATGAACGTCATCACCTTTTTCCTGGTGGCCCGCCCGGAGATAAAACAGATCGAAGACCTCAAGGGAAAGAGGATCGGCATCACCCGCTTCGGCTCCGCGACCGACTTCGCGCTCAGTTACGGGGAGAGAAGCTGGCCGATCAAGCGAGGGAAGGACTTCGCCGTGATCCAAATGGGCGGGATGCCGGAGATGCTTCAGGGGCTGAAGAGCGGCGCGCTGGAGGCGGCGACGCTGAACGTCGAATTTACTCTCCTGGCGCGGAAGGACAACTTGCGGGAGCTAGTCGATATGTCCGCCATGGGCCTCAACTTCCCGACTTCCGCGATCGTCACAACCCGCTCCTTTATCAAGCGAAGCGAAAACACCGTCCGAAAATTCGTTCGCGGCTTCGTCGAAGGGGTCCACTACGCCAAGACCCAGCGCGCCTTCAGCGTCGACGTATTTAGAAAATATCTGAGAAACGACGACCGCGAATATCTGAACGCGATTTACGACCTCTATATCGTGCGCTACGTCCCGAAGATCCCCTATCCGTCGCCCGAAGCGATGAAGACCGTTCTCGATCAGTTGGGCGAGAAAGACCCCAAGGCGGCCGCCGCCCGGCCCGGGCAATTCATCGACAACCGATTTTTCCAGGAAATGGAGCGCGAGGGATTTATCCAAAAGCTGTGGCAATGAACAGCTACCGTGTTCGTGTCACTCCGAAGGTGCCGTTCGAGGTCCCGTGTTCGTGTTCGTCCCTCGAGCACAACCCTTTCCGAGCACGAGCACGGCTTTCTCCGATCACGAGCACGATCACGCAAGCAACCGTCTACCCCAGTCGCTTTTTGAACTTTACCGCGCTGAGCGCCATAAACGCGACGCCAAAGACGATTAAGATCAGCGCCTCGTCCCACAACGCGCTGATTCCGGCGCCGCGGAGAATAATGCCGCGCAGGATTTCCAGATAGTAAGTCGCCGGGATGAGAAAGCTCAGCCAATAGATCGGCAGCGGCATCGACTCGCGGGGAAAGAGAAAACCCGACAAGAGAAAGGCCGGCAGCATGAACATAATCGACGCCTGCATCGCCTCTCCCTGGTTGCGCGCGAAGGTCGAGACCACGATGCCCATCCCCAGCGCGGAAACGAGAAAGAGGCCGGACAGAATCAACAGCAGCGCGACCGAGCCGTGGATCGGCACGCCGAAGAGAAACACCATCAGCGCCAGCACCAGGCAGGTCTGGATGAAACCGATGGCGCAGTACGGAAGCAGCTTGCCGACGATCAGCCCGCCGCGCGAGACCGGCGTGACGAGCAGCTGCTCCATCGTGCCGCGCTCGCGCTCGCGCACGATGGAAAACGCCGTGAGGAAAACCGTCACCAGCTGGAGAATCACGCCGACCAATCCGGGAACGAAAAAGTAGGCGCTCTCCAGGTTGGGATTGAACAGCAGCCGCGAGCGCACATCGACCGCCATTTTATCGGTCGGCAATCCCTCGATCTTGAACGATTTGACCATCCCCAACTGCTGGCTCGCCTGCAGCAGGCGCAGCGCCGTAGTCGAATCCGAGCCGTCAATCAAGACCTGGACGCGCGCCTGGCGGCCGTTCAGCAGATTTTCCGAGTAATCCGCCGGAATCTTGATGCCCACCTTGACGTCGCCGCCGACTATGGCCTCCTCCAGCTCCCGGTCGGAATAGACTCGCGCCGTGACTTTAAAGTAGCGCATACTCTCGAATTCTTCGATCAGCTCCCGGCTCTCTTTCTGCTGGTTCAGGTCGAACACGGCCGTGGGGATATTCTTGACGTCCATGTCGATCGCGTAGCCGAAGAGCAAAAGCTCGATCAGCGGAATCGCAAACACGAAGCGCGTCGCCGGATCGCGACGGATATGGATGATCTCTTTGCGCATCACCGCCAGGAGTCCGCGAAACATCTCTAACCTCCCAGGCGGGCGCGATGGCGGCGCGTCAGGGTCACGAAGACATCTTCCAACGACGGAACCACCGGCCGGCAGTCGATGCCGTTGAGTTCCTGCCCTTTCAGCGCGGCCACGATCGCTTCGCAATCCGTCCCGCTGCGCGCCTGGACGTGAATCGATTCGCCGAAGATCGTGGCGTCGAGAATCTGCGGCAGCGTCCTCAGCAGGCTTAAGACGCGCGTCGGCTCGGCGCACGACAGCGCAAACCAGCGCGCGCCCTCGGAGGTAAGCTCCGGCAGTTGCTTCAAATCCTTGGGCTTGCCCACCGCGAGGAGACGCGAATGGTAGATGTAGCCGACCTCGGAGCAGCGCTCCGCTTCGTCCATGTAGTGGGTCGTGACAAACAGCGTCGTCCCCTCGCCGGCGAGGCGGAAGAGCAGGTCCCAGATCTCCCGGCGCGCCACCGGATCGATGCCTGCCGTAGGCTCGTCGAGAAAGAGAATCCTCGGCCGGTGCAGCAGGGCACAGGCGAGCGCCAGCCGCTGCTTAAATCCGCCGGAGAGCGTCCCGACGATCTGCGCCAGCCGCTCCTGCAAACCGACCAGCTCCGACACGGTTCTGCGCCGCTCGCTCAGGCTGCTCCGGTCCAGGCCGTAGATCGCGCCGTAGAAATCGAGGTTTTCCTGCGCCGTGAGATCTTCGTAGAGGCTGAAGCGCTGCGACATGTAGCCGATGCGCCGTTTGATCTCCTCGGTCTCGCGCACCACGTCGAGGCCGTCGAGCGCCGCGCTGCCCGCCGTCGGTTGAAGCAGGCCGCAGAGCATGCGGATCACCGTGGATTTGCCCGAGCCGTTGGGACCGAGAAAGCCGAAAATATCCCCGCGCTCGACCGCCAGCGAAACATCCTGAACGGCTGCCAGATTGCCGAATTTTTTCGTCAGCCCGTCGGCTTTAATCACGGCCTCCACGCCATCCTCTATCCTCATCCTTGTCGCCTACGGCGAACTAATCGGCACATACACATCGGCGTTCATCCCCGGTCTCAGAACCTGATCCGGATCCTCCACCACGACCTCGATCTGAAAAACCTGGAGCACGCGCTCCTCGGGCGTTTGCACGTTGCGCGGAGTGAACTCCGCCTGGCGGTGGATCCGGCGCACCACGCCGGAAAAATCTTTTTTTGGAAAAGAATCGACCCGAACTTTCACGCGCAGCTCCGGCCGCGCATAGCCGAGCTTGTCCTCGGGAAGATAGGCGCGCACCCACAACTCCTGCGTGCGGAGGAGCGTCGCCAGCGGCTTGCCCGCCCCGACCAGATCCCCCGGCTCAAGATCGAGTACCTCCACGACGGCATCCACCGGCGCCTTCACCACGGTCTCGTCCAGCCGGGTCTTGAGCAGCGCCACCTTCGCCTGGGCCGCTTCCACCCGCGCGCGCGCCTGGTCGATCTCTTCCTTGCGCGAGCCGGCCACGAGCATGTCGTACTTTTCTTTCGCGGCCGCCATCTTCTGCTCATCGCCCTCGGCCTTGGCCTTGGCGTCGTCGTAGTCCTGATGCGCAACCATCTCGCGCGCGACCAGATCCTTCATGCGGCCTCGGAATCGCTCGGCGTTTTCGTACTGCGTCTTGGCCGCGAGCCAGTCGGCCTTGGCCTGATCGACCTCCTGCTTGCGATAGCCGGTCACAAGCTCCGCCAGCTTCGCCTGAGCCTCTTTTAAGACGCCCTGCGCTTCGGCCAACGACGCCTTGGCCTCGTCGGCTTCGAGCACGACGAGCAAGTCTCCGGCTTTGACCTTCTGTCCTTCGTCGGCAACGACCCGCAGCACGCGCCCGCCGACTTTCGACCCGACGTGCACGTCGTCCGCTTCGATGATGCCGGACAGAGCGATCTCCGCCGGGTCGGTCACGCGATTCCAAAGCGCGTAACCCCCAACCGCGAGACCGCCTGCAAAAACGAGCGCAATGAAGAGATATTTTCCGGACATCAATGAGCCTGGGGCTACTGTAAATAACTGCGTGGCCATTGGCAACCATCCCTACCGCCCGCCTCGAGGTCTCTCAGAGGGCCGATGCGTGGGCCGCGGCCTGCTGCGCTTGACATCGCGTCTTAGAATGTTAGCCTCAAGGGTAATCGAGCGGTTGTATGCAAGCCTTAAAGAACAGATTGGCGGCATTGGGCTTCATCGGGCTTCTCGCCCTCGCGCTCCTGCCCGCCGGCCTGAGCGTGTGCGGCCCCGCCGTATCGAAGATCGCCCATCACGGAAAAAGGCTTCACCGGGTTCAGCGCAGCAACGTTCCGAACTTCAAGGCGACGCAGCAGCATACCCGCGCTATCGTGGGCGACGTGGTGCTGAAAGAAAATCGGGAAGCGCAAAACGCCCCGCACGCCGCCGCAGCGGCCAGGAGCCTTGCGAAACCCCATACGGACGACCCGCCGGTCGCCTGGACCACGCGGCTTCCCGTTACAAGCAAGTTATCGAGTAACATTCTCCAATCCGTTCTGAACCTTTGATCCTTCTCGACTAGCTGGGCCATCCGTCGCCGGAGCGATATTTTATCTCCCCAGGCGAGGATTCCCTTAATGGCCGCTTTGGAGAGCATCGGCTTCTCCGAAGCATTCAATGTCACGCAATCGAGGAGATAAAAAATGCAAAAACAAAAAACATTAAGCTTTGCGGCGACGGCGCCAAACTCCGAAATCGTCGACCGCTTCGAACTGTCGAATCCGCTCTACGGAGAAGGAAAGGCGCATCCTCTTTTCCAGCCCGATATCATCCTGCCAAGCCAGTATCGGGACTCCCTGCGACGCAGGACGCCGCAGGATCCGGAGAAAAAGCTCATGTTGGCGGTTCTCGAGGATGCGGTGGCCTGTTTTCGAAACGGGCTGCATGCCCGGGACCACAGGCGACGGGAGCTGTTCAAGGACAGCGAGGCCTGGATCACGGAGAAGAACGGGGACTGGCTTTTCTCGTTCGAGCACATTTGCGACATCCTGGGCCTCGATGCCAGGTCGATCCGCAACGAGTTGCTCAAGTGGAAAAAAGAAACGGTAAAACGCGGAGGGCAGGCCAAGGTCCTGCCGTTGACTCGGGTGAGCGAAGAGAGCAGAAGCGACCCGAACCGGTCCGCCATGAAACAAAGACAGCTTCAGAACGCCGACGGCTTTTGAGCCGGCGGCGCTGTCGCCGCAGACACGGAGGTTATTCAGATGAAAAGGCTCATGAAAAACAAACGTGCGAGCTGTGTGTTGATTGCCGCTGCGCTCGTATTTTCGCTCATCGGTTTGGAGATCGCCCCGCGCTTCGGCGCCTCGCGAACTCTTCCCACCGATTTTGCGAGCGCCTACGCGGGCGCCTCCGGGGAAGCGCGCGCGCTCCCGGACTTCGTCACGCTGGCAAACAAATTGAAGCCCGTGGTGGTGAACATCTCCGCCACCCAAAAGGTGGAGCGAGGAACGGGCCCGGAGCGCGGCGATCCTTTTGGAGAGCTGCAGCGAAGATTTTTCGGCGGCCCTCCGCGCGGCCAGCCTCGCCAACAGAGCCTGGGCTCGGGCTTCATCATCGACCCGGACGGCTCGATCCTGACCAACAACCACGTCGTCAACAACGCGCAAAAGATCGTGGTTAAGCTGGCGGACGAGAGAGAATTCGACGCCAAGATCGTCGGCCGGGACCCGAAAACCGACATCGCCGTCATCAAGATCGAAGCGAAGGGAGAGCTTCCGGCGGCGCCGTTGGGAGATTCGAGCCGGCTCGAAGTCGGGGAATGGGTCGTGGCGATCGGCAATCCGTTCGGCCTGGACAACACCGTGACGGCGGGCATCGTCAGCGCCAAGGGGCGGCACATCGGCGCGGGCCCCTACGACGACTTCATCCAGACCGACGCGTCGATCAATCCGGGAAACTCAGGCGGGCCGCTGATCAACCTGCGCGGGGAGGTGATCGCCATCAACACGGCGATATTCAGCCAGAGCGGGGGCAACATCGGAATCGGCTTCGCCACGCCGATCAATCTGGCCAAAGAGATCCTGCCGCAGCTCAAGAGCAAAGGGAAAGTGACGCGCGGCTGGCTGGGGGTGTCGATACAGGAGGTGACGCCGGATCTGGCGACCTCGCTTGGATTGGAGCAGCATCGCGGCGGCCTGGTCTCCGATGTCACAAAAAACGGCCCGGCGGAGCGCGCCGGGATCAAAGCCGGCGACGTTATCGTGCAGTTCGGCGACATGGAAATAAAACAGGCGAACGAGCTGCCGGCTCTGGTCGCGCGCCTGCGTCCCGAGACGACCGCTCGCGTCAGGCTGCTCAGAGACAAAAAGGAGCTTACGCTCTCGGTGACTGTCGGTGAGTTGAAAGAGGCCGAGGTCGTCGCCACCGCCAAGGAAAAAGGAGAGTTGGGGCTGGCCGTGCAGAAAGTGACGCCCGACATGGCGGAAAGCCTCGGCCTCGACCGCGCCCAGGGCGTGGTCATCACCGGCGTGGAGCCGGGCAGCCTCGCGGATGAAGCCGGATTGCAGGCGGGGGATGTGATTCTCGAAATCAACCGCAAAGCGGTTCGCGATCTCGCGGATTACCGCAAAGCCGTTGCGGAGACGAAGAAAGGCGCACGGCTGCTCTTCCTTGTAAAGCGGGAAGGAGCCTCGCTGTTTGTCACGCTGAAACGGTAGCCTGTTCGCATCGTCTTCGCTTGCCGAAGGCTTGTTAGATCGCTCCGTCCGGGATATTCTTCCCCCCTCAACAACATCATGACAGATCAGCAACCTTCCGGCGCCGCGGCGGGGGAAGTCTCCGGCCCGTTTGCCGCGCTGCACTTCCGCGACTTTCGCCTCTTCTGGATCGGCCTGTTCATCTCGAACGTCGGAACGTGGATGCAGATGACGGCCATCAGTTGGCTGCTCTACGATCTTACCAACTCGCCGCTGCAGCTCGGCCTGAACGGCGTGTTCCGCGCCATTCCCGCCATCGGCCTGGGGCTGTTCGGCGGCACGATGGCCGATCGCTACGATCGCAAGCGCCTGATGCTCGTCACGCAAGTCACGTCGATGTTGCTAGCCTTCAGCCTCGGCATACTCGCGCAGACGGAGCTGATTCAGGTCTGGCACATCTATGGTTTGACGGTTGTGAGCGCCGTCGTCGGAACGCTCGACGGCCCGGCCCGCCAGGCCATCTACCCTTCGCTGGTCCCGCGCGCCGTGTTGCCCAACGCCATCGCGCTCAACTCTCTCTTGTGGAAAGGGACCGCGCTGCTCGGGCCGTCGCTCGCCGGCATCGCCATCAGCGCCATCGGCACGGACGGGGCCTTCTACGCCAACGCGCTGAGTTTCCTGGCCGTGGTTTTCGCCCTTGCCCTCATGCGCATCCCCGCGACCCGCAGCAGCCACACCGGCGATTTCATGCATGAACTCAAAGAGGGCGTTTCCTACGTGGCAACACGGGAGATCATCCTGGGACTGATGGTGATGGAAGCCGTGTCGTCGGTCTTTGGCCTGGACCAGGCGATTCTGACGATCTTCGCGCGCGACACCCTTCAGGTGGGCGCAAGCGGCCTGGGTTTTCTCCAATCCGCTCGCGGTCTCGGCGCCGTGATCGGATCGGCCTTCATGATCTCGATGGATCGCCGCCGGTCGCACGGCAAGATCCTTCTCGTTTCGGCCGCGCTCTATAGCGCAACCTTCGTCCTGTTCGGACTGTCCCATGCTTTCGTAATCTCCTTAATGCTGCTTTTGCTTATGGGCGCCGCCGACACGATCTGGGCGGCCGCGAGAAACGTGATTCTTCAGCTTCACACGCCGGAGAGCATGCGAGGGAGGGTCATGGGAGTCTTCCACCTGAGCAATCGGGGTCTCCACCCTCTCGGCCAGACTGAAACCGGACTCGCGGTGCCGCTGATCGGCGCAAGGGGAACTACGGTGCTGGGAGGCTTGGTGGTGGCCGCCGTCACGCTGGTGATAACGTGGAAGGTTCCGAGCCTTTCCGGGTTTCGCTGGGAGGAACAAAGAGAAGCAGCGCCCGTCGATGCGAGAGACCCCGACTAGCGAGCGCGCCGGGCCGGGTCACCGTTGCTTCCGGCGCAGCAGCTTCCAAAGCCAGGTTCCTTCTTCTCCCGCGATAGTCTTAAGGTAGGCCAACGTGCACAGCGTCGCGCCGATTCTCAGAAGCCAGGTCGCGGGAAAATCGGTGCCCGGCACGCTCAGCTCCCAGCCTTCGAACTTGATGAGATAGATCGCCGTAAGAAAGACGAACGTCCCGGTGAGAAAAAGATAGTAGCCCTTGCGCCGCTTGAGGCCGAGCGCGATGAAAGCGATGCCGTGACCTAGAAACGTGACGAGCAGAAACAGAGCGACAAATCGTGATAGTTCCATTAAAACGCCTGAAATTCCTTCTCTTCTCTGTCTTCCGTTTCCAATTGAATCGTCGTGTGTTCGATCGCGAAGTCGTTTTTCAGCCTCTCTTCCATCTGATCGAGAATGGCGTGCGCGTGGCCGTCCGGCCGGATCACCGCATGGGCGCTGAGCGTGAAGACCCCCGACGTCACCGACCAGACGTGGAGATCGTGGATCTTGACGACGCCCGGCACCTGCTCCATCGCCTGTTGGACCTGCGCCGCGTCGATGCCCCGCGGCACCGACTGCATCAGGATATCCACTGACTCGCGGACAAGATCCCAGGAAGTGTAAAGAATCAGCAGGCCGATCCCGAAGCTAACCAGCGGATCGGCGAGATACCAGCCGGTGAGCAACATCACGATCGCCGCGATCACCGCGCCCACTGATCCCAGGGCGTCGCCGACGACGTGGAGCAGAGCGCCGCGGATATTGAGGCTCTCCCGGTCGCAGCCGAGCAGGATCAATCCGGTCACCACGTTCACGATCAATCCCACGCCCGCCACGACGAGCATGCCCATCCCGTGAACCTGCGGCGGATTCCACAACCGCCGGTAGGCCTCGTTGAAGATCACGCCGACGATGAGCCAGAGGGCGAGACCGTTGATGAGTGCCGCGAGAATCTCCAGCCGATGGTAGCCGTAAGTTTTCTTGGCGGTAGCCGGCCGGCGGGCCATCTGTAACGCGAAGAGACTTAGGCTCAGCGACGCAATGTCGGAAAACATGTGCCCGGCGTCCGACAACAAAGCAAGGCTGTTGGTTAGGAGCCCTCCCGCCAGTTCGGCGAAGAAGTAAATGGCGGTGATGACGAATGCCAGCGCCAAGCGGCGGCTGTCGTTAGCTCGTTCCATCGCGGGTTCTAGGCTCGCTTACGGGAGTCTGCATCACTCGCCGCTTCGTAAAAGGTTTTTCAGGTCCCGCCTTAGGCGCGCCACGACTTGCTTGTCCATGGCCTGGTAATAGCCGCGAATCTGCGCCTTACGGTCGATCAGCACGAAACGCGGGCTGTGCGCATGCGTGGCGGCGGACGGCTCCCTGTTACTTTGTTGCGGAAGCTCGGCCACGGCGAGGTGGAACCCCTCCTGCGCCAGCTCGTAGATCGTCTCTTTGTCGCCGGTCAGAAAGAGCCAGCGTTGCGGATCGGCTTTGAAACGAACCGCGTACTCCAAGAGCGCCGGCGGCGTGTCCCGCGCCGGATCCACCGTGATCGAGACGAAACGAAGATCGTTTTCCGCCGCGAACTCGTCGTGCAGCGATTTCATCTGCGCGGTCTGGAGCGGGCAGGTGTCGGGGCAGTTGGTGTAGATGAAGTCCGCAACCCACACCTTCTCCAAGAGCTCGGCCAGACGGACTTCACGGCCGCTCCGCTCCGTGAAGGAAAAGTCAGGGACAGCGCCGAAGCGCTGCATCCCTTCGAGCGGTCGCTCGTCGCTCGTACCCTGTCTCGATCGCAGCGCCTGGCGCGCCCAAAGCCCGATCCCCGCCGCGCTTGCGGCGAGAACCGCCGCCGTCACCCAAACCCACGGCTGTCGAAAAAACGGCCTCTCGCTCATCGTCGAACCCCGCTATCCGTCACGGCATGACAATACACGAAAAACATGTTAGAAAAAATCCCATGCAATTTCGCGTCCTCGGCTGCTCCGGCGGCCAGATTCCCGGACAGCACCTCTCCTCCTACCTCGTCAACGGCTCGCTGCTCATCGACGCGGGCTCCGTCACGGCCGTGTTGAGCCTGAAAGGCCAGCAGAAGATCAGGAACGTCCTCGTCACGCATGTCCATCTGGATCACGTGCTGAGCCTGGCGACCATGGCCGACAATCTGTTCGGCTTCTGCCAAGCCGCGGTCAACGTCTGGGGATTACAGGAGGTCATAGCCGGGCTCCACGCCTCTTTTTTCAACGACACGCTCTGGCCGGACTTTACCCGGATCACCGGCGATAGCCAATCGTGGCCGGTGCTGAGCTTTCATAACCTCCCCGAGGACGAGCCGATACCGATAGGCAATGTGACCGTTACCGCCGTGCGCGTGCATCACCTCGTCCCGAGCACGGCCTTTTTTATCGAGAACGACAAAGAGACGCTGCTGCACGTGGGCGACACCGGACCGACGGAAAAAGTCTGGGCCATGGCGCGGCGGCGAAAAAATCTTCGCGCCGTCGTAGTCGAGACCTCCTTTCCCAACCGCCTGCAAAATATCGCCGATATCAGCCGCCACCTGACGCCTCAAGTCCTCGCCAAAGAGCTTGAAAAACTTGGCCGCCCGTCCGTGCCGATTCTGGTAACCCACCTCAAGCCGCAATTCCGCCAGGAGATCATCGCCGAGCTTAAAAAACTGAAAAATCCGCGCATCAAAATCCTGAAGCAAGGCGAGTCGCTCGCCTTGTGATCTTCAGCGCTTTTTCTTCAGGACAAGGAAATAGAGCTTGCCGGCGCTCTTCATAAAGCCCGCGCCCCATCCCGCTTGATCGCCCGTTCCGAAGTAGAGATCCGCTCGCTGAGGCCCGCGAATCGCAGCTCCCGTATCCTGATTTACAACGAAACGGGAAAAGGGCTGCCAGCCGATGAAATTCCCGGCGCTATCAACCAGCGGCCTCCGGCTGACCATGAAGCCCGGCGCGCCTTTGGGAAAATACGCCGGATCGGTCGCCAGGGACCGTCCCGCAGTCAACGGGACATCGAGGCTCCCCAGCGGGCCGCGTTCGACGAAGCGAAAGAACACGTAGCGCTCATTGCGGGCCAACAAATCGTCGCGCTCTTCGGGCCGTTCTTTCAGGTAGCGCTGGAGCCGCTGCATCGACACTCCCTCCGGCGGAAGCTTGCCGCCGTCGATCAACACCTTCCCGATGCTGGTGTAAGGCCGGCCGTTCGTCGCCGCATAGTTCAGGTGGAGCCTCCGCCCATCCGTCAATTGAAGGATACCCGAGCCTTGCACGTGGAGAAAAAAAAGCTCGGCCGGATCTCTGACCCAGGCGATCTCGTATCCCTTGCCTTTTAAGCGCCCCAACCGATCGATCTCTTCCCGTGAAAAATATGGCACGAAGCGATCCTCTTCCAATCGTCCTGCAACTCTTTCGTTACGAGCCTCGGGGCGCAGAGTCACAACCATCGCGTCTATCATGTCGTCGGGTATTCCATAGATCGGATAGCGGAACTCTTCCGTTTCCGTCAGGCTCGCAGCCAGCACCGGCTGGTAGTACCCGGTGAAAACCACCTCCGGGTTACCCGCGGATTCGATTAACTCGAAGCGCGAGCGGATCGCCTCAGCCAGCTTCTCCGGCCGGTTCCAAAGATCCAGCAGCTTGAGAAGAACCAGGAACGATTCTCTCACCTCCTGCGCGGCGACCTTCCTCGGTCGCTCGCCGACGATCTGATGCGGCGGAACTCTGGCAAGGAATTCCAGGCTGCGCTCGATCGCCTGCCGCAGCGACTCCCGATCCAGATCGTCGCGCAGCGCCGCCGGATTTCCCTTGCCCGCCTGCCCACCCCACGCGAGCGGCGACGCCGCCAGCAGTGCCGGTAATAGCAAACTCAAGCCGCGTGCGCCCATCCCATCCCTCTGCCTATTTCATTTTTCATTTTGCACTTTGCATCCCGCATCGTGCATCCCGCCTGCCCTGAGCCCCGTCGAAGGGTCGAAGGGCCCCGCTTGATCCCCAACAGCGTTTCGTGCAGACTTCTAGATATGACTATCGAGGAGATCGAGCAAGAGGCCGCGCGGGTTTTGGGGAGATTGCCAAGAAAATTCCGCGCCCGGCTTCACAACCTCGCCATTATTGTGGAGGCTAGCCCGACAAGGGCCCAGCTCAGGTCCATGGGTCTTAACCCGAAGGAAGATACGCTCTACGGCCTCTACGAAGGCACGCCGCTGTCCGACCGCTCCGCTTTCGACCCGCCCCTGCTGCCCGACAGAATCACGATCTTCGCCGAGCCCCTGGTCCAAGACTTTCCCGACCCTGCGGAGCTACGAAGACAGATTCGCCTCACCCTCGTCCACGAGATCGCCCACTACTTCGGCATGGATGAAACGGAGATCGAAGACCTGGGATATTAAGGCGGCGTCTAACTGCTGCTATTCGCCTTTCGGGAACGACTCCACGGCAAGCTTCCTGGCAAGAGACTCAAAATATCCCTGAACCTCCGCAGGAGAAATCCGGGCGATCATAAAATCGGGGACCTTGGATAACCTGAACTCGGACAGGAGGTATGCCAGCGTCGCTTGGGACACTCCCGCATCCTTCCGTTGCGCGGCCTCGATATAGTTTTCCAACGGATATCCGGCGCGTGCAAGGAAGTAGAGGTCGATATAATCTTTGACCTCCGCACGGCTGACGACGGTGCAAACCTTATTGGTCGCAATTTCATCCAACGTATCCACGACGATCCCGTCGAATCGGTTCTTTTCCGCGGATACCTGCGGGACTACCTCTCTCACGAAGTCCACGATGACCGACTCCCCTTTCCGGGAAAGCTTGTAACGGCGGAACTGAGGCGCGGTCTGGAGCGAGGCGACGGAGGCCGTCAACCTTGCGGCCGTGTCCGCCACATAGAACGGCACGCGGTCGAACGCGTCACCGTCCAAGGTGAAGAGATCGAGGTCTTCGGAATAACGGTGCTGGAGATAAAACGCGCTGAGGGCCGTCCCGCCGGTTAAAAAAAAAGGCGGCGCGCCATGAAAAAATAAAGACAGAAAATCCCACTGGAGAGCGGAAAGGATATCTTTAGTGGATAAGGCCATGTGCGCGCCATGTGCTGTAGAGAAATTCCCAGAAGCCTTTTTTTCGTCCGAGTCTCGCTCGAAGCCTTTCCCAGTGAGAGGCGAGAAAGGCCGGGGAGAGATACTCCCAGACCTCCTCGAACCGCGCCTCTCTTAAAATCTTAGCCGCGTAATAGAGGCTTTCTTCCTCGTCTTCGCCGGCCAAAACTTTCTTGAGATCCCCTCGATTGAGCGGCTCATCCCACAAAAAGTCCGGCCTGTCTGTCATGTTCCGGCTCATAAGATACTTTTACCACTATTCACACAGGCTTTAAACTCGCCCGTTGAGTACCTGCTTCCAAATCGACCTCAGGTTGACATAACGCATCCTTATCGGATACTCACCCCGACAAATTGCGGATCGGCGACGCTCAGACCCTTTCTGCCAGGCTCCTTGGATTCTCGAAAGCGGGTCGTCGGAAGGTCGGCGGGGACATTTTTGAGTTCTCGGTGGCTGGCCCCTCAAAGCAAATTCCTAGCACTAATTCAAACCCAGCTTACGCCGGGAGCCGCCCGTCTGACAAGCGGTCGCGCGCTTCGGCCCCGCAGAGGGTGTTCGCGGTTCATAAGACGCATTGGGATCTGCGCGCCATAGTGGTAATATAGCTAAACAAACTTCATGACCCGTGTTATCGTCGAGTCGACGGCCCGATTGAAAACTTAGATGGAACCTGTGATTCGATGTCACTTACGCTCATAAGCACGGTCTCGACTCCGGAGAGTTGGCAGCCTAACCGGCGGACGGCACTCCGCGCCGCGCTTGATCCCCTGCTGGCATCAGAGGACCTTAAGAAACGTTGGTGCTACTTTATAAGAAAGGTCTATGAGACAGACCCTCTCACTTGCCCCAAGTGCCAGCGGGAGATGCGCATCATCAGCTTCATTGATCAGCCTGACGTGATTCAAAATATCCTTGAACACTTGGCACTGACCAGGGCCTCTCAGACTTCGCGATCTCGACAATCTCGTATTGGCAGTGTCGGAGCCATAGATCGGAATTCACGACGGGAGATTTGACCGGGGCAACATTCTAAGCCTTCAAGATTTCCAGCGAGAAGACGAGGTATTTGCGGATCAGGGTAAAATCGTGCGAGTTAAAGGTAAGCACCTTAGCCCCAACGCCTCTAGCACTTAAGGCAATCAGGAGATCGTTAACGAAGCTACCGGTAAGACGATCTCCTTGATCCTTTCTCTGGCCCCTCATAACCCCAAGAAGGCGGCCTGCCTCTTCCCAAGCGGAATGGGTCGGTGTGACGATGCGGCCGTTGCGCACAAAAGGGCGGTAAAGACCCTCGACGACTGCCTGCTTCAATCTGTCAGTAGCGCCGGCGAGCAACTCTTGAATCACTACCGAGCTAAAAAACGTAATAGGAATATCGGCCTCGTAACGAGAACGGAAGGCTTGGGCGAAGGACTTGGAGCGGAGAACCTCTATGTAGACGCTGGTATCATACAGGATTTTTCCTCCACTCACGTCACGAAGTCCCAAAGGCGCGGAGCTTTCCCGCTGCCCGATCGTAGCCTCGCATGACGGCTTTGCGGAAAGCCACTAGAGAAATCGCCTGACGCACAGTGTCCGACTCTGTCTTAGCGTTGAGTATCCGTTTGGCCCTTTTTAGGGCCTGCTCGTCTACCAGAAAATTCTTCCGTGTCAGCGAAGCCATGCCTCTCCTCCGTAATGATGTATGTTTTATTAAAGATACACCATGACTTCCCCTAGGTCAAAGGAAACGTTATGGGCTGATTAGGCCCTAATCCCTGATATCCTGTAAAAACCACTCCGTCGGAATCTCGCGGCCGAGGCCTTTTTCTCTGGCCAGTTGGTAGATCTTGCCGGCGCAGGCGGCGAACTGAAGGCCTTGCGTTCCCGCGTTGATGAAAAAGGTAATCTGCTTCGGATTCGTCCGTCCCGGCACTTTGCCCGCCTTGAGGTCCATAAAATATTTGAAGAAGTCGCCGCGATAATTATCGACCGTCGGATTCGGGATGCGGGCGCGCTCTTCGGGCTGGCCGGCGATGTAGCCGACGTTGCCGTGGAGGCGAACCATCCCCTCGTCCATCGTGTCCACCGTGTTCCGGCCGAGTTTAATGGATATGTCGCAGCGCTTGACGACCTTCGGGCCGATCTCGCAGGCGCGCACGCAGGTGACATGCGCGCCGTCGTCGAGCCACTCAGGCTCGTCGAACACCGTGCGCGTCGAGTCGGTGCAGGCCGCGACGATGTGCGCGCCGCGCACGACGGCTTCCGGGCTGTTCACGGTTTCGACCGGGATGCCGAGCTTGGCGGTCATCTCCTTGGCATACGCTTCACGATTCGCTTTCGTCGGGCTGTACACTTTCACCCCCTTAAGCGTCCGAACCTCATGGAATGCTTCAAGGTAACTCCGCGCCATCCCGCCGGAGCCGAAGATGCCGACGATCGACGCGTCGGGCCGGGCGAGATATTTGACGCCGAGTCCGGCGCAGCCGCCTACGCGCATGTGCTGCACCAGGCCGTCGTTGATGATCGCCAGGGGCTCGCCGTTGCGCACGCTGAAGACCATCACCAGCCCGCAATAGGTGCCGGGCTTAGTGCAATATTTTTCCTCCGTGACGCCGTCGGGCCAGTGCACGATGTCCGATTTCATGCGAATCGCGAAAACGCCGATCTTCCGGCTCGCCCCTTCCATCGTCCCCCAGCGGAAATAGCCGTCCGTCCGCTCCGCGGGGACCCACACGTCCAGCCGCGGCCGATAGACCGCATCGCCTTTGAGCAGATCGTCATAGCCGATTTCCAACGCTTCCAGACAGCTCTTCATGTCGAAGAGTTGCCCCACCTCTTTGTTGTTGATGAGCAGCATGATTACCTCTAAGCCTCCGTTGAATTGAACCGCCAACTTCCACAAGAAGTCAAGAATCGGTCTTTTCGTCATTCCCGTGGAAACGGGAATCCAGAGTCTCTTTTGGCCTGGACTCCCTCCCGCTTTCGCGGGAGTGACGAGAGGTGTCTACGATCGCCGAAACCAGACACTAAATGGCCCATTGAAAGAAAGCAAGAGAGTTGCGAAGACAGTTAGCGAACGGATGGGGCGGTCCCGTCGAAGTTTGACTTTTAGGCAGGCTTGACGCAATGATAGGCGCGTTTTTCACAGATCGGAGGTTAGCAGCATG
>MGSS01000148.1 GCA_001798595.1 Deltaproteobacteria bacterium RIFCSPLOWO2_12_FULL_60_19 | reverse complement strand
CCGTTGAACATCACCCTTGGCGGCCTTTGCGGCTTTGCGCGAGATCGTTCGGATCGGATTGATCGCGCCAAGACGCCAAGAGCGCAAAGAAGGTTTCAAGTTTGTCCGCCCCACGGCCTACTGTCTGTGACGACACTTCCTCGGAGCATGAATCATGCAGGCTCGGTGTCCTTCGCTGTTTGACGTCCGAGCCGTCTCTCGGATAGTCTCCGTTCAGATCACCCACTGCTAATTTTTGTCTCCACGTCACCGCAGCATGAATCCGCCTAACTCCAGCTTCCGCTTATTTGCCGCTTACGGCACCGCCGTGCTCTGGAACGTTTGCATGGGGATGGTGCAGGTGCTGGTCCCGCTCTACGCGCTGTCGCTCGGTTTTTCGGTGCTGAAGGTGAGCAGCGTCGTCGCGTTTCCCGCGCTCGCGGAAATCGGAGTGCGCTTTCTCGGCGGCGCGCTTTCGGACCGCTTCGGCGAACGCCGCATGCTGCAGGTCTGCTATCTGCTGATGGCTTTCGCCGGGCTCGCGCTCGTTTCAGCGGAGAGCTACGTCGAGCTGATGGTCGCGCAGGGGATCGCCTACTTTTCCCGCAGCACCTTCTGGACCTCCATCCAATCGCTTGCCAGCCAGCTCCCCGGCGCCAGCACCGGAAAAAAATTGGGACGCATCGCGGCCTGCAACTACGGCGGCGGCATGGTGGGTTTGAGCTTAGGCGGGCTGATGGCGGCGCTGTTGGGATTTCGCAGCTCTTTTTTACTGCTCACGCTGCTCGCATTTCTCTGCGCGCTGCTGGGCCTGCTGCTGCCCCACGTCGAGCCCAAGCCGCTGGGACGGAGCGTTTGGCGGATCGGCACGGGCATCGCGCGCCTGTTGGGCTATCGGCGGATCTGGCTTGTCATCACCATCTCCTACGCCGCGGCGCTGCCCGCGAGCCTCACGCAGTCGATTTATGCTCTTTACCTGGCCCAACTCGACTACGGCGATCAATGGATCGGGCTGATGCTTTCGAGCCGCTCCGTGGGACCGGTTCTTACCGGCCTGCTGCTGGGCGCGGTCATCATTCCAGCCCGCCAGAAAGGAATCTATGCTCTGGGCATGGGCTGTCTCGGACTCTTCCTCCTGGGAAGCGGCGCTACGGGCGATCCGATTTTTCTCACGCTGTGCATCGCGGGCCTCGGCGCGGCGGGAGGGATCATGGATCTCCTCTACCTGATGGAGGCGGCCGAGCAGAGCAAGGCGAGCGACCGGTCGGTCACGATGGCGAGCATGGGACTAGGCTGGAACCTCTCGCCTGTCATCACGCCGATGGCCGTCGGCTGGCTGGTCGACGCGCACGGCTTTGAATTTGCGTTCTGGGCGTCGGGCTTATTTTTTCTGCTGGTTGCAGCGGGCACGCGCCTGTGGCACCGCCTGCTGGCGGGAATGTGAGGAGTCAGTAGCGAGGACATCACATCGCCTTGCTTCGCGGGCCTATCCTAACTAAGATCGCTACGATCATGAGCCTGGCATCACGCAAATCTCCGGTTTGCATCGTCATCGCCGGCCCGAACGGCGCAGGCAAGACCACCTTTGCGCGAGAGTTTTTGCCCAAAGACGCCGGGGTAATCCATTTTGTCAACGCCGACCTGATCGCCGGCGGTCTTTCACCCTTGCGGCCCGAGCTGGGGGCGCTGGCCGCCGGCCGCCTCGTCTTAAAGGAACTCGACCGGCTCGCCAAGACGCGGCTGGACTTCGCATTTGAGAGCACGCTGAGCGGGCTCGTGTATCTAAATCGTTTGAGACGGTGGAAAGCGGCCGGTTACCGGATCGAGATCGTTTATCTTCGCCTGTCGTCCCCACGACTTGCGCTACGCCGCATCGCCGCTCGCGTCAAACAAGGAGGCCATAACGTTCCACGAGCGGATGTAATTCGGCGTTTTGACCGAAGTTGGAGAAATTTTCAAAACGCCTACCGTCTTTTAGCCGACGGATGGACGGTGTATGATAACTCTCACGATAAGCCACGAGTCTTGGAGCAAGGGCCATGAAACAGTACAAGGTGAGTAAAGAAACCAAGCAGCTGACCGCAGCGGTCGGACGCGCGCTCCGCCGCGCCGCTAAAGCCGCCCGTAAAACCGCCCGCATGCACGGTACTCCCATCTACGTTTGGAAGAACGGTAAAATTGTCGCCGAAAAGCCGTAGCAGAGAGAGACACAAGCTTCTTAGCGCGTTACGGGAATTCACCGGTTCGGCCTCACTCTCGCGGTAATAGTTTTGTGTTTTCGCAATTGCGAAAACATGAAAGGCAGCCTTTGGCTAAATCTCTCGCTGTTCATGATGCCTTTGGCCGTGGGCTGGCGTCGATGTGAGGTGAGCTCCGCGCTCACCGTGATTAGGGATCTTGCGCTCGGTCGCGGATTTGTCCTATGGTGACGCTTTGAGAAGGAGGAGAGATGGAATATCGGACGCTGGGAAGAACGGGGCTGCGCGTGAGCGTGATCGGGCTGGGAACCATGGTGCACGCGGGCCATTTCGGGCCGATGAAGGACGAAGAGTCGCTGAGCGCGATCGAGGCGGCGCTGGAGGCGGGCGTAAATTTTATCGACACCTCGGACGCGTACGGCGCCGGCTACTCGGAGACGCTGCTCGGCAAGGCGCTCAAGGGAAAGCGCGACAAGGCGATCCTCGCCACCAAAGGCGGCAACATCATGGTCGGGCCGAATCGGGGCAAGACCGACTTCTCCGCGGACTACATCGGGCGCGTCATGGAGGAGAGCCTCAAGCGGCTGCAAACCGACTATATCGATCTCTACCAGCTTCACAATCCGAGTGTGGATGTCATTCGCAACGGGGATGTCTGGGAGCTGCTGGAGCGGCGCAAGAAAGAAGGGAAGGTTCGCCACTACGGCGTCTCGATCAATAAGATGGAGGAGGCCGCCGCGGCGATCGAGAGCGGGCGCTGCGATTCGGTGCAAATCGAGTATAACCTGCTCGTCCAGGGTCCGGCCGACACGGTTTTTCCCTTGGCCAAAGAGGCCAACGTCGGCATCATCGCCCGCGCGCCGCTCAGGCGCAGCCTGCTGGCGGGGAAACTGACTCTGGCCGATCAGCAGCGATTCCAGGGCGAAGACGTGCGGGCGCGGAATTTCGCCGGGGACGTTTTCGCCAAGGAGCTTAAGAAGGTCGAAGCGCTGCGCTTCTTAGAGAAGCCGGGGAGGTCGCTGGCGCAGGCGGCACTCGCCTTTTGCGTCGCCGACCCCGCCGTCGGCGTCGTTATTCCGGGCGCGCGCGACGCGAAGCAACTGCGCGAGAATGCCGCTGCGGGCGAAACTCATCTTTCCGAAGAAGAGCTGGCAAAAATCGCGCAGTTATGGCGGAGCGGGTTTAAATGAAACCGCCTCGTTTACAATGGCCGAACAACGCGCGGATAGCCGTCCTGGTGACGGTCATGTTCGAGAGCTGGTCCGAGGGGAAGGCGCCGCCCTATTCGCCGATGACTACGGCGCTCAAGCCGGGCACGACCGATCTGCTCGGCATCTCGTGGTCCGAGTACGGCGGCAAGACCGGCATTTGGCGGTTCATGCGGCTGCTGGATGAGTTCGCCATCCATGCGACCGTTTGTGTAAGCGGCAACGCCGTGGAGCGATATTCCGATGCCGCCAAAGAGCTTCACCAAAAGGGACACGAACTGGCAGGCCACTCTTACACGCAGGACCTGGTCCTTCCTTACCTCGAAGCGGCAGAGGAAAGAGAGGCGATCCGCAAGTGCGCGCGGATTATCGAAGGAGTAACGGGCAAGAAGCCCGCCGGCTGGTTCAGCCCGGTGGCGGCGCCGACAAAGCACACGGCGGGGTTTCTTGCCGAAGAGGGCTTCCTGTGGCACGGCGACTACAACGACACGGACCTGCCCTATCCGTTAAAGACCGCCAAGGGCACTCTGGTGGCGATCCCGCACAGCGACTTCACCGACAACCGGGTGCTGCGGGGAAGCCCGAGGGATTTCTATCAGGTATACAGAGACACGTTTGATTTTCTCTACGAGACCGAGCCGGCGAGCATGATCAATCTCACCGTCCACGCGCACTTCGGCGGCCGTCCGATGATGTCGGCCATGCTGGCGGAAATTCTGCGCTACATGAAGGGTTTCCCGGGCGTGTGGTTTGCGCGGCACGATGAAATTGCGCGCTGGGTGCTCGAAAAGAGCTAGCCCGGTTTATTCAGTGTCCTCCGGGGCAAGCCCTTCCGGTCGACGGCAATAGGGCTCTGCTTTTTTCGAACCGGCACGGTCAGTGCCGTCGCCCGTCACGGCTCGCCCCTTCGGACAACGCGGGGTCCGGCTCTTTCCTCGTGCATGAATAATGCGAGTTACTTCCCAAAAACTTCCTTGAGTAGATCGGTCACTCTCGCCGCGGGGTTGGTGCGGATTTTTTTCTCCTCTTCGCCGAGCACGTGAAAGAGTCCATCGAGCGCCTTGCCCACGACATACTCGTCAATATCCACTGTCACGTGCTTGACGAACGGAATGGATTGATAGCGGCCGACCATCTCTTTGTATTTTTTAGTTGCGCCGGCTTCGTTCATAGCGGTTTCAACGACCGGACGGAATGCCGCGGCGAGCTTGTCGCTCGTCTTGGCCTTGAAGTACTCGGTCGCGGCGGTGTCGCTGCCCGCGACGATCTTGCGCGCATCGTCGAAAGTGATCTCCGTGACGGCGTCCCAAAAAATTTGCTTGGCCGCCGGCGCCGCGCGTTCGGCGGCGCGGTTGAGGCTCAGGACAAATTCATCCACGCGCGAGCCCATGCCGATCCCCCGCATCGCCCGCTCCACAGGACGCAACTTGTCCGGCATGGGGATTTTGATCGCCGGATTACCGAAGTAGCCGTCGGTTTTGCCGGTGAGGTTCACCGCATTCTCGGTCCCGATGCGCAGAGCTTCTTTCAGGCCCGAAGCGGCCTTGGCGTCGCTCGCGGTTGGTTGGCCGAGTGCGGAGCCTTTAAAAAGATTTTCGAGCTGGGCGCAAGCGGGAACAGGGCCCAACAAAAACATCGTGATTACTATGATGACTAAACGTCGCATCTAGCAGTCTTTTCCGCTTATCATTGGAACGCCCGGTCCAGCGCCGCCGCCTGCTCGCGGGACAACCGCCAGCCGGAGGCCTGACAGGCCTCGACGACGCGCTCCACTTTGTCGGTTTTCGGAATCGCAATCACACTCGGCTTCGAGATGCACCAGTTAAGCGCCACCTGCGCCGCTGTTTTCCCGGTCTCCACGGCGATGCGCTCCAGCACGGCCCGCGCTGCGCGCTGTTTGAAAAGCGATTTAGCAACCAGTGCCCCTTTGTCCAGCGGGCTGTAAGCGATCACGGTTATCCCGTTACTTTGACAGTAAGAAAGCATATCTTCTTCAATGCCGCGGCAAGCCAGGCTGTATTTGACCTGATTGGAGACGATCCGGTGTTTTTTCATAGCCGCCTCGGCCTCGCGGAGATTTTTCAAATAAAAATTGCTCACGCCGATGAACCGCACCTTGCCCGCGTCGACCAGCTGCTCCATCGCGCCCATCGTCTCCGCAATGGGCACCGCCAGGTCCGGCCAGTGCACCTGATAGAGATCGATATAATCCATTCCCAACTTCTTGAGGCTCTGCTCCGCCGCGCGCAGCACTTCAGCGTGCCGGAGGTGGTTCGCCGACACCTTGGTCGCGACAAACACTTTATCCCGCCGGCCTTTGACCGCCTCTCCAACCACATCCTCGGTTCCGTACAGCTCCGCCGTGTCGATCAGATTGGCGCCGAGTTCGATCGCTTTTCTGAGCGGCTCGACGCCGCCTCTGTAATTCCACGTTCCGAGACCGATCTCCGGCAGCTTGACTCCGGTCGAGCCGAGTTCCTTGAAATCCATGTCGCAGCCTCGATTCGAAGATAGACGATCGCGACCGCTGTTGCAATTATCGCCGCATTTATGGGAAAGGAAAGGGGAGTTCCGGCGAGAACGGCTTATCATGACGTTTATGGCGAAGTTCCACCAGCAGCTTCAGTTCAAGGTGATCGCTTTGATCCTGGCCATCCTTATCCTGGGCTTTGGCGTCTTGGTGATCTTCAACATCCAGCGCGAGGCCGAGATGATGGTGGCCGGAAACCGGGAGACGGCTCGGTTACTGGGGGCAGCGATCCAGAGGAGCATCGAGAACGGAATGCTCGAAGTGCGCCCCGACATCATCCGCCGGCTGGTGCAGGAGCTTAAGAGGGATCTCAAGGAGGTCCGCTTTCTCGAAGTCTACCGGCGCAATGGCGTTGAGGCATTCAGCGATCTCGAAACCGTCAATGACGTCAACACCGGTTTCGGGTTGAACAAGGAGTTGGTCGAGCGCATCTCCAAGATGCACCGGGAGCCCGGCAAGAGAATCACCGACCCGTTGTTTACGCGCGCGGTGGAGACACTAGCGCCCCAGGAGAGCTACGAAAGGGTCGATGGCGGGCGGGTACTAACGCTCTTCCGCCCCCTGGAGAACCGAGAGGAGTGCCAGGAGTGCCATGGCGAGGACCACAAGGTCCAGGGCGTCGTCAGGGTGAGCCTCGGTCTCGACCGGCTGGATGCGGACCTGGCCGCGGCTCGCAACCGCCAGCTCCTTGTGGCCACGCTTACGATCGCCGGCGTCGCTCTCGCCTTAATGGCCTTTTTGGGACGCGTGGTGCTTAAGCCGATTGCCTTGATAGCCGCTGCCGCGCGCCGAATCGGCGGCGGAGACTTTGAGACGCAGGTGGCGATGGGTAACCGCGACGAGATCGGCGACCTGGGTAGAGGCATCAATGAGATGGCAGACCGGCTGAAGAGCGTGCACGACGACCTGGCGGCGCGCCATGCCGAGCTGGCCGGGGCGCTGCAGAGTCTCAAAGAGTCGATGCAGAAGGTGGAGCTGCTCGAACAGGTCAAAGGCGAGCTGATCAAGTTCGTCCCCGAAGCGGTGACCAAACTGCTCGAGAAGAATCCCAACGCTCACGAGCTGGAGAAGCGCGAGGCGGATGTTTCGGTTTTGTTTCTCGACGTGGAGGGATACACGCGGCTCTCCGAGCAGCTGCCGCCGCAGCGGCTCAACCGGATGATCCAGGACTATTTCTCGAGCTTTCTCGAAATCATCCGCGCGCATCACGGCGACGTTAATGAGACCGCCGGCGACGGCTTGATGGTGATTTTCCAGAGCGAGGCCGGCCCCGCGCGCCACGCGATGAACGCCGCCGCCACAGCCTTTCAGTTGTTGGCAAGAGTTGCGAGCCTCAATCGCGAGTTCACCGGAATCTATCCGGCGGTGGCGATCCACGTCGGGATCAACAGCGGCCCGGCGCTGGTCGGCGCGACGAAGCTCGACGCAGTCGGAGGCGGCCGCTGGACCTTCACGGCTTCAGGACCGACGACGAACCTCGCGGCGCGAATCGCGGGGCTGACCAAAGGCGGCGAGGTCATGGTAGGGCCGGAGACCGCGGAGCGGATTAAAGAACATTACGTCCTGCAAGACGCGGGCGAGCACCAGTTGAAAAACGTCTCTCAGCCCGTGCGGGTTTTTCATCTGGTGCCGCCGGGGGTTTATTCAAAAATAGAGCGCACAGTTTGACGAACAGGAGGAGGAAAACATGATTATCGAGATGCGAACTTATTTACTGAAGCCGGGAACCGTGCCGGCCTTCATGGAGCGTTTCGCCGAGGGGCTGCCCGCGCGCCTGCAATTTTCCAAGCTGGGAGGGATCTGGCACTCGGAAGTCGGAACGTTGAACCAGGTGGTTCACGTTTGGCCGTACGAGAGCTTCGAAGATCGCGAGCGCATCGGCCAGGCGGCGCGCAAGACCGGCAAGTGGCCGCCCAAGACGCAGGAGTTCATCATTTTTCAGGACAGCAAAATCCTTCAGCACGCGCCGTTCTCTCCGCCGCTCGAAGACAGAAAGCTGGGAAACATTTACGAGTTTCGCACCTACACCTATCAGCCGGGCGCGATGCCTACCGTGCTGGAGCGTTTCGGCAAGATAATTCCCGAGCGCGTCAAGCTCTCGCCGCTGGCCGGCGCCTGGCACAGCGCGATCGGCTCGCTCAACCAGTACATTCACGTCTGGGCCTACAAAGATTCCGGCGAGCGCGAGCGACTCCGCGCCGAGTCCGCGAAAATTCCCGGGTGGCCGCCGGTGACCCGAGAACTGATGGTCAAGCAGGAGAATGCGCTGATGGTTCCGGCGCCGTTCTCTCCGCTGCGATAGCAGGCCGGTGAAAAGGGCTTACCTAAATCGTGCCCGTGCTCGGAAAAAATCCGTGTTCGTGCTCGTGGGGGGGACGAACACGTGACCTCGTAGGGCAGCTTCAGAGTGCCACGAACACGAGGCACGAACACCGCGCGCCTTGTGGCTATCTCAAGCTGGACCTTTCTGACCGGCCTGAAAGCAAAGTTCTTGAAGAGTCCTAGATTAGCGACCCGCTTTTTCTTCTGCTATACGTTTCAGCATGATTTACAAGAAGTTCGTGCGTCCGCTGCTTTTTCTGAAAGATGCCGAGGAGACGCACGAGCAAACGCTGTCGCTGCTCTCTTGGCTGGGATTTTTCGAGGCCGCACTGGAGGCCTTGTTTCGCGTCGAAGACAGCCGCCTTGAAGTCAGCCTTGGTCCGTTGAGTTTCGCAAATCCGGTGGGCCTCGCCGCGGGTTTTGACAAAAACGGCAAGGCGATCGCCGTCTGGCCCGGCTTCGGCTTCGGCTTCATGGAGATCGGCGCGGTCACGGCGCAACCGCAGCCCGGTCAGCCCAAGCCGCGTCTCTTCCGCCTGCCCGGGGATCAGGCGCTGATCAACCGGTTGGGATTCAACAACGAAGGAGCCGAGGCCATCGCCGCCAAGCTTGAAGCACTGCGCGCCAACGGCGGGCCGCTCAAGATCCCGTTAGGCATTAATATCGGGCGGACGAAAGTCGTCGCGACTAAGGACGCCGCGGCGGACTATCTGTTCACTTTCGAAAAACTCTTCCCCTACGGCGACTATTTCACGCTCAACGTAAGCTCGCCGAATACGCCGGAGCTGCGCGATCTGCAGCAACGAGACCATCTCGACACTCTGCTGGCCGTCGTCCAGACAAAAAACCGCGAGCTGGCGGCGCGACGGGGGGGCAAAGAGAAGCCGGTCTTTGTCAAGGTCGCGCCTGACATGGACTTTGCGCAGTTGGACGAGATTATCGAGGTCGCCGAGTCGCGACAGGCAGCCGGCATCGTCGCCACCAACGCCACGGCGTTTCTGAGAGAGAAACTGCTCACAAAGATCGACGAGCCGGGGGGCTTGAGCGGCGAGCCTATCAAAGCGCTCTCCACCGCGTTTGTCCGGCACATTTACATCGCTACCAAAGGGCGCCTGCCGATCATCGGCGTGGGCGGCGTCTTTACCGCTGAAGACGCCTACGACAAGATCAAGGCCGGCGCGAGCGCGGTGCAGATTCTCACCGGATTTGTCTACGAAGGTCCGGCAGCGGTCAAGCGGATCAATCAGGGACTAGTCGAACTCATGGATCGTGACGGAGCCAAAAACATCCGCGACGTTGTCGGGAGCCAGGCCTGAGAAAGACTCTGGATTCCCGTTTTCACGGGAATGACGTGAAAGGCGCAAGCTCGTGTGCAAAGCCTTTCGTGAAGTCGGCTTCGAGCTGACGACGGTCGGAACCCCTCGCCTTCCAGGCGAGGGGTGTTCAGGTTCAATCAACTGAACCTAAAACTGAGAACTTAAAACTCCCTTGACCGCATCGTCTGTGACGTAGCTCGTAATCACGACTCTCTCTAGTCCAAGCTTAAGTAACCCTTGGCCGAGGGAGCGAGCCTTTTCGACCTCTTCCGCGCAGTCTGCTTGATTGAGCAGCGCGATCTTTCGACTGTCGCGTGGAATCCCTTTGAGGCTGCCGTCAGGATGCTGCGCCAGGCGGAGAATGTGAGCTTCGGTAAGCGGAGTTCCGAGTTCGACGCCGAGGAGTTCCGCGGCCCGCTTAGCCCGATGAATATGCTGTTCGTCGAGCGGCTGTCCCAACGCTTTGATTCCCATCACCCAAACAGTCAGCGGGCAGCCCTCCGGCACGACAGGCTCGTGTTCCAGCGGCACCTTGAATGGTTTCATCGCTGCGCCGTCCGCTTCGATCAAAATCCAATCGACGGTTGCACTTCGCACCAGCGGGGCGAACCACTCGGGCGGAAGGCCGACGAGTTTGCCGGCTTCATCCAACCCATGACCGACTCCGACCACCATCGGTTCTTTGATTTTGCTCAGCTCGCCAAGCAGAACATCGAGGTCTCGGGCGACGTAGAGTTTTTGCACGTGCGGCTTGGCCGGTTTGAAGATCTTCGTCGTGGTCGTGACAAGAACTTTCTTGCCCTCTTCGAACAGTTCGTGAGCGAGGCGGAAGAGCGTCGTCGTCTTGCCCCCTGCGCCAATCAGCGCAAGCATCTCCTCGTCACGCAGACCAAGGGCATCTTTGAGCGTCATGGCTTCCACTTAGACTGTTCGATTCGACCTTGCAACCCGTCGCTTGCCTATCGTCTGCTTCTCCGATAACTTCCCGCCATGGGGCGGACGTTCAGAATCGAGGTCGACAAAGACTATTTCAACTTTGCCTCGGCCCACTTTCTGGTCTTCGCCGACGGCAAGAGGGAACCGCTGCACGGGCACAACTATCAGGTCTCGGTCGCGGTCGAGGGCGAGCTGGACCGGGCCGGGATGGTGCTCGATTTCATCACGTTCAAGCCGCTCGTAAAACAGGTCTGCGACGAGCTGGATCATCGCACGCTCATCCAGCAAAATTGCCCAAATCTCAAGATTCAGGGTGAGGGCAAACATGTCGAGGTGCTTTACAAAGGTCAGCGAATCGTCCTCCCGCGACGGGACGCCCTGCTCCTTCCCATCGCGAACACCAGCACCGAGCTGTTAGCGGAATACATCGCGGGACAGCTACGGCGCAGAGTCAGACAGAAATTTCCCGGAGCGAAACTGAAGGTGATCGAAGTGGGGGTCGAAGAGACCCGCGGGCAGAGAGGATTTTATAAAGGAGCGTTTTAATGTTGCCCCGGTTTGTGTACGCCGAGAGCTATTATGCGGACATCGGCGCCCATGTCTTTCCGACCCAAAAGTACCGTCTTGTTTACCAGGCGCTTCGTGCGCGCAGCATCGCCCAAAATTTCATAGAGCCTGAGCCGGCCTCCAGGAAGGATCTGCTCCTCGTTCACACGGCCGATTACGTCGAGGATCTGCTGCAGGCTCGCTCGACGCCCCGCACCGAATCCTCCGAGCTGCCGATCTCTGAAAAAATTATCCGCGCACTGCTTCTTGCGACCGGAGGTACGATCCGCGCTTGCGAGGAGGCTTTGAAAACAGGCTGCGCGATCAATCTCTGCGGCGGTTTTCACCACGCCTTCCCGGATCACGCCGAGGGGTTCTGTTACGTCAACGACATGGCGGTGGGGATCCGCCAGCTCCAGCAGCAAAAGTCCGGCATCAAAGTTGCGGTGATCGACTGCGATCTCCACCAGGGCAACGGCACGGCGGCGATCTTTGAAGAGGACGAGAACGTTTACACCTTTTCCATCCACCAGCGCGATCTTTATCCCCGCAAGAAAGACAGCAACTGGGATATTCACCTGCGCAACGGCGTCGGCGACGAGGAGTACCTCGGCCATCTGGAAAAAGCAGTGCCGGCGATCATGGAGCGGTTCAAGCCGGATTTTATCCTCTACCAGGCCGGCGCCGATCCCTACGAGGGCGATCAGCTAGGGGATTTGAAGCTCACGATCGAAGGACTTAAAAAGCGGGACGAACTGGTTTTTCGCGAGTGCAAGAAACGCGGCGTCCCCATCGCCGCCGTCCTAGGCGGCGGCTACGCTACGAACACCGATGACACGGTGGCTATCCACGTCAATACTTGTCTGGCGGCGGTGGAGATCTTCAGCTAGCGCGGCGTCTCGGTCGATTCGAGTCCGAAAATACAGTCATTTTTTTCCCCACCAGCCCACGGCTAGGAACAACACAAACAAAAGCAGGTAACTCACGGCAAACTCGGGCGCTTCAAAAAGGCCGAAGCGGGTGGCTACGCCGCCGGGGGTCAGCTCGTAGGCGTGGATCAGGCCGACGGCGGAGAAAACAGCGGCGGCCAGCGACCACCAGGCGGCGCGAAAAAATTTCCGCTCGATCAGAAAGACGCCGATCGCGGCCAGGATCATCGACGTGAAAATAAAGCCGCGCTCAAGTGAGATCATGCCGTGAATCGCCGGACTCTGGGCGAACGGCGCCGCCCCGACCTCGTAGAGAGATTTTCCTCCGGCCCTGAGTCCGGCCTCCACCATGAGAAGTCCCCAGGCTGCGAGGGCGGGAAAGAGTCCGAGCGCGACTGCCGGCGCGTGTTCCTTCGGTGTCTCCTGGAACGACTGGGCGACGATAATAATGCCGATATAGAGCAGGATGCCGATCCCGGCCTCGAGCGGAATGAAGTTGAGAACCGTCTGGATGGTGCCGGTAAGGCAGATAAGGGTGATGAAGATTCCGTTCAGCGCGGAGTAGCCGGCGCGCGCGCCGAGCCGCTTCCATCCCGGATGGCCGATGTAAATCGTCGTGGGGAAGGCGCTGCCGAAGAGCGAAGCCGTGACTGACCCGATGCCGTTCGCCATCAGCGAAGGAAAGGTCTTGTAACGGTCGCCCGCAGCTTCAGCGCTCTCGATATTCTGGAGCGAGCCGACCACGTTGAAGATTCCCATCGGAAATATGACGGAGAAATAATTCAAGAACGCGGGGTGTGAGAGCGCCTCCCAAAGCGAGTCGCCGGTAAAGACGGGCAATGCCAGGCCGAATCCGGCATGCCACGGCTTTCCCGACATCGCTCCCAGCCCCCAGCCGAGGGCCGTGCCCACGAGAATCGCCACGAGGCCTCCGGGAAGGGCGAGAGGAAATCTCTGGTGCGCGAAGTAGGAAAGTAGAATCAGCGCCATCGGTACGACGGCGATCAGCGGCTCGGCGAAGATGCGAAATAAAAAATCCATAGAAATAAAAGTCACGGCGATGCCGGCGAGCGCCGACAGCAGCGCCGCGCGCGGCGTCATCCGGCGCACCCATTCCGCGATGAACGCGCCGATGATCTCGATCACGCCGTTTAAAAAACAGGCCACCAGACCGACCTTCCAGGCCCACACGGGATCTTGCGTTTCCTGATAGATCGGAAGCATGATGAAAAAGACGTAGGCAAAGAGGCTCACGGTATTGATGCCGTACGGCAGCGCCGTCACATCTTCCCGCCCCGTCTCTCGCGCCAACCGGCGCGCCTGCCAGGCGTAAAAGAAATTGCCGACGAGAATCGAGATCGCCGCGCCGGGAAGAATGCGGCCGAAGATGTACGCGTCGGGCAGATGGATCAACTCGCGGCAGAGGCTGACGATCAAGATAAGCTGGATCAGGTTGTCGATCATCAGGCCGAAAAAGCCATCCAGATCCTTGCGCACGAACCAGGGATGCGACGATGCAGCCATAGGGCGAATCTCCTCCGGCCTAAACGGAGTGCACTTTACCTGTCCCAACTTGCCGCTGTCAATGTCACCTTTCTTGGACGGCGGTTCGGTTTTGCGAAAATTTGTAGGGGCGACCCGGTGTGGTCGCCCAAAACCGGGCAGGCACGCAGGCCTGTCCTGAGCCTGGTCGAAGGGCCTGCCCCTACAACGGCTTGCAACTTCTGAGGAAGGGTACTAATAGGGACAAAAAGGCCGAATGCGGTTGCGGAGCAGGGGAGGCGGTTTCCAAGGAGGTCAGTCATGGCCAAATTTGATCTAGCCATCGGGATCGGCGGCGCTGCCGGTCAAGGGATTGCCACTCCGGGAGATATTCTGGCGCGGATATTCGTGCGGCGCGGCCTTCATCTCAACGCCTACAACGCCTACCAGTCCATCATACGGGGCGGTCATATTTTCCTGACGCTGCGGACCAGCGAGCAACCCGTGCTCAGCATGGGCGACAAGCTGGACGTGCTGCTCCCGCTCAACCAGGACAGCATGGACCGGCATCTCAAGCTCATGAGCGCCGGCGCCGCCGTCCTCTATAACGGCGACAAGATCAAGCCTGGAACAGCCGCCGACGGCGTCCAGCTCTGTTCCTTTTCCGTCAAAGAGCTTGCGCCCAACATCAAGGGCGATCTGGTGCAAAATACGATCGCCCTCGGCGCCCTGCTGCGATTGATCGGCGTCGAGTTCAAACCCCTCGAAGAGATTTTGACGATTCAGTTCAAACGAAAAGGCGCGGCCGTGATCGCCGAGAACCTCGGCGTCGCTCGCGCCGGCTATGACTACGCCACGGCTCATTTCAAGCCGTTTCCTTTCTCGCTCCCCGACACCGGCAAGAAATTTGCCTTTTTCGAGGGCAACCAGGCGCTGGCGATGGGTGGGGCGGCGGCGGGAGTGCGCTTTTACTGCGCCTATCCGATGAGTCCAGCGACCGGAGTGCTCCATTGGATGGCCCGGCACGGCCGCGAGCTGGGCATCATGGTGCGTCAGGTCGAAGACGAAATCGGCGTGATTAACATGGCGATCGGCGCCGCGCACGCCGGCTGCCGCGCGATGTGCGCGACTTCCGGCGGCGGCTTCGCGCTCATGAGCGAAGCGCTGGGATCGGCGGCGATGATGGAAATCCCCGTCGTCTGCATCGACGTCCAGCGCGCCGGTCCGGCCACCGGAGTCCCAACCAAAACCGAGCAAGGAGATCTCTGGCAGGTGATGGGAGCGGGGCAGGGCGACTACCCGCGTATTATCGTCGCGCCGACCACGATCACCGATTGTTTCAAGACCGTGCCGGAGCTCTTCAACCTGGTCGACAAATTCCAGTGCCCGGGCATTATTCTTTCCGACCTGCTGCTGTCGGAGGGCAGGTCGAGCGTCGATCCGTCGGAGCTGGACTTCAATGTTCCCATTGACAGAGGAGAAATTATCGGCCTCAACGGGGATGGCCCGCCCGCGAACGCGTATCAGCGCTACAAACTCAGCGAGAGCGGGATCTCGCCGCGCGCGCTCCCCGGCACGCCGGGCTACATCCACGTGGTGGCGACCGATGAGCACGACGAAGACGGCGTGCTGATCAGCGACGAGTTCACCAACCCGCACAAGCGCCAGGCGATGCACGAAAAACGCATGCGCAAGATGGAAGGGATTCTTTCCCTGCTGGAGCCGCCCAAGATTTTCGGGCCGGGCAACGCCCAGGTCACGCTTCTCGGTTGGGGCTCGACGCAGGGGGTGATCCGCGAGGCGCTGGAGAAGCTTGCGGAAGCGGGAATTGTCGCCAACCATCTGCAGATCAAGTGGCTCGTGCCGCTCCACTCGGAGGCGATCCAGTCCATTATCTCGCAAAGTAAAAAGCTCATCATCGTGGAAAACAACTACAGCGGGCAGTTTGCGCGCTACCTGCGGTCGGAGACCGGCATCGTGGCCGCCGGCCACGTGCGAAAATACGACGGCGAGCCGTTCATGCCGCACCATATCGTCGACGGCGTGAAGGCGATATTGGCGGGCGCGAGCCAAAAATATGTGCCGGTCCACGAAGTCATGGTCTAAGGAGAAGAGTTATGAGCCTACCGATGATGAAAGAAGAGTCCAAAAGCAGAAGCGTTGAAGCCAAACGGGAAGGTCCCAAGCTGACCGTCAAGGACTTCAAGGGGAGAGTGGACCCGGATTGGTGTCCGGGCTGCGGCGATTTCGGTCTGCTCGCCGCGCTCAAGCAGGCGCTCGTCGAGCTGGAACTCCAACCGCACGAGGTGCTGACCGTGAGCGGCATCGGCTGCTCTTCCAACCTGCCGGGCTATGTCAACGCCTACGGCATGCACACGCTGCACGGCCGCGCCGTGGCGGTGGCTACGGGCGCTCAGCTGGCGAATCACAAACTGAAGGTCATCGTGACCGGCGGCGACGGCGACGGCTACGGCATCGGCGGGAACCACTTTCTCCACACCATGCGCCGCAACGTCGATCTCACCTATCTCGTCATGGACAATCAGATCTATGGACTGACCACCGGACAAATTTCGCCCACCAGCATCAAAGGGATGAAGACCAAGAGCACGCCGTTCGGCAGCGTGGAGAACCCGATCAATCCGATCCCCCTCGCCATCGCCGCTGGCGCGACCTACGTAGCGCGCGGATTTACCGGACAGGTAAAACAGCTGGTGGAGCTTATCAAAGGCGGCATCCGGCACAGAGGCTTTTCGCTCATTGACGTGTTCAGCCCTTGCGTCACCTACAACAACGACAACAGCCATGAGTTTTTTAAAGCCCGCGTCAAAAAACTCGAAGAGATGGGCCATGACCCGACGAACTTCCACGCCGCCATCGACAAGGCCTACCTCTGGGGCGACGCCATTCCCATCGGCCTTTTCTGGAAACGCACCGACCTTCCCAGCCTGGACGAGCTGGAACCCGTTCTCGCCGAAGGCGGTCCGCTTGCCCATCGTCCGCTCGGAGTTTCTCCCGAAGCCGCCAAAGCGCTGATTCAGGTTCTGATGTAGGGAGGCTGTGCATAAAACTTTAAGGCGCCATTTTGGCGCCTTCCCCGATATGCCTCGCGAGCCGTGCAAGGGGATTTGAAGTGATATTACGACTTTGATATTCTGGGCATACACAGGAGATACGCATGGCAACCAAGAGACGCACCAGCGTTTTGTTGAATGAAGAGCTGCTGAGAAAAGCTCGGAAACACTTGAAAGCCGCCTCTAACACTGAGGCTATCACCAGAGCGCTTCGTGAGACCCTCACCAACAGAGAGATCGAAATCGCTCTCAAAGAGCTGATCCGCAAAGGCAGAGGTCGGTTCGCGGACGTCTACAGGTAAGCCCGTTGCCCATCCTTCTGGACACGAATGTCTACCTCTTTGCCATGAGGTCCGAGAAGGGCGCGGCGTTTTTCGAGCGGCAATTCTTGCCCCTGGTGTTTCAGACCCATCTTTCCAGCATTGTCGTCGAGGAGCTTTACGCGGGCGCTCTCGATGCCCAAGCTATCGGTTTGGTTGAACGGTACGTTGGAGTACTTGAACGAGCCGGCCGCGTGATCGCCCCTACGTTCTCGGACTGGAAAGAAGCGGGGAAACTCGTTGCCCGAGCGACGCAAAAAGAGACCAGCCGGAAATCCAAAGTCCAGCAGATGCTGAACGATATCCTCCTTGCGCTGTGCGCCCGCCGCATCGGAGCGGACCTCTTCACCTTTAATCGGGAAGACTTCCAACTGATCCAGCGTTATAAAGCCTTTTCTCTGAAAGTATTGTACCAGCGGTGAGGAACCCGCTAAGTTTAGCCGAGCCAGGAATCACGAACGCGTCTCTTTCCCCACTCACGATCACGAGCCACGAGCACGAGTCACGGCTTTTCCCTCCGACAAGACAATCTTGACAGAGCGCCGCCGACCCCCTTCTTGCTCGGACAGTGCCGCTGCGGGGCAGGATTTGGAATCTACATGTCGGTTGACTTAGAACCACGCTTGCAAACTTCCACGCATATGCAAAGGAAACTGGCTTGTCACGTTTGCGCAATTGCACAAACGTGCAACTGTTATCGGGACGGCGAGGCCGAATCGAGAAATTCCCGTAGCGCGCTTATGCCGATACTTTCACCTTTTGAGAATTCTCAAAAGGTCGAAATGGGCGGAGCGCTGAATCTTTCACGTTTTCGCAATTGCGAAAACGTGACAATGATCGCGGGGCCAGGCGTTTTAACCGCTCTGGACGCCGTTGCCGACAATGCCCGCGTTTATTCCCTCACGGCTTTGACCGCCAGCTGATAGAACTCTGGATCTTTGTTTAACTTCGAGAGCGTTTCCACGGCGGACAAAAAAGCCTCAACGGCCCGCTTCTCGCCCCCTTTGACTCCGGCAACCTCATCCATGATCGCGGGCACATCCAGGCCGGTCTTCTTCGCAAGCTCGCTTAACGATGCCTTTCCTTCCAGATATTCTCCAGCGGCGTAGTTGAGAAGCTCCGCCTTGGCCCGGTCTTTAGCGAGGCGAGCAAGGTATCCTGTCTTGGAGGTTTTTTTAAGCATGCAGAGACGGCTTCAGATTTGGTTAATTTAGGTTGCTTTCAAAGTGAAAGCAACAGCTGGACGGCTCTTCTGAATGCGCGGCCTGTTAAAACTTTAAATTCCAGTCGTCGCGGGAATATCGCTCCCGTGCCAATCTCTCAATTGTTTCCAAGGGGATATTTTTGAATTCTTCCCCGGCGCTCCATGATTGTCTCAGCGCCTTCTTGACCTTGTCGGCCGGAAGCATCAGGTTGGTCAGAAAATTCTCGTGGGGGCGGTTTTTGCGGTAGGCGGGTTGCTTGGCGGGCATGGGCAGGAGTTTTTCGATAAGAGAGATGTCGAAATGGAGCAAAGCGGTGCCGTGAAACAAAAAATAGCGGCGCTTGCGGTATTGGGCGTTGCCGGAAAATTTCTTGTTTTGTAACGCGAGGTCGCTGCTGCCTTGGATCTCGATGCCCGGTCCGACGATCGGTTCGAGGGCCTGCTTGACTCGTTCCAGGACGAAGCGGTTCGTCTCAGGCACTCGATGCAGCGAATTGTCGCCGCCGGTCCTCAGCACGAGCGCGTAGTTAAGACATCCCGGCCCTTGCACGACCGCTCCTCCTCCGCTACATCTCCTGAGAACGGCGATTCCCAGCTTCCTGCACGCGGGGAGATTCACCTCTGCGGCGACTTTTCCGCCGTAGCCGACCACCGCGAATGGATGGCTCGCTTCCCAGACTCTGAGGATCTCGTCGCCCTCGCTCTCCTCACACCAATGGAGCAGCGCTTCGTCGCACGCCAGGTTGCGCTCGGGCGTAGAAAGAGTTAGGTCTAAAAATCTCATTGAACGCCTAAGCCCAACGGAGCGTGGACGGCGAAAATCGGATTGATTCCCCGGTGTGGATTCTGTAAATTAACCCAAGCCCAAGAAGAGTCCAAGAAGAGTCATTGTTCTTCCATTTGCGAGGGTAATAGATGGAAGCGGGAAAGAAAGAACGCCCGGACATCGATCCGGTCAATCATAGCCGAAGAACCCCTTTCGGTCCACGCGAAGCCGCAGCCCCAGGCGCGGCGCAGCGGTGGTTGGATTCTCTCGAGTTCGTTCTTGAGTACCTGTTGAAAAATCTCGACTCCGCCGAGGCGCCTCAACTGGTCGAGCGGCTGATTGCGCGTCTGCGGGATTCGGGAGTCAAAATCACGTCGGCCGTCGGCACCCCGTACATTAACACCATTGCGGCGGCGGAGGAACCGCCCTATCCCGGCGACCGCGAGATCGAGCGGCGCATCAAGAGCTACATCCGCTGGAATGCGATGGCGATGGTGGTCAAGGCCAACCGGATTCACCACGGCATCGGCGGCCACATCTCGACATTCGCCTCCTGCGCCACGCTCTACGAGGTCGGCTTCAACCATTTTTTCCGAGGCGGCGATAACGGGAGCCTTGCAGATCTAGTCTATTTTCAGGGCCACGCCGCGCCGGGCAATTACTCCAGAGCCTACGTCGAGTGGCGGATCGACGCCAAGCGGCTGCACTATTTTCGCCAGGAGCTGGCCGACGTCGCCGGCCTCCCTTCCTATCCTCATCCCTATCTGATGCCCGACTTCTGGCAGTTTCCTTCCGTGTCGATGGGGCTGGCGCCGATCATGTCGATCTACCAGGCGCGCTTCCTTCGCTATCTCAAGGCGCGCGGCCTGGTGACGGCCAACGAGCCGAAAGTTTGGTGTTTCGCCGGCGACGGCGAGATGGACGAGCCGGAATCCACCGGCTCCCTCACGCTCGCGGGACGGGAAAATCTCGACAATTTAATTTGGGTCGTCAACTGCAATCTCCAGCGGCTCGACGGTCCGGTCCGGGGCAACGGCAAAATCATTCAGGAGCTGGAGGCGCTGTTTCGCGGCGCCGGCTGGAACGTCATCAAAGTCATCTGGGGCTCGGACTGGGACCCGCTGTTGCAAAGCGAGCGCCGGGAACTATTGATCAAGCGCATGGAAGAGGCGGTGGACGGCGATTACCAGAAATATTCCGTCGAGCCGGGAAGCTACACGAGAAAGCATTTTTTCGGCAAGTATCCGGAGCTGCTCGAGCTGGTCAACCATATGTCGGACGATCAGATCCGCAAGCTCCTGCGCGGCGGCCACGATCCCATGAAGGTCTATGCCGCATACAAGGCGGCGGTGGAGCACAAGGGATCGCCGACGGTGATTCTGGCCAAGACCGTCAAGGGCTACGGCCTGGGAGAGGCCGGCGAGGGGAGAAACATCACGCATCAGCAGAAACAGTTGAACGAAAAAGAGCTGCGGGAATTTCGCAGCCGCTTCGATATTCCGCTGAAAGACGAAGAGGTGACGGAGACGCCTTTCTACCGTCCGCCGCGCGACAGCGTGGAGAGCCGCTACCTGGCGGAGCGGCGAAAGAGCCTCGGCGGCTATCTCCCCAAGCGGCGCAAGACCGAGGAGCGGCTCAAAATATCGAGGGACTATTTCGACGAATTTTTCAAAGAGAGCGGCCAGCTTGAGGCTTCGACAACCATGGCGTTTGTCCGTATCCTCACCAAACTGCTGCGCCACGCGGAGGTCGGCAAGCGCATCGTCCCGATCATTCCCGACGAGGCGCGGACCTTCGGAATGGACGCGCTGTTCCGTCAGATCGGCATCTACTCTCCCAAGGGCCAGCTTTACGAGCCGGTGGACCGCGAGACGCTGCTCTATTACCAGGAGGCCAAAGACGGGCAGATTCTCGAAGAAGGAATCACCGAGGCCGGGTCGATGTGCTCTTTTAACGCCGCCGGCACCGCCTACGCGAATCTCGGCTCTCACATGGTCCCGTTCTATATTTTTTATTCGATGTTCGGCTTCCAGCGAGTGGGAGATCTGATCTGGGCGGCCGCCGACATGAGGGCGAAAGGGTTTCTGCTGGGCGCCACCGCCGGGCGGACCACGCTGGCCGGCGAAGGCTTGCAGCACCAGGACGGCCAGAGCCTCGTTCTCGCCGGCACGGTGCCGACGCTGCTCGCCTACGACCCCGCCTTCGCGTACGAGGTGGCGGTGATTATTCGCGACGGCATGCGGCGGATGTATCAGGAAGGCGAAGAGATTTTTTACTATCTGACCCTCTACAACGAAAACTACTCGATGCCGGCGATGCCCGAGGGCGTGGAAGAAGGAATCCTCAAAGGGCTGTACAAATATCGCCGGGGCGAAAACAACAAGAAGCACAAGGCGCAGATTCTCGGCAGCGGCCCGCTGCTGCGCGAGGCGCTCCGGGCGCAGGAGATCCTGGCTGAGCGATATGACGTCTCGGCCGACGTCTGGAGCGCGACCAGTTATAAGCTGCTCCGCGGCGAGGCCCTGCAGGCGCAGCGGTGGAGCCTGCTCCATCCGACGGCTCCGCCGAGGAAATCTTACCTCGAGACCGTGTTAGAGAAGGAGCGCGGCGTTTTCGTCGCGGTTTCCGACTATATGAAAATGGTCGCCGATCAGATCGCGCCTTGGGTGCCGGGCGGGCTGACGACGCTTGGCACCGACGGCTTCGGCAGAAGCGACACCCGGTCGAGGCTCAGGCGTTATTTCGAAGTCGATGCCGAGATGACCGTGATCGCAACGCTTTACGCTCTTTGTCGCAGAGGCGGGCTTGCGCCGGAGGCGGTGGAGAAAGCCATCAAGGATTTGAACGTGGACGCGGAGAAGGCGCACCCCTTCTTCCTGTAACCCAGAGCGAACGCTTCAAGGCGAAATTCCCAAGAAGAAAATTCCATGGACATTAGAGTTCCTCGACTAGCGGAAGGCGTCGAGTCCGCGACGGTGGCGAATATTCTGGTCGCCGAAGGGGCCACGATCGAGCGCGACCAGGTGGTCCTCGAGCTGGAGACGGAGAAGGCCGTCGGGCCGATTCCATCGCCCGGCGCCGGCAAGGTCGCAAAGATTCACGTTAAATCGGGCGACCAGGTTCAGGTGGGCCAGGTGCTCATCTCCGTCACCGTGGAAGGGGCCGCCGACCAGGCGAAGAAAGAAGAGCCTGCCAGGGCTTCCGTCAAGAGTTCCGCAATTGCGGCCGCGCAAGCGGCCGCGCCTGTCCGAGAGAATGCCGCAGCTCCAGGAGCGGACGCCCATCGCTACGAATCGCGCAGCGGATTTCCTCCTCCGGCCGCGCCCTCGGTGAGAAAGATCGCCCAGGAGCTGGGCATCGATCTTACCCGCGTGAAAGGGAGTGAGCGGGGCGGGAGAATCGCGCTGCAAGATTTAAAGGCCTACATCGCGGCGCTGCAAGAGGCCGCCGCCGCGCCTGCGCCGTCGCGCGAGACGCCGCCGCCGGCCGCCAAGGGCGTCGATTTTTCCAAGTGGGGTCCGGTCGAGAAAAAGCGCATGTCCGCTCTCAGGCGGACCGTGGCGCAGCGCATGGTCGAGTCCTGGACCACGATCCCCCACATCACGCAGATGGACGAGGCCGACATCACCAATCTCCTCGCGCTGATGAAGAAATACGGCCCCCGCTTCGAGAAAAAGGGGACGCACCTGACCTTTACGCCGTTGGCGATGAAGGCCGCGGCCGCGGCGCTGAAAAAATATCCGATCTTCAATTCGAGCTTCGACGAAGCGACAGGGGAGATTATTTATAAGCGGTACTACCATCTGGGCGTGGCCGTCGACACGGACGCCGGGTTGATCGTGCCGGTCGTGCGGGATGTCGATCAAAAAACTATTTTCAGCTTGTCGTTGGAGTTAAATACCCTGGTTGAGAGAACGCGGCAGCGAAAAGTTTCGCTGGAGGAGCTTCAAGGGGGGACGTTTTCCATCTCGAATCAGGGCGGGATCGGCGGCGGCCACTTTACGCCGATCGTAAACAAGCCGGAGGTGGCGGTGCTCGGATTGGGCCGCGCCGCGCTCAAGCCGCTGGTGAAAGATAAAAAAACCGAGACGCGGATGATGCTGCCGCTCGCGCTCTCGTACGATCATCGCGTGATCGACGGCGCGAACGCGGTCCGCTTTGTGCGCGAGCTGATTCAGGCGCTGGAAAACTTTTCCGAAAACGAACTCAAGGAGTGGCGTGGGTGATGGAGGCGATCAAGGCGGAGATTGTGGTCGTCGGCGCGGGGCCCGGAGGGTATGTCGCAGCCTTTTACGCCGCGGACAAGGGGAAAAAAGTCGTTCTGGTCGATCGGGACAAGCGTCTGGGCGGCGTCTGTCTCAACGCCGGTTGCATTCCTTCCAAGGCGCTGCTCCACGCCACCGGGATGATTCGCGAGGCCGAGGCGTCTCAGGCCCGAGGCATCAGCTTCGGCGCGCCGAAAATCCAGCTCGACAAGCTTCGCGCCTGGAAAGATTCCGTGCTCGACAAACTGGGGCAGGGGCTCAGCGGTCTCAGCCAGAAGCGCGGCGTGCAGGTGCTCCAGGGAAGAGGGCATTTCGAAGATTCGCAAAACTTGAGAGTCGAGACCAGCGAGGGGCAGAAGTTCGTCCATTTCGAAAAGGCGATCATCGCCGTGGGCAGCCGCCCTGCGATGCCGGCGGCCTTCGACCTGGGGAACCCGCGCGTCATGACCTCGACCGAAGCGCTGGAGCTGGAGGAGATCCCCAGAAATCTGCTGGTCGTCGGCGGCGGCTACATCGGGATGGAGTTGGGGACGGTCTATGCGACGCTCGGCAGCAGCGTGGCGATGGTCGAGGCGTTGAGTTCCACGCTCGTGGGAATAGATTCGGATCTCGTTCGTCCGGTGATGCGCTTTGCGGAAAAGGCGTTCAAAGAAATTCGCCTGAATACGAAAGTGGTCAAGATGGCCACCAGCGGCAAACAGATCAAGGTCACGCTGGCCGTCGACGGCAAACAGATAGAAGAGAGTTACGACCGGGTGCTGGTCTCCGTGGGGCGCGCGCCCAATTGCAAAGATCTCGGCCTGGAAAACACCAAGGTCACGCTCGACGACAAAGGTTTTGTGCAGGTGAACGCGCAACGGCAGACGGCGGACCCGAACATCTACGCCATCGGCGACGTGGCCGGCGGCGCGCTGCTGGCGCACAAGGCGTCGAAAGAGGCGAAGATCGCGGTCGAGGCGATCGCCGGCGAGGCCAGCAGCTTCGACGGCGTCGTTATTCCCGCGGTCGTCTTTACCGATCCGGAAGTGGCCTGGTGCGGCCTGACGGAAGTGGAGGCCAAAGAGAAGGGGATCAAAGTCGAAGTCGCAAGATTCCCCTGGGCGGCTTCGGGCAGGGCGTTGACGCTCGACCGGACCGACGGTCTCACCAAGCTCATTATCGAGCCGGAAACCGAGCGGCTGCTCGGTGTCGGCATCGTGGGACACGGTGCGGGGGAGCTGATCGGCGAAGGTGTCCTTGCCGTCCAGATGGGTGCGACCGCGAGGGATATCGCCGAGTCCGTTCATCCTCACCCGACGCTGTCCGAGACGCTGATGGAATGCGCGGAAGCTTTTTACGGCACTTCTCCGCATACCGCGCCGCGAAAGAAATCTTAAGGGCAATGCGAACTCTGCTTCTCACAGACCTTGGCCGGATGGATTACCTCGCGGCTCTCTCCCTCCAGGAGCGGCTGTTGGAGTTGAAGCAGCAGCAAAGCTTCGCGGACATCCTGCTCCTGGTCGAGCATCCGCACGTCTTTACCCTGGGCCGGAGCGGCAAAGAATCGAACGTTCTTTCTCCGGGAGAGATTCCGGTTTTGCGCACCAGCCGCGGCGGCGACGTGACCTATCATGGACCGGGGCAGTTGGTCGCCTATCCGATCCTGGATTTGAACTCCACGCTGAGAAAAGACGTTCATAGATACTTAAGAAATCTGGAGCTGGCGACCATTGACGCTCTCGCGTCGTTCGGCCTCGTTGCCGACAGCAAACCGCCGTGGACCGGCGTGTGGATCGAGAACAGGAAGATCGCCTCTATCGGGGTGGCGGTAAGGAAGCGCATTACCTATCACGGTGTGGCGCTCAACGTGAACCCCGATCTGAGCTACTTCAATCGCATTGTCCCATGTGGACTGAGCTGGGCCGAAGTCACGTCGATCCGAAAAGAGTTGGGACGGGAGATTTCACCGGAGCATGTGAAACGAGAATTTGTGCGCAATTTCGTCGCGCGATTCGGTTTTGAAGAACTGAAGGAACTATGCCTCGAAGACATCCCGACTGGGTTAAAGTCAGAGCGCCTGGCAGCGCAAATTATCTCCAGCTCAAACGGATTCTAAGAGACCGTAGTCTCCACACCGTTTGCGAGGAGGCGCGCTGCCCGAATATCGGCGAGTGCTGGGCGCACAACACCGCCACGTTTTTGATCTTGGGGGATATCTGCACCCGCGGCTGCCGCTTCTGCGCGATCGGCAAAGGCAAGCCGGTGCTCCTGGATCCCGAAGAGCCGCGCAACGTGGCGCTGTCCGTAAAGGATCTCGGATTGCAGCACATCGTCGTGACCTCAGTCGATCGCGACGATCTGCCCGACGGCGGCTCGGCCCATTTTGCGAAAACGGTGTTCTGGATCAAATCGCTCAACCCCGGAATCCGGGTCGAAGTGCTGATTCCCGACTTCAAAGGCGACGAGAGTGCCGTGGAGACCGTCGTCCGATCCGGAATCGACGTGCTCAATCACAACGTGGAAACCGTGCCGCGACTTTATAAGAAAGTCAGGCCCGGCTCGGTCTATCAGCGCTCCCTAGATGTACTGAAAGCCGCGAAGTCGATCCGAGCCGAGGTTCTGACCAAATCCGGCTTGATGCTCGGCGTCGGCGAGGCTATGGACGAGGTGATGGCGACGCTGCGCGATCTGCGCGAGATGAAATGCGATATCGTAACGATCGGCCAATATCTCCAGCCATCCACCGACCAGCTTCCGGTCGAGCGCTACGTCACGCCCGACGAATTTCAACAGCTCAAAGCCGACGCCCAGCAGCTTGGCTTCCGCCACGTCGAATCCGGTCCTCTGGTGCGCAGCTCTTACCACGCCTGGAGCCACGTGAATTGATTGCGACTACTGACCGCTCAAGATATTAGACCTGTTTCCTTCCCCGCTCCCCTCTGTTTGTTTCAGCCGGTAATCGGCTCGTTTTAGGAAAGCCTTCTCTGATTCGTTCTTGCGTTTGTTTTGGCTCCGGGATAACCAGGGATCGTTGTGAATTTGGAGGATTAATAAACTTTCGATTTGCGGTTGGTTTAATAATCAGCTAGTTTAACAAGGATGGCTAGTTCCAAAAGCAGCAAAATAAACCGGCTCCTTAAAGCGTGGCCGTCCGGGGTCGTGGCGGTGTTGCCTTGGCTCAAGAAACAGGGAATCTACCAGCAACTGGTTCATGCGTATGAAAAAACCTCGTGGGTGCGCCGGGTCGGCCGGGGCGCCTATGCCAAGGCGGGCGATAAAGTCGAGTGGGCCGGCGGTCTCTATGCCATCCAGGAGCAACTGGGCCTTCGCATACATGCGGGTGGAAAAACCGCGCTTCAAATGCAAGGGTATGCCCATTTTCTGCCTATGGGGAAAGGCGCGACGGTATCGCTGTTCGGCCTCCAGGAGTAAAGTTGCCTACCTGGTTTAAGCAATGCCGCTGGGGTGTCAAGATCCACTATACGGCGACAAATCTTTTTGCCGGCGAAGGGGATCAAGGTCTGACCGAGAAAGACATAGGGTCTTACCGGGTCAACGTGTCCGCACCCGAGCGGGCCTTGATGGAAGTCCTCTATGCGGTGCCGCAACAAGAATCCTACGAGGAAGCAACACTGCTGATGGAGGGGCTGACGACATTGCGCCCGCGGGTAGTTCGGGAATTACTTGGAAACTGCGCCTCCGTAAAGGTTAAACGGCTGTTCATGGTCCTCGCGGAAAGCTGCCAGCATGCCTGGGTCAGAAAACTCGACGTGTCAAAAGTGAAGTTTGGAAAGGGAAGGCGCATGCTGGTCAGGGGAGGCCGGCTTGATTCCAAATACAACATCACTGTCCCGAATACGGAAACCGGGGGGAGCAGGCCTGGAGGGCGGACTTGAAAGACAGCTCGTATTTCAAGCAGGCGGAATTGATGCTTCGAGCGATACCGCACGTGGCGGCGGAAAGCTGCTTTGCGCTGAAGGGCGGAACGGCGACACACGGAGTTATCCAAGGATGTCGCCACGAAGATGAGGGCTCTCATGGCGTCATTAGGTTCTGTCCTTAGTTCGCAGTTTGATCCGATACGGCAGCGAACCACGGTCTAATTGTCTCGCACATTTCGACGGGGGTCCGATTTCCAATTGTCTTGCGTCTGCTTCCAGACCGTCCTGGCCGGCTAATAAGCAGAGTATGCTTTACACTTCTACCCAAAGTTGACAGCTCCGGGCGTTATCGGATACGCTCCGGCCCAAAAACGGAGGTGAATCATGAAACCTCGATGGCTACGCCTTATGGGTGGGTTGGCGCTCGGCGTTGTTTCCTTCGCTCATGCAACGGCAGCGAGCATCGAAGTCTTTCACGCGGATTCGCTCGCCGGTCCTATGCGAGAACTCAAGAAAGCTTTCGAAGGAAAAAACCAGGGCGTCACCATCAACCTGACCTCCGGCGTTTCACGGCGGCTTGCCGAGCGCATCTTGAAGGGCAACATTCCCGCGGAACTCAATTAATCCCGCGTGAGGCTGCCGTCGAAGTGCGATCGTTTCAGATCGGCAGGGAGAGCGTGAAGGTCGAGCCCCGGTTGACTTCGCTTTCCACCTTGATCTGTCCTCCGACCACGTCCGTGAAGGCTTTGACGATATAGAGTCCCAGGCCTAGACCTTCATAATGCCTGGTGGAAGTGCGGTCTACCTGATGAAATTTCTCAAAGATTTGCGAAAGTTCGCTCTCGGGTATGCCAATGCCGGTATCGGCTACATGGAACTCCAATGTCTTTTTATCGGGGGAGCAGGCGACGGAGATGTGGATTTCTCCTTCAGAGGTGAATTTGATGGCGTTGTTGATCAGGTTCTTAAGCACGATGTTGAGCTTTACCCTGTCGGATTTGATCACCGGCAGATCCGGCGGAACGGACCAGCGCATCGTCACCGGCTTTCCGAGATCGTATTCATAATTGAGTCGCAGCTCTTCGAGATAGTCGCCTAGCGCGACGTCTTCCTGGCTGATCGAGAACTCGCTCGACTGGATCCGGGTCAAGTCGATGAGGCTGTTGACGAGAGTCAAGAGGTTGTCGGAGTGCCGAACGATCCCCGCGAGCGCCTTGCGTTGTTCCGGACTGACCGGACCCATGGTGCCGTGCTGCAACGCCTGCGCATAGCCGCCGATCACGCTGAGCGGCGTGCGGAGTTCGTGCGACAGCACGTCGAGAATCTCTTTCTGCCCCCGGCTCCGCAGCTCCGCTTCTTGTCTCAGCGTTTTTTCGGTGCGCACGAATTGAGTGAAATAACCGTAATAGAGGGACACGACAAACAGAAAGGGTATGCGCAGAAAGACGCTCGGGTGAGGGGTTCCTACGGATTGCAGTAGCAGCGCCGTATAGATCAGCGACGCCAGGACGGACGCCACCGCGCGCAGCTTCGCATCGTCGACGATACAGCTGGCGATAACGAGGAGAAAGCAGGTGATGTAAAAGTTCGTTTCCGCGTAGCCGTTCATCGTCAGCGACAGCGTGAGGACGATAGTGTCCGTAACGACAAAAGGATAGTAAAAGGACCAGGTGGCGAATTTTTCTTCTGCGATGAAATAGAGGGCGACGTTGGAGGCGACGTACAGGATGATAAAAAGGTGGGAGAGCGCCGCCGGCAGATACTCCACGGCCGGGTAGAGGAGGAGATAGGCGCACACGATCACCACCGGCCAGCGCAGCAGGATCACGCTGGGTTTGAGCGGCATGCCGAAGCGCGCCGCCAGCTGCGAGGAAGTGAAAGGAAAAAGGTGAATGGTTTTGGATGTCGCGATGGATGTCGTCATTGGCCGCCCTCCAGGATCGAACGGTTGAGCCACTGGCAGTTCTCATGCCACCTGCTGCGTTCGTAGGCCCTGTGCAAACAGCCGGTGGCGAGGCTGTCAAGTGTTCGGCCCCGGAGGTCTTCTCCACAGGCCGTTATCGGCATAATCTGGCCATTTCTTTAGGCTAGTTTCCGAGGCCGTGTCAAGCCGTTGGAAATGGCTTCGAGAAATCTCCGGTCGCGCTTTCTTAAACTCGATGATTGTGATTTAACGGGTCCGCAGAGGGAGCGCTATAGCTCGATCGAAAGGAGCGACCTATGAAGCCAGAAACTTATGCCCTCACAACCGGGCTCATTTTCTTAGTGATCGCGCTGCTTCATCTGGCGCGGCTGATTCTCGGCTGGGAGGCGGTCATCGGCGGCTGGGCTGTGCCGACATGGGTCAGCGTGGTCGCTCTGCTCGTCGCCGCGTCCCTTGGATATGAAGGCCTCAAGCTGAGCAGAAAAGCTTGAGAGCCGTGTTCCGCGGCCCTCTCTGAGATTTATGTTCCCCTGCGGTTGCCCCAGAGTTCGATCTGCAGGCGCGGGGTGTAGGAGAAGCCGTGTTTTTTGCACAGCGCGACGATCCACGGAGCGCGCTCGCGCAACTCCTTCTTCGTTCTTCCCTGGGCCATGATGAGGACGCGAGCGGCGTCAACATGCTTGACGTTTGCTAAGACTCGCTGGATTTCGTCAAAGTCCCGTCTTTGATCCACGACAAACTTGAGCTGGTAGTCGTAGCGGTCGATGAACTTCTGCATTACGGTGAGGTTCAGCCGCCGCTCCTCGTGCATCTTGGCGAACTTCCCATTCTCCCGCTTCCAGGGCGTCGAGTTCGCGAGCTTTGGGCTCATGGACATTAAATCGCAGGCGACGGGCTTGAAGATCGTCGCCGCGCTCTCGATCGTGATGTGATAAGCGCGCTGTTTAAGTCTCTTCGTAAGCTCCTCGATCTCGGGAGCGAGCAGCGGCTCGCCGCCGGTGACGACGACATGCCTGGCGGGATATTTTGCCGCCGCGGCCATGATCTCTTTAAAGCTCCGTTCCTCACCCTCCGGTTTCCACGAAGTATAGGGCGTGTCGCACCAGACGCAGCGCAAATTGCAGCCTGACGTGCGGATGAAGACCGACGGGACTCCGAGCAGTCTTCCTTCGCCTTGAATGGAGTAAAAGATCTCGGCGATGCGCATGGGATTAGCTTAACAAAGGGGCTCCGAAGAATCGAACATTCCCCTGCGCCTCTTCGGTAGGGGCAGGCCCCCGTGCCTGCCCTGGGGAAGGGCAACCACAGGGGGTTGCCCCTACCTGAGTGCCCGCTGATATCTCACCTTGACTGACCGCCGGCCTGTGGTAGAAATAAAAAGTTAGGCCATGACGCCGGACAAAGAAGCACTGTTAGCCGAGGAATTGAAGGTCAGGCGGCTCAGACGCATCGTGGATCTCACCGCCGCGCTGCTCTGGCAGACCGATCTGACTTTGGATCAAGCTCAGAAGCTCGTCGCCGACGCCAAGGCGCGGGCCTTGGAGCTGTTCCCCGACAAAGGCGAGACGTTTGATTTGATCTACGGCTCGCGCTTCCGCCGCATCCTGATCGAACGATACAACTTGCAATAGGCTACGCCATGAGTGAAGGTTGGATTCGCATCCACGGGGCCAGGCAAAACAATCTCAAAAACTTCGACCTAGACATTCCACTCAACGCTCTCACCGTCGTCACGGGCGTCAGCGGCTCGGGAAAATCGACTCTCGCCTTCGACATTCTCTATGCCGAGGGACAGCGGCGCTACGTGGAGAGCTTCTCCGCCTACGCGCGCCAGTTTCTCGACCGCATGGACAAGCCGGACGTCGAGAGCATCGAAGGCATTCCGCCGACGATCGCGATCGATCAGCGCCGGCCGGTCAAGACCTCGCGCTCGACGGTCGGGACGATGACCGAACTGCACGACCATTTCAAGCTCCTGTTCGCCAAAGTCTCGACGCTCTATTGCAAGGGTTGTGACAGAGTGGTGGAGCGGGACACGGCGCAGTCGGTCTTCAAAAAGCTCAGCGACGCGCCTGAAGGCGCCCCCGTGGTGCTGACCTTTCCGCTCTCTCTCTCCACATCGCTTCCCTGGAGCGAGGTCAAGGCGGGTCTCATGCAGGCGGGTTTCCACCGCCTGTTGCAGGGTCAGACGATTTGCGATCTCGAAGCGAGCGGCGCTCCCTCTTCGGCCGGCGAGAGCCTGGAAGTCGTGGTGGACCGGTTTGTCAACCGCCCGGGAGCGAAGAAGCGAATCACCGGCTCGTTGGAGCAGGCGTTTCATTACGGCAAGGGGCGGCTCAATCTCCATTTTTCCGAGGACGGCTGGCGCCGCGAGCCTTTCAGCAGCCTGCTCCACTGCCCGCACTGCGACCTCGCCTATCGCGATCCGATGCCGAATCTTTTTTCCTTCAACAGCCCGCTGGGCGCCTGCGAAACCTGCCGCGGCTTCGGCCGGATCATCGACATCGATCTCGATCTCATCATTCCCGACCCTTCGAAGTCGCTGAGCGACGGCGCCATCAAGCCCTGGGTGACCAAGGCGCGGCGCATGCAGCGGCTGATGGAATTCTGCGAGCGCAAGCGCATCTCCCCGAAGAAGCCGTTCGGCGAGCTGACCGCGAAGCAAAAGCAACTCATCATCGACGGCGACGGCAAGTACCGCGGCATTCGCGGCTGGTTCCGCCGTATGGAGCGAAGGAGCTACCGCATGCACGTGCGGGTCTTTCTCTCGCGCTACCGCGCCTATCTCCTCTGCCCGCAGTGTGCGGGGTCGCGGCTTAAGCCCGACGCGCTCTGTTTTCGGATCGACGGAAAGAACATCGCCGAGGTGAGCGCGATGAGCGTAAGCGAGGCCCATCGCTTCTTCGAGAGTTTCCATTTGAGCGCCCAGGGCGATCCCGTCGCGGGCCTGATTCTCGACGAGATCCGCCGCCGGCTCGGCTATCTCATGGGGGTCGGCCTGGAATATCTCACTTTGGATCGCCAGTCGCGCACGCTTTCCGGCGGCGAGTTGGAGCGGGTCGATCTCACGACCGCGATCGGTTCCTCGCTGGTCAACACACTTTATGTTCTGGACGAGCCGTCCATCGGCCTCCATCCGCGCGACAGCCGCCGCCTGGTCGAGATTCTCCACCGCCTGCGCGCCAACCACAACACCGTCGTGGTGGTGGAGCACGATCCGGAAATCATCAAGGAGAGCGACTACATTATCGACCTCGGCCCGAAGGCCGGCGAGCAGGGCGGACAGTTGGTCTTCACCGGCACCTATGAAGCCCTGCTCAAGGATCAGCAGTCGCTCACCGCCGCCTATCTCTCACAGAGGAAAACTATTGCGTTCCCCTCGCGGCGGCGTAACGCAATACCCCAGCGGACGATCCGGATCTCCGGCGCTGAAGCGAACAATCTCAAAAAAATCGACGTGGAAATTCCGCTGGGGCTGTTTGTCTGCATCACCGGCGTTTCGGGATCGGGCAAGTCGAGTCTGGTGGACGACGTGCTCCATCGCAACCTGCGAAGGCTCAAGGACTCGCCGGGGGCGACGGTGGCGCACTGCGCGCGGATCGAGGGCGCGGACAAAATCTCCGACGTCATCATGGTTGATCAGTCGCCGGTCGGCACGACGCCGCGCTCCAATCCCGCCACCTACATGAAGGTCTTCGACGCGATCCGCAAGCTTTTCGCCGCCACCGATCTCTCCCGCTTGAGAGGCTACACCCCCTCGACTTTTTCCTTCAACGTCGAAGGGGGAAGATGCGAGACCTGCCGCGGCGAGGGGTTTGAAAAAATCGAGATGCAATTTCTCTCCGACGTTTACACCTCGTGCCCCGAGTGCGACGGCAGCCGCTTCCGCCAGGAGATCCTCGAAGTCGTTTACCGATCGCGCAACATCCGCCAGGTGCTCGATCTCACCGTGGCCGAGGCGATGGAATTTTTTAAAGGCTCCGCCGAGATCGTCTACGGCCTGCGCCCGCTGCGCGCCGTCGGTCTGGACTACGTCCGCCTCGGCCAGCCGCTCACGACGCTCTCGGGAGGCGAGTCCCAGCGGGTCAAGCTCGCCGCGCACATGGCGCGGGCGCGCAAGTCGGGCACGCTGTTTATCTTCGACGAGCCGACGACGGGACTTCATTTCCACGACATCGAGCGTCTGCTCTGGGCGTTCAACGAGCTGATCGATCAGGGTCACTCCGTCGTCGTGATCGAGCACAACATGGAGGTGGTCAAGTGCGCCGACCACATCATCGACCTGGGCCCAGAGGGCGGCGATGCGGGGGGAAAGATCGTCGTTACGGGGACTCCCGAGCAGGTGGCCGCGGCCGAAGAGTCGCACACGGGCCGTTATCTGAGGCTCTACCTGCAGAACACGTCCGTCTCCCCATTTACTCCCCTCCTCGACAAGAGTTCAAACGTTCAACGGTTCAAAAGTTCAAAGGATGAGGACAACTGCATCAGGATCGTCGGCGCGAAGGAGCACAATCTCAAAAATATCAATCTCGACATTCCGCGCGACCGTTTCGTCGTCATCACGGGGTTGAGCGGCTCGGGAAAATCTTCGCTCGCCTTCGACATCATCTACGCCGAGGGGCAGCGGCGCTACCTCGACAGCCTTTCCACCTACGCGCGCCAGTTTCTCAACATCATGGACCGGCCCGACGTTGATTTTCTGGCGGGGATCCCGCCGACAGTCGCCATCGAGCAGCGGCTGAGCCAGGGCGGGCGGAACTCGACCGTGGCGACGGTCACGGAAATCTATCACTATCTGAGATTGCTCTACTCCAAAGTCGGCAAGCAGCACTGCGTCGAGTGCGGCCGGCAAATCAAGGCGCTCACCAAAAGCCAGATCATGGACCGCATCTCGCGCGTCCACCGGGGAAAAGAGGTTGCCGTGCTCGCGCCGATCGTGAGGGGACGGAAGGGATTCCACAAAGAGGTGATTACCGGCGCCTTGAAACTCGGCTACCGGCGGGCGCGGATCGACGGCGAGATGATAGATCTCAGATCCACGAAACTCATCGAGGGGCTGGAGCGATACCGCGAGCACGACATCGACATCGTCATCGGGCGCGCCAAGGCCGGAGGGCGCGAGGTCGAGGCGATGGCGGACCAGGGACTCAGGCTGGGAAACGGCGTGGTGCATCTTGTGACAGAAGCCGGGGAGCAGATCTACAACCAGCGCCTTTTTTGTCTCAAATGCGGGATCGGTTACGAGGCGCTCGATCCTCGGCTCTTCTCGTTCAACAGCCGCCACGGCGCCTGCGCCGAGTGCAGCGGCATGGGCTTCAAGCTGGAGTTCGATCCCGATCTCATCGTCGGTAATCCGGAGCGGCCGCTGAGCGAAATTCTCGCCACTTTATTTGCCGGCTCGACAAGCAGCGCCCGCGAGCTTAAGCGGGTGACGCAACGTCTGCTGCGAGAGCTTAAAGAAGAGGGCGTCGATCCCGACAAACCGTTCGCGCGCCTGGCGAAGAAGACGCGCGAGACGGCGGTCAACGGCGCCGAAGACGGCTTCGGCGGGTTGATTCCCTACCTGCAAGGTCGCTGGGAGGGGGCGGAGAACGGCGCCGTCGAATGGCTTTCGCAATTCATGTCCGAGTCCTCATGCGCCGCCTGTCGTGGCAAGCGGCTCAACCGGCGCGCGCAGTCCGTCAAGATCGACGGTCAGGCGATCTGGGAGGTCACGGCAATGTCGGTCAAAGAGGGACAGGCGCACTTCCATGCGCTTCACCTCGACCGGGGTCCCAGCGCCGACAGCGAGCGCGACCGGGCGGTCACGGAGAAAATTCTCCGCGAGATCGAGCAGCGGCTCAACTTTCTCTCGGAAGTCGGCCTGCCTTATCTCACGCTCGACCGGCGCGCCGACACGCTGTCGGGCGGCGAGGCGCAGCGCATCCGCCTCGCGGCTCAGCTCGGGTCGAACCTCCGCGGCGTCTGCTACATTCTCGACGAGCCGACGATCGGTCTCCACCCGCGCGACAACGCCATGCTGCTCGGGACGCTTAGAAAATTGGAAAAGGCCGGCAACACCGTGCTGGTGGTGGAGCACGACGAGGCGACGATCGAGTCCGCGGATTTGATCATCGACCTCGGGCCCGGCGCGGGAGTCCACGGCGGCAACGTGGTGGCGATCGGCACGCCGGCGGAGATTCGGCAAAATCCCGCCTCGCCCACCGGCGCGTTTCTCAACTCGCGGAAACAAAGAAACTGGCCGGCGCGGCTCTTCGCGGGCGGGGCCTGGCTCACCGTGCGCGGTGCCAAGGCGCACAATCTTAAAAACATCGAAGCCAAATTTCCGCTGGGGGCATGGAGCTGCGTCACCGGAATTTCCGGCTCGGGCAAGAGCACGCTGGTCAAAGAAGTGCTTTACAAAGGACTCAAGCTCAAGCTCGGCCAGTTTGCCGGCCGCCCCGGGGCGCACAAGGAGATCGGCGGCTGGAAAGCGTTGGAGCGAGTCGTCGAGGTGGACCAGAGCCCGATCGGCAAGACGCCGCGCTCCATTCCCGCCTCATACGTCGGATTTCTCGACGAGATCCGCCGCCTGTTCGCGCTCACGCCGGAGGCCCGGCTGCGCGGCTATGCCGCGAACCGTTTTTCGTTCAACGTTAAGGGCGGCAGGTGCGAAGCCTGCGCGGGCCAGGGGAAGATTCGCAAGGAGATGAGCTTCCTGCCGGACGTTTTCATGGAATGCGACGCCTGCGGCGGCGGCCGTTTCAACGAAGAGACGCGGAATATCCGCTACAACGACAAGAACATCGCCGACGTGCTGCAAATGACCGTGGAAGAGGCGGTGCCGTTCTTTCACGTCTTCACCAAAATCAGCCGGCCGCTAAAAATTCTCGACGAAATCGGCATGGGCTATATCACGCTCGGCCAGGCGAGCAACACGCTGTCGGGCGGCGAGGCGCAAAGAATCAAACTGGCCTACGAACTCGGCAAAGAGTCGCGCGGCAAGACGCTCTATATTCTCGACGAGCCCACGACGGGGCTTCACTTCGCCGACGTGGAAAAACTCATCCACATCCTCCACCGTCTCGTGGACATGGGCAACACGGTTGTCACCATCGAGCACAACCTGGAGATCATCAAAGAGGCGGACTACCTGATCGACCTCGGTCCCGAAGGGGGAGAGGAGGGCGGCCGGATCGTCGCCTGCGGCGCGCCGCTCGACCTCATCGACGACGGCAAGCGCTCCTATACCGCGCGCTATCTGCGGGAGTATTTGAACGGGAATTCCGCGGCACCATCCGTTTGATTTGAATGGTGCGTAATTGTAGGGGCGACCACGGGGGGTCGCCCCTACAAATTTGCTGCGATCGATTTACCCCTTTGCTACCCGCACGGCCTCCTTCGCCCAGGCCGCCAACCGGTCGCGATCTTCGATGATGTCCACCGGCACTTCGTAATAACTCTTGAGAGTCTGTTTGCGATTGGGCCGGAAGGGCTTCATCCTCAGTTTGAGATAACGAGCGGCGGACTTCGCGTCGGTCTTGAAATAGAGCCTGCCTTTGAAAATAATGCCGAAGAAAATCTCGTCCTGGTATAGTCCGTGCCCGCCGAACATAGAGCGGCACCCCAACTCCGGCAACTCCCCCAGTTGATCCAGAACAAAATCCTTGAAGGACTCAACCTTCATGGCGGTAACTCTCGGAGAGATCAGCCCGGCATTCGGGGCGGCAGCGCTTTTTTCCAATGGCAGTCGAGCTTCATGAAGGCCTCCTTGAAAAAATCACTAGCTAACGTTTACGGCGTCTCCGACATGGATCACGCCGCTGGTCAGGATCTCCGTGTTCAGACCTCCCCGGTGGATCAGGGCTTGCCGGACACCCTTCCGGCTCAGCCGCTCTACATGCGCGCAGGGCTCGCAGAGCTCGGTGGCGCGGAACCTGACTTCTCCGATCGTGAGCTCTTTGCCCACAAGGTGATTAAGCGCTACTCCGCGTGTAACGATATTGCGCCGGGTCTCTCCGGCGGCAAGCTCGATGCCGTAGTCGCGCTTCACGGCTTCAACCGCTTCGATCTCGATGAGAGTGACATGGCGGCTTGAGCCTCCCTGGTGGGAATATGTTCCCGCCTGGCTGAAGTAGCGGTCTCCTTCGATGCCTTGACCGGCCACTGTGCGGACTTCGGCGACTTCTTTCATCGGCGCCGCCGCGCCGCCCGCGATGTGGATAGAGACGACAGTTCCGTTTTTCATCATTTTTTCTTTCTTGCGACCAGGGCCGCGATCTCGGGCGTCTGCATCGCGTCCTTAAGTGTTGTAACGGTTCCCTGGGTTTGAATCTCCCTGGCCAATCGGCGCGTTGCGCCGATGGCCGCTTTCAGAAACGCCGAGCCGTAGCTCACCCGGGCCACGCCCAAATCCTGCAGCTCGCTCACGCTCGGATGCTGCGGACCGGCGAGCACGCTGACCGGCGCCTTGACCTCTTTGACGAGCCGGACGATGACGTCGCGTGAAGCGGCGTGCATGAAAAAGATGCAGTCCCCGCCGGCCTCGGCGTAGGCGTTGCCCCGGCGGATCGCCTCGTCGAGCGCCTTCTTGGGATCCTCCGTCATCACCATCAGCGCGTCTACTCGAGCGTTGAGAAAAAAGTCGCTTCCGAGCGCGCGCTTCGTTTCCATGACTGCGTTGATCTTCCGCAATTGCTCGTCGATGCTCACCAAACCACGGCCACCGCCCGGTTTGCTCCCCGCGCCGTCCTCCAGGTTCATCCCCGCGACACCGGCGGCGACGAGCGCGCGCACGGTCTCGCCGATCCTATGCTCGTCGCCGTAGCCTCTTTCGGCGTCGGCATTCACCGGCGGGGAGACCGCCGCCGCGATTTGCCCCGTGACCTCGACGGTTAAATCGCGGCTCATCACCTCGCCGTCGGGATAGCCCAGCGCCGCCGCGATGCCGCCGCTGGTGCCCTGGATCGCTTTGAAGCCCATCTGTTCAAACAGGAGGGCGCTCAGGACATCGTACGCCCCCGGCATCACCAGAATCTCCGGCGCGCGGACCAATTCCCTGAGCCTCTGACTCTTGGCGTTGGCCGCGGCTATCGTCTCAGGTGAAATCGCTTCCATCAACGCCTCCGGGTACTTCGATCCAATCGAGGATGCATCTTACGTTCGCGAGGAGACGGAGGCAAGGGCCGTCTCGAATCAGGATGAATCGGGCTGGAAGCTTTGATAGGATGAGTCGAAATGAAAAAAGTCTTCAAAGCTCTTACCATCGCCGGTTCCGACTCAGGGGCGGGAGCGGGGATTCAGGCTGACCTGAAGACGTTCGCCGCGCTCGGCGTCTTTGGCACGTCGGCCATCACGGCGATCACGGCGCAAAATACCAAGGGCGTCACGCAAATCCTCGAGTTGAGTCCGGAGCTGATCGCGGCGCAGATCGACGCGGTCGTTTCGGACATCGGCGCCGATGCGCTCAAGACCGGCATGCTGGCGAACTCCAAGATTATCGAGATCGTCGCGGGAAAGATTCGCGAACACCGGCTCAAAAATCTCGTCGTCGATCCCGTGATGGTCGCCAAGTCAGGCGATCTGCTGCTGCGCCCGGAAGCTATCGCCGCGCTCAAATCGCGCCTAATCCCGCTGGCCACAATCGTCACGCCGAACCTGCCGGAGGCCGAGCAGTTGACGGGAATTCGACTGACACGGCCTCAAGCGGTTAAAGAGGCCGCGAGGCGGATTGTCGCGATGGGCGCGAGGAGCGTTGTCATCAAGGGCGGACATCGAAAAGGGCCGGCCGTGGATCTGTTCTACGACGGGAAAAAATTCCGCGAGTTGAGCGCGCCTCGGATCCGCACAGCCAACACGCACGGCACCGGCTGCACTTTTTCAGCCGCCATTGCCGCGAACCTGGCGAAAGGGGAGAAGTTAGAAAGCGCCGTGGCCCACGCCAAGAGCTACATCACGCAAGCCATTCGCAAAGGCTTCGCCGTCGGCGCCGGCCACAGCCCGGTCCATCACTTCTATCGGTTTTGGAAAACTTAAGGTGGGTGGCGAGGCGCTTGCCAGGATGCGGTCGATGCTCTACACTTCATGCCTATGGATTCACAATCCATCTCGGTTCACAGCCGGCCTCTGAAGATCCTCTCAGCATACACCGGAGCGGCGTCCTTCGAGGATGCGCTAAAAGATCCCAGGGCCATTCGGCTGCTGTGGCTGGAAATCCTGGTTAATGACCAACTCGACCTTGCTCCGTGGCTGGACCGGGAGGACGTCAGGGAAGCTTATGCCAAAGCGTGCCGCTGGTACCACACCTACCGCAGCCTTATCGATTCCGTGCTCGCCCGTTCACCTCTGCCTTATGAGGCCGGTCCGGTCGACTCCCGAGACTACCGAGTCTTTGCCGAGGTCCTTCAGTTTGTCGCCGATCACACATAGCCAACTCATTACCCTCCTCAAGGAATACGTGCAGGATACCGGCAGGAGCGTGGATCTCCTATTGGTAGGCGGCCTGGCTCTCCAAGCCTACGGTTACGCCGACCGTAGCACCCAAGATGTGGACGCTGAAGTGGCGGGAGACCTGGACTCCCTGGCGCAATTTCTCCGCGGACGCCAGGTGCCGGCGGACCTGGGAGAGAACATTTCCGGATGGTCGGTGGTGGCGATGCCGCCGGGTTATCGCGAGCGCGCCTCGGTGTTGCTTGAAGACTCCGGCCTGCGTCTTCGCCTGCTCCAGCCTGTGGACTTTATTATAGCGAAGCTCCGGCGCGGAACCGAGATCGATATCGAGGATGCCCTTTACGTTGCGCGGCGTTTTAGCGTAACTCCCCAAGCAGTCCAGGACGCGGCGGAGACCGCAGTCTCCGCCTCGCCGAAGGACACGGTGATTTTTCTTTTTCGGAAGACCGTCGAGATCTTTTGCGCGCGCCTTTAAAAATGGCGGGCGAGCGACGGGGGTGGAAATGCTAAAGATCCAGCGCCTGCGGGAAAAACATTCCCTCGATATCCGGTGTCCGGTCCAAGATTCCCTGCTGGATCTGGTATTGCAAAAGAGTCTCGACCGATCGGCGGGCCGGCCCTTTCTTTAGGCTGTAGGCGAAATCGCCGCCCATCACTTTTCTCTCCCAGGCCGCCTCTTCCTTCTGCTTTTCGCTGCGATATCGATCCGCCGTCGCGTCCGCCTCGCGAAATGCGGCGAGCATGCTTTCGACGATCTGCGGGTGGCGGTTCACGATCGCTTCGCGCAAGACCAAGACGTGATTGAGCGTGTAGGCGCCCGTGCGCCGGAAATAATCCTCTTCCGCCTTGCGGGAGTCCTGGAGGAGACAGCGGAACTTCGGGTTGGCCGAGAGATCGGGATAGGGCTCGAGAGCGGCGTCGATCTCGCCCCGCTCCACCAGCTCGACGGCGTGCTCGCGGGTGCGCGGGTCGGGGATAAAACGCACCCGGACTTCCGACGGAGGCGGGTGAAACGCCTCCTCAGCGATGTCGGGCTCGGCCACGAGCCACTCGATGTCCTGGGGCTTCACCCCGTATTCGTTCTGCAGAATGCCTTTCAGCCAGACCGGAGTCGTGGCGTTGTAGCGGTGCACCGTCGCTTTCTTTCCGGCCAGCTCGGAGGGATGCTTGAGCGGAGAGGCCGCCCGGCAATACATGCAGCGTAGGCGAAAGCGCCGCGAGAGAAACACCGGCAGGGCGCGCAGCGCCACGCCTCTCAGGCGGGCCAGAATAAAAGAAGAGAGCGACAGCTCGCCGCCGTCAAGCTCGCCGGCGATGATCGCGCGATGGCGCGCGCCGACGTTGTCGAACCCCTCGCCGAAGCGATTTTGAATTTTCAAGTCGATCCCCTTGGGCACTACGGCGCGATCCAGCAGCGCCTGCGTGTTGGGCGCCGGATTGAAACCGATGTGAAGAGTCGGATCCGCCATGACTGATCTCCATGTAAACCCCGCCTCTTGAGGCGGGCACAAAACCGATGGGGTTTCCAAAGGGGAGAAGCGGCAGCTCTCGCCTTTGGTCGAACACGGGGATTCACGCCCCGTGTTCGATATAAGTTGACCGCTCCTATTCTTCCATGCCGTGCGCCATCTCCGCGACGATCTCCCGCGCGGCGCTCAAAGGGTCTTGGGCTTCGGTAATGGGCCGGCCGACGACGATGTAATCCACTCCGGCCCGAATCGCTTCCGCCGGCGTCATCACGCGTCGCTGGTCGTCCTGTTTCCCGCCGCGGGGGCGTATTCCCGGCGTGACGATCACGAAACGCCTGCCGCAGGCGGCGCGGATCGCGGCTACCTCTTGCGGCGAGGCGACGACCCCGTCCATCCCCGCCTCCTGGCTGAGCGACGCCAGACGCACCACCTGATCCAGCACCTCCCGGTCAACGCCGACTCTTTCCAAATCTCTTTTTTCCAGGCTGGTGAGCACGGTGACGGCCAGCATGATCGGCCGGCGCAGGGTCTCCTGGCGGCAGACGCGGCGCACCTCTTTCGCCGTCTGGCGCATCATTTCGAGACTGCCCGAGGCATGAACGTTGAACATCTTGACGCCCAGGCGGGTCGCTTCGATCGCCGCCTTGGCGACGGTGGTCGGGATGTCGTGAAATTTGAGATCCAGGAAAACTTCGCCTTCCATCTCCTCGATCATTTTCACCACCGCCGGGCCGGCGTGCGTGAAGAGCTGCTTGCCGACTTTGAACATGCCCAGCTCGCCGGCCAGGAGCTTGACCAGTGCCTTCACCCGCTCGAGGTCGTCGAGGTCGAGAGCGACGATCAGCCGCTCTTTGACGGAAGCGGGCGAGCGCACAAGCTGGAGGTTCGAAGCCATCGGCTAAAGTTTCATCCCTTCGCGAACCAGCGATTCGATTCTCGACGCCGCCTCGGCGACCGGTATATCTTCCGTCCGGCCGTCTCTGCGCCAGCGCGCCTCGACGCATCCTCTCTCCAACCCCTTGGCGCCGACGGTGACGCGCAGCGGGATGCCGATCAGGTCGGCGTCCTTGAACTTGACGCCCGGCCGCTCGTCGCGGTCGTCGAGGAGGACAGCGATCCCACGGCTGCTGAGCTCGGCGTAGAGCCGGTCGATCACGTCGCGGGATTTTTCCTCTTTATAGTTGATCGGCAGGAGCAGCACGGGAACCGGCGCGATGGAAAAGGGCCAGATGATGCCGTTCCCGTCGTGGTTCTGCTCGATGGCGGCGGCGGCCAACCGGCTGATGCCGATACCGTAGCAGCCCATCTCGATCGGCCGCTCTCTGCCTTCGGCGTCGAGATAGGTTGCGCCCATGGCCTCGCTGTATTTTTTCCCCAGATAAAAGATTTGGCCCACTTCGATGCCGCGGTGGCTTTCCAACGCGCCGTGGTCGCAGCGCGGACAGGGATCGCCCGCCGTCGCGAGTCTGAGATCGGCGAAGGCGGAGGGAGTGAAATCCCGTTCCTGATCCACCTCCACGAGATGCGCGTTGGCTTCGTTCGCGCCCGTGACCGCGCCGCGCATGCCCTGGATCGCTTGATCCGCGACCGCTCGCAGGCGAAGGCCGATCGGGCCGATATATCCTGGCGGAACGCCCGCCTTGCGCTCGATTTCCTGCTCGTCCGCCAGCGTGACGTTCTCGCAACCCAGAACCGTTTTGAGCTTCAGATCGTTGATCTCGTGATCGCCGCGGACCAACACCGCCACCAACTCTCCTTCGCCCGCCTTGTAGACGAGTGTCTTGATGAATCGGTCCGGCGCCAGGCCAAGAAACTCGGCGACCTCCGCCACGCTCTTCTTGCCGGGCGTGGAAACTTTCTCGACCGGAGGCGCGCTTTCCGTGAGGTTTCGGCCCGAGAGGCGCTGCGGCTTCACTTCGGCTTTGAGCGCGTTCGCCGCGTACTCGCAGCTGTTGCAGCTGACGATGGCATCCTCGCCCGAGTCGGCGAGCACCTGGAACTCGTGCGACAGCGTTCCCCCGATGGCGCCCGTGTCCGCCTCCACCGGCCGGAACTTGAGCCCGCAACGGGTGAAGATCCTATTGTACGCTTGGAACATCACCTGATACTCGCGCCGGCAATCTTCGACGGTCGCGTGAAAGCTGTAGGCGTCCTTCATGATGAACTCGCGGCCGCGCATCAGACCGAATCGCGGGCGCACCTCATCGCGGAACTTGGTCTGGATCTGGTAAAGATTAAAAGGCAGCTCGCGGTAGGAGCGAACGGCCCGGCGCACGAGATCGGTGATCAGCTCTTCGTGGGTTGGCCCGAGGCAAAAATCGCGCTCGTGGCGATCTTTGAAGCGGACCAGCTCCTTGCCGTAAACCTCCCAGCGGCCGCTTTCCTGCCACAGCTCCGCCGGCGAGGCGATCGGCAGCAAAAGCTCCTGCGCCCCCGCGCGGTCCATCTCCTCGCGGACGATCGTTTCGATCTTGCGGATGACTTTCAACGCCAGCGGCAGGTAGTCGTAGATCCCGCGGCTCACCTGGCGGATCATGCCGGCGCGCACGAGCAGCTTGTGGCTCACGGTCTCGGCGTCGGCGGGGTCCTCTTTGAGAGTGGGAATAAGGGTAGTGGTCCAGCGCATGGTTGTTTTTTAGCAGGTCGGTGAAAAAGGCTCGCGTTCCAGCCGTCCGCCCGGGAATCTCTCTCCAGGCCTACGCGATACGTCGTTATTGCGCTGCGCCGGCGAGGTGAGAGTAGCCCGGACCTACGATTGATACTCCTCGTCCCACGCGTAGGCCTTCCGAGAGACCCCCAGGCGGACGGTAGTTATAGTTGCGCTCGGCGTGTTGACGATTGCCGCAGAAGGGCGGTTAGTTGTCCGCGACGGCGGCTCCTGCTTCGGCTTCTTTCTCCGCGACGAGTCTCGCCACTTCCTCCATCAAGGCGTCGACGATCTGCGCCTCCGGCACTTTGCGGATGACGCAGCCTTTTTTAAAAATCAGGCCGATGCCTTTTCCCCCGGCCACTCCCAGGTCGGCGGCGCGCGCCTCGCCGGGGCCGTTCACCTCGCATCCCATGACCGCGACGTGAATGTCTTTGTTGGCGAACGGCATCATCCGCTGTTCCACCTCCCGCGCCAATCCGATCAAGTCGATGTCGGCGCGCCCGCAGGAAGGGCAGGCGACAAAGGTCATTCCATGCGTGCGCAGTCCCAGCGACTTTAGAATCTCCATCCCGACCCGCACCTCTTCGACCGGATCGGCGGAAAGCGAGACGCGGATGGTGTCGCCGATCCCCTCGGCCAACAGCGTCCCGATGCCGACCGAGGATTTAATGGTCCCGGTGGCGGGAGTTCCGGCCTCCGTGACGCCCAGGTGAAGGGGATAGTCCACTTTGTCCGCCAGCATGCGATAGGCCTCGATCATCATCAGGGGATCGGACGCCTTGAGCGAGACTTTGATCTCCTCGTATCCGAGATCTTCCAAAATGCCGATGTGACGCAGCGCGCTCTCGACCATGCCCTCGGCCGTCGGCCCGTCATATTTTTTCAGCAGGTCTTTTTCAAGAGAGCCGGCGTTGACGCCGATGCGGATCGGGATTCTGCGCTCGGAGGCGGATTTAATCACCTCCTCGACGCACCAGCGCTCGCCGATATTTCCGGGATTGAGCCGCAAGCCGTCCACCCCTTGCTCCAGGGCGATCAGGGCGAGCTTGTAGTTAAAATGGATGTCGGCGACCAGCGGAATGCGGATTTTTCTTTTGATCTCGCCCAGTTGTTCCGCCGCCTCGCGCACCGGCACCGCCACTCGCACGATGTCGCAGCCCGCCGCCTCCAAAGCCCAGATCTGGTCCACGGTGGCGCGCGCGTCGCGCGTGTCGGTCTTGGTCATCGATTGGACCGTGACCGGCGCATCGCCGCCGATTTTGACCTTTCCGAGCCGGATTTGCCGGGTTTTACGCCGCGTAATCACGGGATCACTATATGGACACTGAGAAAGGGAGTCAAATGAGGCTCAGGCCGCTGAAAAAGAGCCATCGCTCGTCAAGAGACGGAATCGATACGGTTGTCAGGCGTCCAGGCAAAGCTCCGTCCTGCTCCGGTGAGCGTGTTGCCGTTGATATCCGCGGTGTAGCTCTTCCGTCAGAGGCGAAAGTGACGAAGAAATGAGCGGCGGAGAGGGCAGAGGAGAGCAGGCGTCCGCCTGCTCTAGCCAGTCAAGCTAGTCAACAACGTACCCTATGACGCCGAGATCACCTGATCGAAGTACAAAGGTCAGGATGCGACCGTAACGGCTTCGCGGCGGTCGGTAATTTGGCAGAAGGCTTCTGCCAAATCTGCGGGACGCGCTCTTTCCCGCCCCGGAACTCTGCTGGATTTGACTGGAGCGTTCACCACAATAGGTCAATTGTCAGGCCTGCCCCCGATTGTTGGGGTGGAATGAGGTCAGTCAATTGTAGCGCCGCTATCTACTTGTTTTGCGCATCCACGACGTTATCTTGGCCCGGAAGGTGTATCGGTTCTCCTTCACGACGCGCAATTTCCACAATGGCGCTGCTGTTGTCCTCCAGCCATTGTCGCTCACCGCAGGGAATGGGCTCAATCCGGCTATCGCTCCTAGCGGCCAGACGCCATAGCAAATCCACGTCCCGGCGGTTGCGCTGGTTATCAAAACGGGGAGAAACAACCAGGAGATCAATATCGCTCCATTCGTCGGCTTTGCCATGACCCCACGATCCAAAGACAACCCCAAAACGCACTTCAAGCCCATAATCATGTAAAGTTTGGAGATAATTTCGAACCACCGTTACAACAGTTGGATCAACCATTGGAAAACCTCCTCGGCACCATCCCGCCAGTAGGCGATCTGTTTGTCAATGTCAATCAAGCTTTTTTATTCCCAGTTCTACGCACCGAATATACCAGGGATGGCTGATCAAAACCAAGCGACCGGAGGAGTCCCTCCGCAAAAGCCATAGACGACTGTTCAATTGGCCAATCAGCTGCAAGCTTCATCAGCTCATGTGCACCGGACGTACTCCAATCTGCCGAGCTTGCTAAGTCCTCAACAATGCCTGTTTCATCGTGTTTGGTCTGAGGATCGTTGGACAATCTTCCGTGTAGAAGACTCGCGTATTCGCTTACAAGTGAATCTACGTATTCACCTTCATTCATTGAGCTACTCTCCTCTCGTTCTTAGATTCTTATCCCTTAAACACATTTGACCGATGCCATTGGAGCCTCTCTGCCGAAGGCATGAAACGTTTAGGCACAATCATCGGCTTTCCGTTATATTTGCCGACCAATTCTTTCGTTTTTGGAGTTTTTGGTCTCAGGATAACTTCCGCAACACGGACACGAAGATCCGCACTGATCGTTATCAATCCTGCATCGAAAAGACGATCAAATGTTGAACTCAAGCAGAGTCCATTGGTGGGATCCGCTCGGTGCTCTTCGTCTATACTCCAAGGGACGATATGGCTTGCAATCAAGCACTCACGGATTCGCAAACCCGTGACGCAACACGTTTCGTCATAGCTGCTCATGACTGCTTCACGAAAGAACGTTTGGTGAATTCTTTGTTTACTCATTCGAAAAGTTTCCGATGGACCGGAAGGCCGACGGAGAACCGGCGGTTCGCCACGTCGTTCTTCGAATGATCGCCTGAGCTTGCTGGCTTCCCAAACTAACGCGCTCCAATCCCCGTGGAACTCCTCCCATATCTTGCGATCAAGCTTGCCGGTATGGACTAAACCCGTGATCCGCGCGGCGCGGAGAACCGGATCAAAGGCACCAAAATTGCCGAGTTTCCTTGCAACGGATGCCGGGGTTCTGCCAAGCAGAGTTGCAAGTCTTTGGACTTCCGGATTGCTTGCTTTGGTTTTCTGAAACGGAATTCGACAGTAAAGATCAAACGTCAGAATCAACTCTTCTCTCGTCCATGGATCTCCGTATCTGGAGGTCTGCGCTACCGTTGCCATAAAACGCGGAGGATCAGTTCAATGACGTCACTGAGCATGCGCTCCAAGTGTCGCCTTTCATCGGTAAACCCGCAGGATCGACGTTGCCACATCCCGGCTGCTTGTCAATCTCGTAATGATTTCCACGTATGTTTCTCCAAAACCAAAAGATGCGATAGTTGACCGGTCGGAGGACGGTGCGAACTGGGTCGATCCTACAATGAAATTTGGAATTGGCAAAGGAAAAAGACGTGTAAAATTTGCTCAACCAACGGATAGAGGTAGAAGGCTGGAGGTAGGCGGTGGTAAGCCAGCTATCCCGGCCTGCCTGCTGCGAGCTGCCGGCTGCCTACTTCTTCCGTGGCAGCGGAAAGATCATCGGGATGCGGCGGCGGTATTCCCGATAGGCCTCGCCGAACCTTGCTGTGAGGTCGCGTTCCTCGAACGAAATGCCGAGAAAAATGTATGCCGTGGCGGCGGCGGCGAAGAGCAGATGGCCGGCGGTCATCACCGGCGTGGCCCAGAAGGCGATCAAAAAGCCCAGCATCGTCGGGTGGCGCACGCAGCGGTAGAGTAGAGGCATCTTGAATTTGACCGGCGTGTACGGCTCGCCCCGGAAGTAGTGACGGAGCTGCCGGAGGCCGAAGAGGTCGGAGTGATCGATCGAAAATGTAGCAGAGAGTACGGTCAGCCAGCCGGTCCAGAACAGTAATTCGACAATGCGCTGGCCGGCCGGGCTGTCGATCTCCCAAACGACGCCGGGCATGGGCGCCCAATTTCGAAAGAGCAGCAGTAACACGAGGCTTGCGATCAGCACATACGTGCTACGCTCGACGGGAGCCGGAATGATGCGCGTCCACCACTTCTTGAATCCCGACCGCGCCATGACGCTGTGCTGAACGGCGAACAGGCCAAGCCAGAAAAGGTTCGTGAGCAGCGCCTCGCCGGAAGGCTCCTCGAAGCCGGAATCGATCGACTTGGCGACGAAGAGGTTCCCGACGAAGCCGACTAAGCAGAGGAGCGTTGCAACGGAGATAACGTATGCACCCAGGCCGTAAATGAAGACAAGATATCGAGACACGTTCAGGCCCCCGTCAGACACGCAGTTTATTTCGCAGCATTTTCAGGCTCAGCACGTCCTCGCGGTTGTACTTCAACAGGATTTCCAGCAACGTTACATCGCCACAGCGCTGGTAATCCCACCAGAGCCGGACTGCCATCCGGCCGTCGATGCCGGCGGTCTGTCGCCGGATGCCGAGTTGTCTTTCGACAGCCTTCAAACCGCCGTAGAGGTTGTTCCGCCAACAATCGTACATGAGGTCGCGGTGGACGCGGCGCTGGGTGAGATCGAGACCGAGCTTGGCTTTGATGTAGGGGAGATCGAAGCGCGCGCCGTTATAGGTATAGAGGGTTTGGATGTTCTCGGTGATTTCATCCAGCCTGACGTCGGAGATCTCGCCGCCGACCAACTGGACCATCTTCCCCTCGCTCCCGTTGTGCAAATACACGCCGACGACCGTCAACTCTCCGTCGGCCGGACTGAGGCTGGTGGTTTCGATATCCAGGTAGGCGCAGTTCTCCACTTGGCGCATGATAGCGCCAGTCATCGCCAGGCTGTCAAGGAAATTTTTTGTTTTGTGTCTCCACTTTTCTCTTTTTTGACCACCTGAAGCCGCCAAACGATAAATCCATGAAAATCCTCTATAGTTTTGTTTTTTTTGGATCGGTGTTATCATTTGGCACACGACTCGAAACCATAGAATAAGCGGGCCAAAGGGTTTCAAATTTTCTAGCCGATGGAGGATCGACATTCATGGCGCGTGTTAGAGTAAACGAGAAATATCAAGTTACCCTTCCGGCCGAACTCCGGGAAAAGGCTCACTTGGAAGTGGGAGATGTCCTTGAGGCGAAAGCGGAAGGAGGGAAAATCACTCTTACTCCAAAGAGCGTGGTTGACTCCGACATTGAGACGGCGCTGGAGGAAATCAAAGCCGGTAAAGTATCCCGCCCCTTTACGTCGGCCCATGCTTTCATTCGCGCGCTTCGCCGAGACGCGAGGAAGCTCAAGAAAACGAGCTGATGCAACTCCGCCGGTCCCAGCTCTTTCTGCGTAATTATGCCGATGCTCCACTTCATGTTCAAAGGGCCGTTGAGCGCAAGATAGTTCTTTTGCTTCAAAATCTTCGCCACCCTTCGCTTCGAGCTAAGAAGTACGATGAGGCTCGTGATATCTGGCAGGCCAGAGTCAACGGAGGATGGCGCTTTTATTTTCAAATCGAAGGCGATACCTACTACCTGCTGAATATCACTCCGCACCCTTAGCAGGATACTGAAAAAGTGGGACGTGCTTCGACCCTGCGGCGGAGTCTATCCTGAGCGAAGTCGAAGGGCTCAGGACAGGCACGCTCAGCACGAACCGAATTGTAACGAAGCGTTAGGGACACTGCACCAGCGACCCACGGGCGGTTACTTCTGCTCCTTAGGTTCCGGTTTACCGGCAGGAGTCTGCGGCGGCTCGTCTTCTTTTCTCTTCCGGTCGCCTTCGGGAATGATCAGCATGCGGCGGTAGGCCCCCATGCCGAGACTCTTGGTCGTCAGCCATGGGTCGTCTTGAAGAGCGGCTTGAACGATGCGCCGGTCGGCGGCGTCCAACGGATCGACGGTAACGGTTTTTCTTTGGCGCTTGGCCTTTTCTCCGAGCCGTAGCGCCAGATCTTCCAGCCCCTTGCGCCGGTGCTCCTGGTAGTTTTCGGTGTCGATGATGAGTTGAGGGCCATCTCTCCCCTGTCTGTCGCTAACGATCCGCGTCACGAGATATTGCAGGGCTTCGAGCGTCTGTCCCCGGCGGCCGATGAGCAGGCCGCCGCAGTCGCAGTGAATATCCAACAGGGCCTCATCGGGAGCGCCGCCGGGCTTGATCTCGACGGTGGCGGCGATCTCCATCTGCCTGAGGATCTCCTCCAGAACCTCTTTGCCCCTCTGAGCGGCTGCGGCAAGCTCGCCCTCGGTGATCTTTCTCTTGCGGCCGGGCGCCTCCTCCGCATGCGCTTCGCCCTCGTCCGGGGCCAGGCTTTTTCGCAACAACGCGCGGACCCGGGCCTTCTTCGCCCCCAAGCCGAAGATTCCCTTTTTTCCTTCCGCCAGGATCTCCACGGTGATCTGGTCGCGCTCAACGCCGAGTTTCTTCAGCGCCTTCGCTATCGCTTCGTCGATGGTGTTTCCCTCGGTTTCAACCTGCTCCATGGAAGACACCTCACAGGCCGTTGAAAAAGGCCCATCTACTTCGTTGCGCTCGGGCGACTTCGCTCGACGTACTGCAAAGAGTACGCCTGCGCTCGTCGCCCCTCGCACGCCTTGTATCTGGGACCTTTTTGACCGGCCTGGAAACAGAGTTTTTCAACGCTATACCTTAAGCTGGAGGCGGCTAGGACTCCTTCCGGCTGATCAGGTATTGCTGCGCGATGGTGAGAATGTTGTTGACCAGCCAGTAGATTGTCAAGCCGGACGGAAAGTTGATGAACATAAACGTAAAGATGAGCGGCATCATGAGCATCATCCGCCGCTGGTTGGGATCGCCCGCGCTGGGCGTCATCCACTGTTGCACGAACATGCTCGCGCCCATGAGCAATGTGAGAATAGGGATGCCCAAGCTCCAACCGCTGAGTGTGAAAGGCAGAGCTTCCCAATCGGGCCGCGACAGGTCGGCGATCCAGAGGAACGGCGCGTGGCGCAGCTCGATCGGCGTCTGCAGGGCGTTGTAGAGGCCGATGAAGACCGGAAACTGGAGCAGCATCGGCAGGCAGCCGCCGAAAGGGTTGACCTTGTTGCGGCGGTAAAGCTCCATGATCTCCTTGTTGAGCTTTTCCTTCTCGTCTTTAAACTTCTCCTTGAGTCGCTCCATCTGGGGCTGGAGCTTCTGCATCTGCTTCATCGACGCAAAGCTCTTGTGCGTGAGGGGCGCCGTGAGGAGCTTTATCAAAATCGTCAGCAGGATGATGTCGATACCGTAGCTGCTCGTGAACTGGTGGGAAAAATGCAGGGCATACAGCAGGGGTATGGAAACAAAGCCGAAGTAGCCGAAGTCGATGGCATGCTCCAGGCCGCGGTTGATGCTCTTTAGCGTATCGAGTTGCTTGGGGCCGATGAAGAGTGTGTGGACGGCGCTGGTTTCGCCGCTTCCTTGGGCCTGGGCGCCGATCTTCATCGTGACCGCCGGTCCGGTCTGCGTCACGGCGACTTTCTGCTCTTTGCCGCCTTCGGGCAGCACGGCGAACAGGAAATAAGTATGGCCGAATCCCGCCCACGACACCGCGCCGCTCAGTTCTACCCCTTTGGCCAGGGCCTCGCCATGCTCCCGCACTGTCTTGCCGCCCACTTGCGCCAGAAACCCCTCGAAGGGCGCGTCTTGATGGGGACCGTTCGCCGGGACCTGCGAGGTGAGGAGCACTTCCGGCGCACCGGTCGCGTCGCCGCCTTGAGCTGAGACCGTCATGCGAATTGCATAACTGGAGCCGGTGAACGTAAATTCCTTTCTCACCGCTGTCCTGCGGGGAGTCTGCGCTTGAAACCGGAGCGTCCCCTGCCCGTCTCCGGAGAGTCTCAGATCGGCTCCTTCGATGGCATAAACCAACCCTTCATCGGTCAACGTCTTGGCGCCTGACAGTTGGAGTCCCAGTGGGAGCGGAATGGCGGTATTCGACGATACCAGGTCAAACGGCGGGCTCTTTTGATCCGCGGCGGTGCGGTACTGTTTGAACTTGAAGCTTTTGAGCCTCGCGCCCCGGCTGGTGAAGATCGCGACGTAGTGGTCCGTCTCGACTCTAACCTCTTTAACAGATTGCGGCTTCGCAGGGATCGGCGCTTTAGCTACCTCAACTTTCGGTTGGGGTTTGGGCGCGGCCGGCGCGACTTTCTCCGCGGTCTTCTCTGCTTGCTGACTTTCCTGGACCGGAGGCGGCGACGTGCCGTACTGCCGTGTCATCCATTCCTGATAAAGGATCAGGATCAGCAGAGAAAGAACCACTGCGATGAGCGCGCGTTTTTCCATAGGCCATAGGAACGGTCTTAGGGGACCGGATCGTAGCCTCCCGGATGTCCTGGGTGGCAGCGCAGGAGCCGCGCGAGGGTCAACCGGGCGCCGCGTCCGACTCCGAGTCGCTCGATCGCCTCCGCGGCATAGGCGGAGCAGCTGGGAAAAAAGCGGCACGAGCGCGGCAGCAGGGGAGATATCAATATCCGGTATCCTCTCAGCAAAAGAATCAAAACTTGTCTACTTAATCTGTCCACTGCTTGTCCGATTTCTCTCCCGGCTCAAAGCGCTCGTAAGTTCGGCGGCGACTTGAGCGAGGGAGAGAGTCTGGGCGCCTTGCTTGGCGATGATCACGAAATCCTCAGCCGAACGGAGGCCGCCGCGCGCGCGGCGAAAAAATTCCCGCACCCGCCGCTTGATGAGATTGCGCGTGACGGAGTTGCCCACCCGCGTGGTGACGGTGATGCCGAGCCTGCTTTCACCTCGATCGTTCGGTTGGGTAAGCACGACGAAGTGAGGGGTGTGAAGCTTTTTTCCCCGCCGCGAGAGAGCTAAAAACTCGGAGCGTCTGGTAAGCCGCGCTCCTTTGGGAAAACTCTCGCCGCCCACAGCCATAGCGGATCCGCAGAGGCCGGACGCGCTTCCATCCTTTTCGTTGCTCGTGAACTCCTACCCGCCGCTGAGCCCGAAACAGACCCCTCAGGTCCGCGGGCGCTTGGCCGGCACGGTCACGGTGAGTCTTTTGCGCCCTTTGGCCCGCCGCCGCCGCAAAACGTTGCGTCCCCCCGGAGTCGCCATCCGGGTCAGGAATCCATGCGTTCGTTTCCGTCTTATATTGCTCGGTTGATAAGTTCTCTTCATTGTCAGTGTCCTTTAGTCCGTCGCATCAGCCAACTTTTAACTTGAATCATACGGGGCCCGGTTTGTCAAATTTGCGATGGCTAGGCGAGCTCCGCCTTGAGCGAGCGCTGCATCAGATCGCGGACGGCGTTCCCGGGGGGTTTCCCTTCGTAGAGGACCAGGTGCATCTGCTCCACGATCGGCATCTCGACGCCGAGACGCCCGGCCAGGAGGTAAACCGAGCGGGTGTTTTTTACGCCCTCTGCCACCATGCGCATGCCGCCGAGAATGTCGTCGAGTCCCTTGCCCTGCGCGATTTGCATGCCGACCGCGCGATTGCGGCTCAGCTCGCCGGTGCAGGTCAAAATCAAATCTCCCAAACCGGGGAGCCCCGACAGCGTCAGGGGATCCGCGCCCATTTTGACCGCGAGCCGGGTCATCTCCGCCAGGCCGCGGGTGACAAGGGCGGCGCGCGCGTTGAAACCCAACCCCAGGCCGTCGCTGATCCCCGCGGCGATGGCTATCACGTTTTTTACCACCCCGCCCATTTGCACGCCGATCACGTCTTTCGACGTGTAGATCCTGAGGTTTTGCGTGCTCAATATCTCCTGCGCGTCTTTCGCGACTGCCTCGTTCTCAGCCGCTACCGTCATCGCGGCCGGCAAGCCCCGCGCCACTTCGAGCGCGAACGTCGGGCCGGACAAGAAGGCCAGCCTGAGGCCGCTGCCGGGGCCGAAGATCTCGCCCAACACCTCACCCATGGGGACGCGCTTCTCTTCGTCCATGCCCTTGGTGGCGCAGACCAGAACGGCATCGGCCGCGATGTAGGCTGCGGCGCTCCGCATCACTTCGCGGACGGCGTGGGATGGAACGGCGCAGAACAGAATACTTTTATCCGCGGCGGCTTCTTTCAGCGAGCGAGTGATCTTAAGGGCAGGGGGAAGCGGGATTCCGGGAAGATAGCTCCGATTTTCTTTGGTTTCTTGAATCTCCCGGTAGGTTCGCTCGCCGTGGCACCAGAGGGTAACGTCATGGCCTTTCTCGCAAAGAAGCTTGGCCAGCGCCGTTCCCCAGCCGCCGGCCCCGATCACCCCGATTGCCCTGCCGCCCATAACCTGCTCTCGTGTTCGTGGTTCGTGCTCGTCCGGATCGTCTCTATTCTGACAGGTCCGAAATCCTATTTACGCGCACGATCACGAGCAACGAGCACGGATCACGACTGCTCCTCTTCCTCTTCTTCCTTTTCCGCCACTCGCGCGAGGGAGACGACCCGCTCGCCTTCCTCCAGGTCGATCAGGTGGACGCCCTGGGTGTTGCGGCCGATGACGCTGATATCCTTGACCCGCATGCGAATGATTTTGCCGTTGTTGGTGACCAGCATGAGCTGGTCCTCATCGGTCACCTGTTGCACGCCGACCACGCGGCCGGTCTTGTCGGTCGTCTTCATGGTGATAATGCCCTTGCCGCCGCGCGATTGCAGCCGGTACTCCTCCATCGGCGTGCGCTTGCCGTAGCCGTTTTCCGATACGGTCAGAATATTGGCGCCAAGGCTCAGGATCTCGATGCTGACGACCTCGTCTCCCTGGTCGAGATGCATTCCCACGACCCCGTAGGCGACGCGGCCGGTGGGCCTGACCTGGACTTCCTTGAAACGAATCGACTGGCCGTCCAGGGTGGAGAGGACGATCTCCTGGTTGCCGTCGGTCAGGCGGACGCCGATCACCTCGTCGCCCTGCTCCAGGGCGATGCCGCGGATGCCGCTGGGGCGAGGATTGGAATAGGCCATCAGCTCCGTCTTCTTGACAAGTCCTTTTTTGGTGGCAAAGACCACGCAGCGCCCTTCCTGGAACTCGCGGACCGAGAGGAAAGCCGATACTTTTTCCCCCTGTTCCAGCTGCAGCAGGTTGACGATCGGCTTCCCCCTGGCGGCCCGGCCGGCCTGGGGCAGCTCGTGGACCTTGATCCAGTAAACTTTGCCGATCGTGGTGAAGAAGAGAATATAGGAGTGCGTGGAGGCGACAAAGAGGTACTCGACAAAGTCCTCTTCGCGGGTGGTCGTGCCGATCTTTCCTTTGCCGCCGCGCCGCTGCGCGCGGTAGAGCGCCGCCGGGTTGCGCTTGAGGTAGCCCTCGTGGGAGATCGTGACCACCATGTCCTCTTCCACGATCATATCTTCGATAGAGATTTCTTCCGTGCGGTCGACGATCTGCGTCCGGCGCGCGTCGCCGTAGCGCTCTTTGATATCCTTCAGCTCCTCCACGATGATGCGGTAGATCTCTTTCTCGTCGGCCAAAATCGCCTGGAGCTTGGCGATGAGCTCGAGCGTCTCTTTATGTTCCTGGAGGATCTTGTCGCGCTCCAGACCGGTCAGGCGCTGCAACCGCATGTCGAGGATCGCCTGCGCCTGGATCTCGGTGAGACCGAAGCTCTGCATCAATCCTTCTTTGGCGATTTTGGGATCCTGCGAGCGGCGGATCAGCGCGATCACGGCGTCCAGATGGTCCAGCGCGATCTTCAACCCTTCGAGGATATGGAGCCGCTCTTCGGCCTTGCGCAGGTCGTAAGCGGTGCGCCGGGTCACGACCTCTCTGCGATGGTCCAGGAAGCACTTGAGCGCGTCTTTGAGATTTAGCAGCTTAGGCCGCCCCTCGACGATCGCCAGCATGTTGACGCCGAACGAGTCCTGCAGCGCGGTGTGCTTGTAGAGCTGGTTGATCACGATCTCGGCGACGGCGTCGCGCTTGAGCTCGATCACGATCCGCATCCCCTCGCGGTCGGATTCGTCGCGCAGGTCGCTGATCCCTTCGACCTTTTTCTCCTGCACCAGCTCGGCGATCTGCTCGATCAGGCGGGTCTTGTTGACCATGAAGGGGATCTCGCTGATGACGATCTGCTCTTTCCCCGTGCGCTTGACCGTCTCGGTGAAGGCCTTGCCGCGCATCTGAATAATGCCCTTGCCCTCATGGTAGGCCTGAACGATCGCCTCCCTGCCGTGGATAAAGCCGGCGGTGGGAAAGTCGGGGCCCGGAATAAATTTCATCAGCTCTTTAATCGACAGGTCGGGTTTCTCGATCAGGGCGACCAGGCCGTCCACCACCTCGCCCAGGTTGTGCGGCGGGATGTTGGTGGCCATGCCGACCGCGATGCCGGAGGCGCCGTTGACCAGCAGGTTGGGGATGCGCGCGGGGAGGACCGTCGGCTCTTTGAGCGAGTCGTCGTAGTTGGGGATGAAGTCGACGGTCTCCTTTTCGAGATCGGCGAGCAGCTCCTCGGCGAGCTGCGCCATGCGGATCTCGGTGTAGCGCATGGCCGCGGGCGGATCGCCGTCGATCGAGCCGAAATTTCCCTGGCCGTCGACCAGCGGGTAGCGCATGGAGAAAGTCTGGGCCAGGCGCACGATGGTGTCGTAAACCGCCACGTCGCCGTGGGGATGGTACTTGCCGATCACGTCGCCGACCAGCCGAGCGGATTTTTTATACGGCTTGTCCCAGGTATTGCCCATGTCGTACATGGCGTAGAGCACGCGGCGGTGGACCGGTTTGAGCCCGTCGCGGACATCTGGCAGGGCGCGGCCGATGATGACGCTCATCGCGTAGTCCATGTAGGACTGGCGCATCTCGTCTTCGATATAGACCGGGACTCTCTGCTGTTTTATCGTGGCTTCCATAAGACGCTAAAGCCGTTCAAAGTTGTTCAAATGGTTCAAAGCGTTTTGAACGGTTTTCGGACTAGATATCGAGGTTTTTGACGGTGAGGGCATGGTCCTCAATGAACTTGCGCCTGGGCTCAACCTCGTCGCCCATCAGCGTGGAGAAGATATCGTTGGCCTCGACGGCGTCTTCGATCCTGACCTGGAGCAGCACCCGGGCCTCGGGATTCATCGTGGTTTCCCAGAGCTGCTCGGGATTCATCTCGCCGAGTCCTTTGTAGCGTTGGATGTACTGGCCCTTCTTGCCGCCCTCCATGATGTAGTCCAGCAGTTCCTTGAGCGTGCGGACCCGGGTCGGCTCTGCGCCATTCTCAAGCACGTATGGGGGATTTCCGGCCGAGGTTAAGTCGTTGAACAGCCGCCTGATCTCCTTGAATTCTGGACTCGTCAAAAGCTCGCGGTCGATGACGGTTCTGAGTCCCGTCCCGTTCGAGCGCGTTGCGCAAACGAGCTTGTGGCAGTTATGTTCCGGATCCTCTTGCAGAACGCAGGAGAGCGGGGCCTCCTCCGGCGCCATCAGATTGATGTAGGAGGCCAGTCGCGACTGGATTTTTTTAAGCGCCTTTGCGTCCTTCAACGTCTCTTCGCCAAGCTCGTCTTCGAGCAGAACGGCTTCGAGCAGCGCGCGGCTTCTCCTCTTGCGCGACGCCGTCGCCATCAGCTTCTCCCACCTGAGCACCTTCTTGATAAAAGCCTGGAGCGGCTGGCCCGCCAGGCCGTGGCCGACGCCGATTTCAGCGCGCACGCGCACGTTTTCGGTGCCGATCTCGATCAGGTAATCTTCCAGGCTGTTCTCGTCTTTGAGATAGCGATCCTGCTTGCCCCGCTTGATCTTGTAGAGGGGAGGCTGGGCGATCAACAGGTGGCCCTTCTCCACGAGGTCGGGCATCTGGCGGTAGAAAAAGGTGAGCAGCAGCGTCCGGATGTGGGAGCCGTCCACGTCCGCGTCGGTCATGATGATGATCGAATGATAGCGCAGCTTGGCTGGGTCGTAGTCCTCCTTGACTCCCGTTCCCAAGGCGGTAATCATCAAGCGGATTTCCTGGGAGGAGAGCATCTTGTCGAAGCGCGCCTTCTCAACGTTCAAGATTTTTCCCTTGAGAGGCAATATCGCCTGGAAGCGGCGGTCGCGCCCCTGTTTCGCCGACCCCCCGGCGGAGTCTCCCTCGACGAGATAGAGTTCACACAGCGCCGGGTCCTGCTCTTGACAGTCCGCCAGTTTCCCGGGCAGCGAGCCGGAGTCGAGCGCGCCTTTGCGCCGCGCCAGATCTTTCGCCTTGCGGGTTGCTTCGCGGACCCGGGCCGCCTCGATCCCTTTCATGACGATCTTTTTGGCGTCTCCGGGGTGCTCCGCGCAATAGCTGCCCAGCTTCTCGTTGAGCAGCGCCTCGACGATGCCTTTGACTTCGCTGTTTCCCAGCTTGGTCTTGGTCTGCCCTTCGAACTGCGGCTCGGGGACCTTCACGCTGATGACCGCGGTGAGCCCCTCGCGAACATCTTCTCCCTGAAGATTCTCTTCGTCCTTTTTGAGCAGGGCGTTGTCGGTCGCATAGCTGTTGATCGTCCGCGTCAGCGCGGATTTAAAGCCGATCAGGTGGGTGCCGCCCTCGATCGTATTGATGTTGTTGGCGAAGGAGAAGGTGTTCTCCGTGTAGCCGTCGTTCCACTGCAGCGCGATCTCGACGGCAACCCCGTCTTTTTCTCCCTCGAGATAAATCACGTGGGGGTGGATCGCCGTTTTGGCGCGGTTTAAATGTTCGACAAAGGAAGTAAGCCCGCCCTTGTAGAACAGCTCGTGCTTTTTCTGGCTCCGCTCGTCCTCGATGGTGATCCGCACGCCCTTGTTCAAGAAGGCGAGCTCGCGCAGCCGCTGGGAAAGGATATCGAAGCTGAACTCAAGGGATTCGAAGACCTGAGAGTCGGGCCGGAAGGTGACGCGCGTCCCTCTCTCCTTGGAGGTTCCGACCTCTTTCAGATCCCCTTGTGGCGCGCCTCGCTTGTAGTTCTGCTGGTAGACTTTGCCGTCGCGCTTTATTTCCACCTCCAGGGACTCCGACAGAGCGTTCACGACGGAAAGCCCCACGCCGTGCAGCCCGCCGGAAACTTTATACGACGCCTTGTCGAACTTGCCGCCGGCGTGCAGTTTGGTCAGCACGACCTCGGCGGCGGATTTTTTCTCGGTCGGGTGGAGGTCGACCGGAATGCCGCGCCCGTTGTCGATCACCGTCACGCTGTTGTCGATGTGGATCGTGACTTCGATCCGGTCGCAGAATCCGGCGAGAGATTCGTCGATCGAATTGTCGACGACTTCAAAGACGAGATGGTGCAGGCCCCGCTCGCCGGTGTCTCCGATGTACATTCCGGGACGTTTTTTTACCGCGTCCAGGCCTTCGAGAACTTTGATGTTGTCGGCGTTGTAGTCTGCTTGAGGCGGGGTTTTGTTTTCGGCCATGCGTTCCTTTGGGAGCGGCTAAAAAATTTCCCTGTAAAGTTAAGGAGTTAGAATGACTTTCAACCTGTATAAATTCTACCTAAAACGGGCTGAAAAGTAAAGCAAAAAATCGCCTTGTCGAGCAAAAAATCAATCGCTCCGTTCGGGATGATTTTGGCGTCTTCGTTGCTGAGTGAGAGCTGCGGTCCAGCCTCCTAATCTGAGGGCAGAGGATCGAATTTCGGTTGCGAAACGGAGGCGGCGGGACTTGAGAAGTAACGAGTCTATACGAAGCCCTAAAGGGTGGGTTGTTAACGCCTTGAAAGAGAGAGATCCCGTGCAAGCGACCCTATCGACATTTAGGTTGACATTTAGGAAGCCTTTTGTTAGGGAAATGGCAGAAAACGAGCCCAGTGCGGCTTTCGTTTAAGGAGGGTAAAATTATGGCCGATCAGACGGCTGAAGAGCTATTGTTAGACGTTAGAGTGGCCGAAGCTTCCTGGCTTTATAGGTTCTACCTCACCCAGGAAAAGAAGATTTTGGGAACCACCGCGGTAGTCATCTTTCTCACCATTTGGGAATTGGTCGGAAGCACCTTCCAACTGATCAACCCCATGTTCATGAGCGCGCCTTCTTTCGTTTGGAAGGCGGCAGTCGGGCTGTTCGTTTCCGGGGAGATCTATAATGACCTCTACGTGAGCAGTGTCGAGTTTGCATGGGGATATGCGCTGTCGGTACTGTTCGCAGTCCCCTTTGGCATTGCGTGTGGCTGGTACAAAAGGGTGTCCTACGTCTTTGATCCGTTTATCAACGCCATGAACGCTACCCCGCGCGTCGCCCTTTTGCCCCTGGTCATTATCTGGTTAGGGATCGGTATCCTCTCCAAGGTCGGGATCATTTTTCTCGGGGCGGTCTTCCCGATATTGATTAATACGCGCGACGGGGTAAAAACCACCCCTTACAATCTCCTCCTGGCTGCCAGGAGCTTCGGGGCTTCGGAGTGGCAGATCTTTAAGAGCGTGGTGCTGCCTTCTACTCTTCCTTTTATCCTGACGGGCTTGAGACTCGGGGTCGGCAGGGCCCTGATTGGGGTCATGGTGGGAGAGCTTTATGCAGCGACCGCCGGGATCGGCTTTATGATCACGGTTGCCGGCGCGACCTTTCAGACAGACAAAGTGTTTGTCGGCATCTTGGTCTTCGCCCTCAGCGGCATGACCTGCATGGAGCTATTAACCAAGCTTGAAAGCCGGTTCGATAAGTGGCGGCCTAAGGTAGGGGCGGCTGCCTAGGGTTCCTCACATCTGCGCATAGCGTTAAGAGGTGGCTATCCGCCTAAGGCGGGGCCACTTCTTTTTTTTGCTCGAGAGCCTATCGCGTGACATCGTTAAAATAGAATGTTAATCCTCTCGTGGGCGGTAGAATCAGCGGGCGATGAAGACGAAGGGCGAAATGGAGGCGGAAATCAGTGAGGCCATAGTTCGGTTTGAGATCGAGTATATGGGGCGCGGGCCGAAGGAGGCCCGCACCTATGTCATGGAAGACATGATATTGGTTCGGCTCAAAGGAGTGTTGACCCCGGCGGAACAACAGCTAACCAAGGGCAAGGATGGCGTGGAATTGATCAAGAGGGTTCGAGCGAGTCTGATTGAAAATGCGAAGCCCGTGCTTGCTCAGGTTGTTAGCGATATCACTGGCGCGAAGGTTGTGGGTCTCCATACGGATATCAGCACGGTCTCCGGCGAACGAATCATTGTGTTCACCCTAGACCGCGACTTGGAGAAAACCCTGCCACGCAAGAAAACCTCTTGACTTTACCCGTCTCTTTTACTAGGTTGCCATTGGTTTGCAGATAACCCAAGGGGCTGTTCTCCAGCCAAAGAGCAGTCAGTTGGGACATAGGCCGACTTAGAGGTGGAAACGCCCGGTCGGCTTTTTTATTGTGTGCCGAGCATGTTCGACTGCTTAGAGGTGCGAGTCCTGCACTAAAGGCTATCAAGAGCTTGAAAAAGGAGAGAATCATGAATCCTCTTTTGCTGATCGCCGTCCCGTTAGTGTTGGTGATCGTAGGCATGATATTGAACAGTATCGGACTTTCATTTGATCAACCTGAAAGTTCGGCAGAGCAAGATCCTGCCAAGAGATTGGCGGCCGAGAGACAGGCTTACCGCACCTTCTTCGACAAACAGAGAACTCGATTTTTGAAGAGACAGCAAAGGGTAGGTCAATATGCCTGGCTGGTTCTTATCACGTTTGTCGCCTCCTTCTGGTGGATGTATTTAGATACGGTGAATAAAACGGCAGCCTTGAATCAAATTGCCGTGCTTCAGACAGTGTCCGCAGCGGAACGAAAAGAGGTGATCCTATCTGTGACTCGTCACGACGGGACTAATGTAAAATACCTCATCAAATCGGAAAAAGCCGACACAGCGGATGGCGCCGTGAAGAAAGGACTCTCGAAAGAACCTGTCCCGTCTTGGGAGGTATCCAGATTAGGAACGGCTTTGAGTATCGGCGATAGCGCATTACCTCTTGGCATCGCTGTGAAAATTTCGAACTGAGGAAGTGGCAGATCAGGGGTGAAGGTAAAGTGAAGGACTTGGAATTTCACTGATATTCACTTTTGATGGTCTGTTTTTATAGCGTGCGATTGGTTTGCAGATGACCCAAAGGGCTCGAGCTAAAGAGAAGCCAGTTGGGGGATAAGCTGACCTTCAGGTAAAAATATCAGGTCGGCTTTTTTATTCGTTAGAGTAGTCGGTAGGCCGGTTAGAAAGTAACCCCTCCAGGGGGGGACTAACTCACAGGCAGGCCAGCTCAGCCGTTTTGGTTGACGCTGGCCTTTTTGTTTTAAAAGGAGGGCGCCATGGAAAAATGGGAGCCTATTTTTTGCCATTTTGCTGCCGGTCTAAGGGGGTCGTTCTGTTTCTGATCCTTGAACCGACAATCATTGGGTCGAGTTTGTGTTAATGGCGCTGATTAATACGGGAGGTATTAGGCATGAATTCTGCGACTTATGTGATCGTCGGCGTACTTCTCATCATATTCGGCATCGTTGGTATCTACTACATTCGCCAGGCACCGGGATTAGCTCTCCTCGCTTTAATAGGCCTGATTGTGGGAATTGCAATGATAGGTAAGGCGACCAGGAAATTGTGACGCAGATTCACATGGTAATAACGGCTCCTCTTCAGAAAAGTCCGATGTTTTTTCTTTGAAGGGCCAGAGGAAGAAGAAACGGTCTAAAAGCGCTCTTGTTACATGCTTAAACAATGAGTTCATTGACCGACAAGCGTTCACCCAAGCCTACGGTAATGAAGCCCGGCAAAAGGGAACGACTCTGCCAAGAATTGAGAAAGTTCTTCGCACAGCGCTTGGCTGTTAGCGGGGATACAGAGGTCACGGTTGTTGATGACTTGATT
>MGSS01000147.1 GCA_001798595.1 Deltaproteobacteria bacterium RIFCSPLOWO2_12_FULL_60_19 | reverse complement strand
TCCACTCGCATCACCGGCCCTTGACCAAAGGAGCCCAGCAAAAACAGCGCATGGACCCCGGCCCCTATGAGAAAATCGGCAATCTCGCACCCCATCGCCTCATCCAGCTCCCCATCCTCTTTAAACGGAGTCAGAATCGGCATCACTATGCCTTTGATCTCCTTCAAGCTCATGCCTCCTTGATCTCTTCTCTCTGATTCGCGCCCTACGCGCCCTCGCCCGGCTCCTCCCGGTAAAGTTTCAATGCCTCCAACATCGGCCGGTCGTTCATCGAAAACAGTATCGCTTCCTCGTTCCTCGACCGGTTCTGATGGCTGTGCCAGCTCCATAACGGCACCACAAAACAGTCCCCCTTCTCCCACTCGTATCTCTTCCCGTCGATCACCGTCACCCCGCTCCCACGAAACGCGTGATACACCGTGCTGCTGTTGTGCCGGTGCGTCTGCGTCGCCTCCCCAGGTCGCAACATCTGTATCCCGCACGACATCGTCGGAAAGGTGTGCCCGCCATCCACGGGATTCACGTACTCCAACGCCACCCCATCGAATGGGCTCCCGTCGCTCGCCTCCAGATGTTTCAGCGTCTGATACGTCTCCCCCCACTTGTAAGCCAGCGGCCCCACCGCCTTCTCCCACACCGGCCGCGCCATCCCCGCCCAATGTGCCGTCGATTTGAAGGACTCCTTGATCGGCTGAAAGTCCCCGGGATAGGGCTCCCAGGAAATCACCTGCAGGGAATTGAGTAAAATATTATCCAGCCCGTCGATCCAGACGAGAGTCTCGGCGTCGTTGCCGTGGCCGTGCCAGGTCATAGGGGGAGTGAGGATTAAGTCACCCTCCTCCATTACGATCTTTTCTCCCTCTACCACGGTGTAGGCCCCACGGCCTTTGATTATGAATCGAAAGGCGCCGAAGTTGTGCCGGTGGCTGCGAGCCAGCTCGCCCGGCTTCAAAAGCTGAACCGTCATCTGCATCGTGTGCGTGGTTCCCCGCTGCCGCTTCATCTTCAAATCTCTAAGGCCGGGGTTAACCAGACAGAGCACGCGCCTCTCCGCCTGTCCGCCGAGGCCGTGGATATCCCCGGCCCGGAGCAGGCTCTGGTAAAGATCCGTCCACTTCCAGATGTGCGGCATGAGCGTTGTGCGGGGCTCTTTTCCTACGATGTCCGCTTCCGTAATGTTGAACCACAACCCTTCGAGCCCCCTGGTCCCGAGTTGTTCGTCGAACTCCTGGACTGCATTTTGATCGGACATGGCAATGCCTCCCTGATTCAAGCGTTTTAGGTATCGAGCGTAAGCGGACTCGGGGACAGCTAAGCCCTACAGCCTGCCCATCTCTCCCGGCTCTTCCCGGTAGAGCTTCAACGCCTCCAACATCGGCCGGTCGTTCATCGAAAACAGGATCGCCTCCCCGTTCTTCGACCGGTTCTGATGGCTGTGCCAGCTCCATAACGGCACCACAAAACAATCCCCCTTCTCCCACTCGTACCTCTTCCCGTCGATCACCGTCACCCCGCTCCCACGAAACGCGTGATACACCGTGCTGCTGTTGTGCCGGTGTGTCTGCGTCGCGTCCCCGCCCCGCAACATCTGTATCCCGCACGACATTGTCGGAAAGGTGTGCCCGCCATCCACGGGATTCACGTACTCCAACGCCACTCCGTCGAAGGGACTTCCCTCGCCCCCCTCCAGTCCCTTCAGAGTCCGATACGTATCCTCCCACTTATAGGCCAGCGGCCCCGCTGCCGTCTCCCACACCGGCCGCGCCATCCCTACCCGGTACGCCGCCGACTTAAACGACTCCTTGACCGGCTGAAAATCTCCGGGATAGGGCTCCCAGGTGATGACCTGAAGCGAATTCAGCAGAGGATAGTCCAGCCCGTCGAGCCAGATGATGGGCTCGGCGTCGTTGCCGTGGCCGTGCCAGGTCATGGGCGGGTTGAGAATCAAATCACCCGGCTCCATCACGAACTTCTCGCCTTCCACCACCGTGTAAGCTCCACGCCCCTCAACGATGAAACGAAACGCGCCGAAGTTGTGCCGGTGACTGCTCGCCAGCTCGCCGGGCTTCAAAAGCTGCACCGACATGTGAACTGTGTGCGTCGTCGATCTTCGACGTCGACTGTCAAGCTTTTGGAATGCCGGGTTGATCAATCGCAGCGTCCGCCGCTCCGCCATACCTTCCAACCCATGCATCTCTCCGGCTCGTCGCAGGTGTCTGTGGATGACTTCCCATTTCCATAGATGCGGCAGCACAAAGGTATGAGGATCCTTGGTATAAGGCACCTTGTCCTCTTCGGTCAGACCTCTCACCCAGTGACCCTCGAGATTCTCTTGCGCTAATTCCGCGTCAAACGCCTGCAGCAACTGTTTATCCACCATCTCTTTCCCCTCCTTACTTAGTTCACGGACAAGCCTTCGCGAAACCGTCGATTCGCCCTCGCGCGCTAATGGTCCGCCACTTCCCCCTGATGGGTCAGCACGAGCCCCAAATTCTCCATGGCCGGGCGCGTGCTGTGGGCAAGGATGCGTAGCGGACTCTCGCCGGTGTTGAAGTATTGGTGCCAGGCGAAGACCGGAACGGCCAAGGTGTCGCCCTTCTTGATCTCAAATGCCTGATCATCAATGATGCATCGTCCTCTCCCCGAGAGGACGTAGTCGATCTCATCGTAGAGGTGGCGGTGGGCGCCGGATCGCTTTCCCACGGGAATCTCAGCCACCACCGTGGACAACGCCTTGATATGAAAACCGATTCGGCTGTCCACGACATAGGCTACGTTCCCCATGGCCGTCGGCTCAAAGCGCAGCTCGCTTCCCCTTACCAGCACGCGACTCTCGCGACGTCGCTGCTCCTCATTGAAAGCGAAGGCAACCTGCTCGGCGTAAAGCCGGGCCGCTTGACTGCCGCCATCGCCTCCCGCAGCATCGGCGACTCCCCCTGGAATCAAGGTACGCAGCGCATCCTCGCCCTGCTGCGCGTAAATCCAGTATTCCGGGTAGCGTTCATCTTCGTACACCGCCTGTCCGATCCCCATGTAGAGAGGACCGGTCGTCGAAGCGACGTGGATCGCCGGTTCGTGGCCTAAGTTGACATGGCGATGCCACGCAAAAATCGGCACGCAGATAAAATCGCCGGCTTCCCAGTCGTAGCGTTTGCCGTCGACAATGCTGTACCCTTTCCCGGCGAGCCAGTGGATGACCGCTTCGACGGTGTGACGATGGCCTAAAGTCTTCCACGCCTTGTTGTCTTCGGCTTCGGTCGGAACGTGTTTGCTGACAAAGAGCCGGTGGGTGCGGTTGTTGAAGCCCATTCTCGGATCGACCATGTACACGCCCTGATTGGTCTCGAGCAGTCTCGCAACCTCGTCGCCGGAGACAAAAATCGGCGATTCCTTGCGTCGCTTCTGCTCGTCTTTGCCGTAGCGCACCTGCTCCAGGTAGAGCTTGTCATTTGGAACCGGCCCTGAAAATGCCATCAACCCCGACCTCCGTTTTTTCTCTTGCCTAAATCCAACGCGCTTGGGAGTTTCACCCGGAAAAATCTACCGCTCGAAGAGTTCTTTCAGGAGTTTTTTCTCTTCCGCGGTGCGAGTTTGAGCCTCTTCCGTGTAGGACTTCCAGTATTTGCCTTTCGATCCTGGGACCAAATAAGCGGGCACGTGGTCCTTGGAAACGTCCAACCGCAGGCTCGATTGAGCAGTTGCCCTGCTCCAGAGCGTTTGACCTTCCGCCGCCAAAAGCCAGTTGATGAAGACCGCAGCGGCATTAGGGTGGGGCGACTTGTTGAGCTTCACAACAGTCGCAGAGCTGGAGCCGGTCATCCCCCCGATATCTTTGAATTCCGGCACGAACTCGAACTTCAACCCCCTCTTGATCAGATCCCCCGCGGTTCTAGGGCTCGGGCCCACCAGGATCGGGTACTTGCCCTGCGCCACCCATTCGATCTGGCGTCGCAGATCGCGGTCCACCGCGCCGGTTTGAGCCCTGAGCTTTCTGTAATAATCGCTCGCTTTCTCAGGTCCAAGGGTCGTCCAGATAAACCGCAATAACGGCACGCTCGCGCCCGAAATAGAAGGATCGTTAAGAACGATTTTCCCCTTCCACTTGGGACTCAACAAATCGTGAAGCTCGTCAACCTCGTCCCGCGCAGCCTGCTTAGGATCATAGATTATCGGAGGAGACAGCTCGATGCCGAAGACTAGATTGTAGAGACCCTCCTTATCCGAGAACTCGAGTCGATTATCGCGCCAGTATCTCGATTCCGCCACCTCCGGTAAAATCAAGACCGGCCGGATTGGATCCAGCGCGCCCATCGGCTTCAGTTGAAAATTCGCAGTAGTAGGCCCGCCCACGAAAACATCGACGCTGTAGATCCCCGCATCTCTTTCCGACTGCAGTTTTACCGCCTGCTCGCCGCTTCGAGCGGCAGAAAACTCAATTTCGACATCCGGATAGGCCTTTTTAAAACCCTCGACGAAAGCCTGCCGGATAAGCTCGCCGGGAGGCCCGAACACGACGACTTTCGCTTCCTTTTTCGCGTCCGCCAGAGTCTTCCCCCATCTGTCTTTCCAATCGGGCTTGGTCTGCGCGGACGATGAGACGGGCGCAACCAACAACCCCAATGAGAGAAAGATCAGGATAAGAGCCGAACGGAACGTGAAATCAAATTTGCTTCTCATTGGATTCCTCGTGATCTTGACTTGGGCGAGGTCACACCTTCGGCATCCCCTCGCCCGCTTCTTCCCGGTAGAGTTTCAATGCCTCCAGCATCGGCCGGTCGTTCATCGAAAACAGTATCGCCTCTTCCTTCTTCGACTGATTCTGATGGCTGTGCCAACTCCACAACGGCACCACAAAACAGTCCCCCTTCTCCCACTCGTACCTCTTCCCGTCGATCACCGTCACACCGCTCCCTCTGAACGCATGATACACCGTGCTGCTGTTGTGCCGGTGCGTCTGCGTCGCCTCCCCAGGTCGCAACATCTGGATCCCGCACGACATCGTCGGAAAGGTGTGCCCGCCATCCACGGGATTCACGTACTCCAACGCCACTCCGTCAAAGGGACTTCCCTCGCCCCCCTCCAACCCCTTCAGAGTCCGGTACGTCTCCTCCCACTTGTAGGCCAGCGGCCCCGCCGCCTTCTCCCACACCGGCCGCGCCATCCCCACCCGGTACGCCGCCGACTTAAACGACTCTTTGATCGGCTGAAAATCCCCGGGAAACGGTTCCCAGGTCAGAACCTGAAGTGAAAGGATCAGCGGGTAATCCAAACCGTCGAGCCACATGATGGGCTCGGCGTCGTTGCCGTGGCCGTGCCAGGTCATGGGCGGGTTGAGAATTAAATCGCCCGGCTCCATCACGAACTTCTCGCCTTCCACCACCGTGTAAGCTCCACGCCCCTCAACGATGAAACGAAACGCGCCGAAGTTGTGCCGGTGGCTGCTCGCCAGCTCGCCCGGCTTCAAAAGTTGCACCGACATGTGAACCGTGTGCGTTGTCGCGTGCTTTTGCCCTCTGAGATCTTTGAGACCGGGGTTGAGCAAGCGGAGCGTTCGCCTTTCGACCTTCCCGTCCAGACCCACAAGCTCTCCCGCCTGGCGGAGATAGTGTTCGATGTCGTTCCATTTCCAAAGACAGGGAAGAACCGCCGTCTTGGGATCTTTGGTCATGAGCTTGGCATCAGATTTCCACAAAGCCTCATTCCAAAGGCCCTGGAAATTCTTTGCCTCGAGCTCGCGATCCAACTCTTGTATCAGGTTTCTGTCCGACATACCCGTTTCTCCCTATCGGCGACCTAGCCGAGCATTCTGTGTTCACGCTTCTTGTCGTAATGGTTTAAAAAATATTGATAAATCAACACCCTGCCCCGCTCGCTTATTGCGCGGCGCAAGCTCTCCGCCTTGGAGGGATTCTTCTTTTCAATGGCTTCCGCGATTCTCCGATGAAACTGAATGACCTCTTTCGTATAGCCGGGAACGGAGGCAAGAAAGGCCCTGTACTTGAGGCACGGATTGCCAAGCGTCTCGATAAATCGTCTTAACCTGCCCGAGCTGCAATGATCCGCAAAAAATCTTTCTATCGCTGAGGTGATTTTCAAAAACGTTTGCGAGTCATCCTGTTTGGCGGCGCGCTCCAAGTCCTTGATCCACTGTTTATACGTCCGGATTTCCTTTCCATTTATGGCTGGGGTTGCCAGGCGAACGGCTAGGCCGATCAGGTAGGAGCGGAGCAAAAAAATCTCGCAGGCATCCTCCGGCGTCACCTCATTGACGTAAGCGCCTCTTCCCGGAACATAGTTGATCAGTCCATCCCTTTCCAATATGCGCAGCGCCTCCCGGATCGGAGAGCGACTGATACCGAGCTGCTTGGCGATTTGATTCTCACTGAGTTTTTGATTGGCTCGCAGGCGATCTTGGGCGATCTCTACCTGAATGTGACTGACTACACGATCAACCAGCGTTTCAGGTCGATGAATACTTTTTGCCTTGGTCATACCGTGATTTCCGCCGATATGTGTATACAGATCTGTCGACAAATTTTCTACTAAACTCAAGTCGCGCTTGTCAAGCGGCGGATATGCGCAGGCCCCTTTTTCGCTCTTAGATAGAGTGGGAGGGCTTGGGAAGTCTTGCAAATAGCGGGAAATTTGGAGCCACCCGCCGGATTCGAACCGGCGACCTGCTGATTACGAATCAGCTGCTCTACCAACTGAGCTAGGGTGGCTCACTGGGGTTTGAGCATATGAAACAGCGTCGCGACCACGAACGAGCCTAAATAGGCGATGACCAAATCGAACAGCAGCCACAATCCGGCGACCTGGTCCAGGATCCCTTTAAGCCCGATGTAGCGGCTGGCAAATTGCCCGACGAAAGAGCCCAGCGCGCCGATGACAAGATAGAGGATGATGTTGCCTTTGCCCCATTTGTCCACTGTCTTATTGGCGAGCAGCCCCATGAGAAAAGCGACGGCCAGGGCCGCCAGGAGATTGCCCTGGAAGTAACCCAAGACCTCTATCGCGATCTCTTTCATCCGGTCATTCCCTGAGCAAACGCAATATCTGCCGCGCAGCCTCGCGCGGCTTCTCGGCGGCCATCACCGCCGAGATCAGGGCCGCGCCCCGCGCTCCATTTTGTTTCACCGCGTCAATGTTCTCCGGCCTGATGCCACCGATAGCATAAACGGGTTTTGAAATTTTTTCCACTACCTGCCGCAACGGCTCAATCCCTTGGGGCGTCCCATAGGCGGCTTTGGACGGCGTGAAATAGACCGGGCCGAACAGAACAAAGTCCGCTCCCGCCTGCTCGGCGGCCAAGGCCTCTTCAAGCGAATGCGTCGAAGCGCCGATCAATTTTCGCTCTCCCAAGAGTTCCCGCGCCGCGCCGACCGGCATCGACGCTCTCCCCAGCTGCACCCCGTCCGCGTCGACGGCGAGGGCGACATCGATGCGATCGTTGATAAAAAGCTGAGCGCCGTGGCGCGCACACAAGCTCTTGAGTGTATCGGCAAGCGTAAACAGCTCTCTGCCGCTTAAGTCTTTCTCCCGGAGTTGAATCGCTTTGACGCCACCGTCAAGCGCCTGCTCGACGACTGCTACCAGGTCCCCGCCGCGAGCCTGCCGGCGGTCGGTGATGAGATAAAGATCGAACTGAGGCGCGCGGCGTTGCAACGGAGACCTAGCCTAAGATGCCATCGAGCGGACTGGACGCGGTAGCGTAAAGTTTTTTCGGGATGCGGCCGGCGAGAAACGCCTTTCTCCCCGCCTCCACGCCGAGCTTCATCGCCTCGGCCATCAGGATCGGATCTTTCGCCCCGGCGATGGCCGTGTTCATCAACACGCCGTCGCAACCCATCTCCATTGCTAGGGAAGCGTCGGAGGCCGTGCCGACGCCGGCATCGACGATCACGGGAACCGTCGCGTGCTCCAAGATGATGCGGATGTTGTAGGGATTGCGAATGCCGAGGCCCGAGCCGATCGGGGCGGCCAGCGGCATCACCGCCGCGCAACCCATCTCTTGAAGCTTCTTCGCCGTCACCGGGTCGTCGGTGACATAAGGCAGGACGATGAATCCTTCTTTTATCAGCAAGCGCGCCGCCTCAAGCGTGGCGGGAATGTCGGGGAACAAAGTTCGATCGTCGCCGATGACTTCGAGTTTGACCAGGTTCCCCACGCCCGCCTCGCGCGCCAGGCGGCAGGTGCGCACGGCGTCGTCCGCCGTGTAGCAGCCGGCGGTGTTGGGAAGGATGGTGTACTTCTTCGGGTCGAGGTAGTCGAGCAGGTTCTCTTTGCCCGCGTCCGTGATGTTCACGCGGCGCACGGCGACGGTCACGATCTCCGCGCCGGAGGCCTCGATCGCCTTGCGCGTCTCATTGAAGTCCTTGTACTTGCCGGTCCCGACAATGAGACGCGACTTGTATGTTTTTCCGCCAAGCTTAAAAACGTCATCCATCTTGTCACCTCCGGGTGGTGAGCTCAGTCGAACCATTTATCCGCCGCCGACGAACTGGACGATCTCAACCGCGTCGCCTTCTTTGAGAAACGTCGCCTCATGCGCGTCGCGCGAGACTACGTCGCGGTTTAGCTCCACCACCACTCGCCCGGGGCGGACTCCCAGCTCGCTCAGCAACTCTGCCACGCTGAGCCGCTCTTTAATCTCTTTCTTCTCGCCGTTGACTTGAACGATCATGCAATAAAAAAACCGTATCCGACTCGACCACATCCGGTGGCCCGGGAATACGGTTTCAAGTTCGTCCCGCCGCAAAAGCGGAAGGGACAGCGACTCTCACGCTTCCCTACGCCGGCACGATCCGGATCAGGTTCAGAGGGTTGCCTGCCAGAAGCAGACTCTCAGTCCGCCTTAGGCGGACACCCCTAGCATGAGGAGAGAACTAACAAATAGGTCAGGGCAAGTCAAACTTAGGTAGCGCCGGTGAAACTTGACAGGTCAGCGCACGTGTCTTATAGTGCCTTCATGCATAGGAACGGCAAAAAGAAACTCGCCAAAGTTTCCAAAGCCCAACAAAAGCAGCGAGAGAAATATCGACGAACAGTAGTCGAGCCGGCGAGGAGGCTTGCTGCTCTTCTAACGGAGATAGATCGCGAAGCTCATACCTCACGTTTGCGATCCGCTTAAATTCTTCGACAGTCAATCCTAAGGCTTCGGCCCACTCTTTCGCGACTTCCTGCAGCCTCAGACCGCGCGGGACTCCCCGCGAGAGGGATTTAACGATCTCTGCGTCACTCAAGCCTCTTATTCTCGCTCTGCCGATCAACTCCTGGCGCAGGGAGAGGATGATATCTTGCCGGCCGCTACCTTGTAGTTTCTCAAGCAGGTCTACGATCTGGTTATGACTCAGGCTTTTAACATCAACCTTCCAAGACGGTTGTTTGGGCATTTGAGAGCCGCTCTATCTTGCAGTGAACGGACGGGGCGGCGCAACTATCGTCCTACGGCTCCCCCGTCAATTGGTACGCCGCCCAGTAGAACGGCTCAGGAAACTCTTTCATTGTCTTTAGCTGCGCCTGTCGGAGGGCCTCGGACTTCTTCGTTGTTTTCAGGTGCTGATAAAACTCCCGCATCAATTCGTAACTCGACCGGTCATTCACTTTCCAGAGCGTCGTCACGACCGACGGCGTGCCGGCGTAGATGAAGGCGCGCGTCAGGCCGATCATCTCATCGCCGTTGCTTAGCTTCCCCAGCCCCGTCTCACAGGCCGACAGCACCACCATCCCCGCCTTGAGATTCAACGAGAAAATTTCTCCTACCTTCAATCGACCATCGTCCTTCCCATCGCCCGCCAGCAGAAGCGCTGAACTAAGCGGATCCTCCTCACTAAGCTCCGCGTGGACGGCGAAGTGCAGCATTTCAAAGCCGGGACTGAGCGAGATCGCCCTGGGCTTGCTCGCTTGCTCTTTTAGATAGACCTCGCTCTTCGGATATACCCCGGCCACTTCCTTTGCTTCCCTTTCCGCAAAGCGCAGATTGTACGCCGCGTCCCCCAGACTCGGATTGCCCATGACCAACGCTCTCTCCCCACCCGCTCTCTTCTTTTCCTTAGTGAACTGCATCAAGCTGGCGCTGGAGAGATAGTAAACCGGATAGTCCTGGATGAGATATTTCCCCTGCGGGGAGATGAGCGCCTGGAACGGAACGTAGTGCAGCACGTCGTGGGGAATGATGAGCAGCTCCTTGCCGCGAACGTGCGGCAGCGCCGGCTCGATCAGCAGCTTGTAAAGCTCCTGCGCCGAAGCCCTGAATTTCTCCTTCTCCCCCAATTGAAACACGCTCTCGCGCAGCGCGCCCACCTTGGAGACCAGATCTCTCCTGGCGATGGGACTGCTCAGGTAGCGTATCCGGTCTTTCTCAACCACCCACAAGAGCACCCGTTGCGCAACCACGAAATATTCCAGCATCGTCACGCCGGGATCCAACAGTTGCTGTGTCTCCTTCAGCGTCAGCGGCTCGACGTTCATTAACGACGCCTGCTCTTTGTTCTCTTTCCTGATCTTTGCCAGAAAATCATTGTACGCCTTCTGCGCCTCTTCCAGCTCCCGCATCAACTGTTTGGGGTCGGCCGCCTCCTCGTCCTCTTCCGACTCTTCCTGTTGCACCGCCAGTTTGGCGCGCAGGGCGCTCATTTTCGCCTGCAAGGCCCTTTCCTCCGCCAGCAGAGAACCCTGCGCGAGCTGCACCTTGCTGCCGAGAATATCCAGAAAGGCGCGCGAGCGCGCCCGCTCGCTGTAATTGAAAGCCTCTTCCCAATTCTTGGCTCCGATATAAGCCAGAATAATGCCGGCGTAGGTCTGGCGCTTATTTTCAAAAAATGAGCTGCGGAGCTCTTCGGATTCAAGCGCGGAACGGCTCGATTCGACGCTCGCAATCGCCTTCTTATAATAGGGTATCGCTTCCGAGGGTCTCTTGGTTTCGCGCAGCAGGTCGCCGATCTGGCCATTGGCCCGCTCGGCGGCATAGGCATTTTGAGTCCTTTCAGCCGACGCCGCGGCCCGCGTGAGAGTTGCCAGCGCCCGGTCATAATCTTTCTGTTGGAGATAGAGCTGGCCCAGCTCCTGATAGAGCCGGCTCTCAAGGGGAGTTCTCAACGCAAGCTCGTTAATCGTGCCGAGCCCCCTCTCATAGACCTTGATCGCTTCCTCTATTTTCCCCGCGCCGCGATAAGCGTTGCCGAGACGCTGGAGTGTCGTGAGCATCGAGATCTGCATAACACGTATGACTCTGGGGTTGGGCAGGCGGGAGGCGCGTTTTTTGAGAAAGTCCAACTGCGAGTCCTGGACTTGAAGCGCATAGGAGATATAGTCGATCGCTTTCGGAGCGTCCTTGGTCCTCAGGTAGTCGCTCCCCAACTCTGTGTAAAGGCTGGCTTCGATGGTGAACTTCGGCGCGCCAGAGGGAATTTTCTTTACGATCTCGATTCCCTTGTGCAATAATTCTCTCTTTTTATCCCATTGCCCCACCAGCCCAGTGGTATAGGACAATTGCAGGATCGCGCCCGCTTGAAGCAGCGGCTTGCCGGCTTTTTCCCCCAGTTCGAAGGCTTTGTTCCCGTAGGTGAGCGCCTTCTGATACTGGCCCTGATTTCTCGCCGCCGATGAAGCTCGATTGTAGGCGCCCGAAGCGACTTCCAGATTATTATTTTTTTCCGCCTCCGCCGCCTTGGCCTCGATGTCGCTCAACCCTCCTTGGCCCTCCCGCAGAGGCTTGAGTTCTCCGCCGCCTCGGCCTCCCGCTCCCTGCCCCTGGCGCTGAGCGGCGTCTGCGGCGACGCCGCTCATGCCCAACAACGCCGCGAGTAAAAACCATGCTGTCAGTTTGACCATGTCGAATCTCTCAGCTTCACTTCCCCGAGCCGTACTTGGTTAGTTCGATGACCTTTGTCGCCTTTTCCGGACGCCCATATTCGTACTTGACGACGCTCCTGGTCTCAGGACTGTAATAAACTGAACCTAAGACCGAAACTTTTGCCCGCTCGCTCTCTCTCCTGTTGATTTTGAACGCTCTAAACGTGCCGGCAGCAGTTGTAAGGTCCTCAATTCCAGCCACTTTGTTGTCAACACTTCTGAACACAGAAAGACGACTCCCTCTAAATCCTTTTACTTGCTTTCCAGTGTCGTATCGATCGCTCCAATCTTTTCCCACAGAAAGAGGGAATTGGACCATCTGCCTGTCCTTTTCTCCGACAGCCACCAGGCCGTTCAACGCCTCGGCCGCCTCGCCTTCCACCTCTATTTTTTGGTCCGGCTTGGGGTCGAATATCTTGAGTTTCCCGGCGATAATTGTCAGCTCATAGATTCTTCCCCCAACCCTGTACCACCAGAAATCGCCGTCCTTATAGACCGGCGTCTGAGCCTGCTCCTGGGCATAAAGGCCCGCAAGAGCGGCAAGACAAATAGTCGCCACTACGAGGCATAGTACAATGCGTTTCATTTGAAGCCCACCTCTTTCCAATTCGAGCTCTCCGGCTTTTACCTTAGGCGTCTCCGGGATACAAGAGACCTAAAACTCCACCGCGACGCTGGCGTAGCCGACGACTTCCTGCATCGGCGCCGCGTCGCCGGAGTGGCAATGCTTGAGCAGCCGCGACTGCCGGGCGCCGAGGGCATTGGCGGCGAAAAGTAAAACGACCGTAGGAAAGACACCGCACATGCTGATATCGTTCTTCTCGACCGTCTCAAGCAAGCCCGCCGGATCGAGCGCGAGAACTTTTTCCAGCGCCATCCGGTCCAACCGCTCGGTCTCTTCGGGAGAGAGATAGTGGTTGAGGTCGCTGCTGGCGAGCAGGAGCGTCTTTTTATTTAAGGCTCGATTTGCGTTGTACGAGCGCGCGATCGCTTGCCCTAGCCGGCTGCAGTCTTCGAGTGTCAGATGAGAGAGGGAGATGGGGAGAAGGCCGAAATCTCCGAGGACGCTCTGGAGAAACGGCAGTTGGACTTCGATGCTGTGCTCTTCGCGGTGGGGGCCGGCATCATCGGCCAGAAAATCGACTTCGCGCTTCAACTGCTCTCCCAGAGCGCGATCGACGCTGACGCTCCCCAGCGGCGTCTGCCAGGATTCCGCGGGGCTGAGCGCGGCTCTTGATCCACGACCGCGGTGGTTTACGCCGAGGAGAATGACGCACTGAATATCGTCTTCGAAAGCCGAGTAGAGATGCGCGGCGCACGGGCCGGAGTAAATATATCCCGCGTGCGGCACCATGCCGCCCAGGAGCGAAGCGGTGGGAGACTTTACGCCCCGCGGTCCCAGCGGGTTTGAGACGAAACAGTCGTGCAGAAGTTTTTTAAGCTCTTCGGGCTCCGCCGGATAGAAAGAGCCCGCGACGGCGGAAGACCTGACCTGGGCCATGAACCCCAAACCTCAATTTAAAATGTAAAGTGAAAATTTTAAGTTGAAAAATTTTGCATTTTACATTTTGCGATTTTCATTTTGCATTGTGCCGACCTAGGGCGCAACAATTTCCACCTGAAGAACGCCGATCCTCTCGATATCCGCCTCCACCTTGTCGCCGGGCTTTAAGAAAAATGGCGGCACGCGGGCGAAGCCGACGCCCGAGGGCGTGCCCGTGCTGATGATTTCGCCCGGCTCCAGCGTCATGCCGCTCGAGAGCGACTCGATCGTGGTTGCGATATCGAAAATCATGTTGTCGGTGTTGTCGTTCTGCATCACCTGGCCGTTCACCCGGCAGATGAGGCGCAGCTTCTGCGGATCGGGAATCGCGCTCTTGTGGACGATCCACGGCCCCAACGGACAATACGTATCGAGCGACTTGCCCTTGAACCATTGGCCGTGCTTGCGCTGGAGATCGCGCGCCGTCATGTCGAGGCAGATCGTGTAGCCGAAGATGTAGTCGTAAGCTTTGTCCTTGGGGATGTCGCGCCCCTTTTTGCCCATCACCACCGCCAATTCGACTTCGTAGTCGAGCTTCTCCGTCGCCTTGTGGTGAACCACTTTGCCGAACTGGCCGATGACCGAAGTCGCCGGCTTGGTAAAAAAGACCGGCGCCTCGGGATATTTAAGCTCGATGTCTCTTGCCCGCGCCCCCTCTTCAATGTGCTCCTTATAGTTGACGCCCAGAAGAACGACGTTCTTGCGCGGCCAGGGAATGGGAGAGAGAATCTTCACCTGGTTGAGTTTCACGAGCGCGCCGGCCTGGCGCAGTTTTTTCTGCCCCTCCGCATCCTTTCCCGCCACATATTTGGCGGCTTTCTTTGCGACGCTGAGCGCTTTTCCGCCCGCCTCGATAAATGCCTGCATGTTGTCGAGATAGGGCGCGGCACCCGCTTTAAGATACCGCCGGTTAAGCTCCGCCAGATCGATCACCTGCTCCTCCGGTCCCATCAGACCCAACCGGTTTTCACTCTTCCGCACGAAAGTTAAAAAACGCATTATCAACCTCCGAATCTTTGTTCGCTGTGAGGGATCATTGACGTATAAGAAAGGGGCGCTATATTGTCAAGCCAGCCAAAACCCGGAAAAAAGTTGGCCGGCGGCGCGCTTCATGATAATCTAGCCGCGTCTGAAAAGAGCGGGCAAGAGGAGGAGAACCGCCTTGAAGAGCAACTATGTCATTCTGGCCGCGTGGGCGCTTTGCGCCGGGATCGCAGCCGGCTCCGCCGCGGCGGCGGACAAAACCGTCATCTCATACTCCAGCCGCACTTACGCCTTCCTGCCGGCGCAGGTCGCAGTGGCGAAGGGCTTTTTTAAGGACGAGGCGCTGGAGCCTGTCCTGGTGCAGATGAGAAGCCAGGTGGCGGTGCCCGCGCTGATGAACGGCGATATTCACTACACGCTCACCTTCGGTAATATTTTAACGGCCGCCATTCAAGGCATGCCGTTCAAGCAACTTGCCGTGCTGACGGAAAAGCCGCTGCACCACATCGTCGCCCGGCCCGATATCAAAACGATCGCCGAGCTGCGGGGGAAAAAAATCGGCACGCAGAGGATCGGCGGCTCCGACCATCTGGCGGCGGAGGCGATCCTCCAGGCTAAAGGAGTGGATATTAAAGACGTCCAGTTCGTTACCCTGGGGGCGGACGAGCCGGTGCGAGTAGAAATTTTGAAGAAGGGGCTGGTCGATGCGATCTGCGTGTCGCCGCCCGGTCCGATGCGGCTGCAACGCGAAGGCTACAATATTCTCGGCGGGCCGAAGGATCTGAAGCTCGGCAGCCCGATTGCCGGGTTCTCGGCTACCGACATGCGGATCAAAGAGAGCCGGGCCGGAGCCAAGAGGGCGCTTCGAGCCGTGGTTCGCGGCTTGCGTTTCGTCCGCGAAAGAAAAGATGAGGTCGTCCCGATCATGATGAGCTGGCTGCAGCAGACCAAAGAGGTCGCCGCCGACTCTTACGATTTGATCGTTCCTTCGTTCAGCGCCGACGGCGGCGCCGGCGACGCGACGTACCGGTTTGCTGTGGACACGCGGCTCAAAGCGCTCAACTCGGACAAGCGCGTCCCGCTGTCGCAGGTGCGGGATTTTACGCTGCTAAGGGAAGTACAGAAAGAACTGGCGCTACACTGAGGAAAGCATCCTATGAAGGACAAAAGAGGAGGCCGCGCGACCATGCAGGTCGGCGATCGGATACTGATCAACAAGGGAATCTCCCAGAAGGTCTATTTCCTGGCGCGCGTGGAGATCCCCTATTCGACGGAAAAAGTTTTCGCCACCAAATCGGGCGGCGCTTTCACCATCGGCGTCAAAGTCTGGAAGTCCGACTACGTCTGGAGCGACAAACATAAAATGTGGGTGCCGAAGAATCAAAGGACGTAGGGATTGGGTGTGAAACGCAATCTGGAATCGCTGCTTGCCGACATCCGCCAGAAAAAAGGGCCCGCCCTTTTCCTGCTCCACGGCGACGATTTCCAAGTGCACGCCGCAGCTCAGGCGCTGCTCGACGCTCTGGTCCCGGCGGAAAATCGCTCCTTCAACCTGGAGCGCTTCGACGGGCGCTCGGCCTCGTGGGATCAAATCGAGGCGGCGCTCATGACACCGCCGTTTTTTCCGGGCGCCAAGCTCGTCTGGGTTGAAAACGCGCCCTACTTTGCCTCGCCGGAGAGCAAAGACGAGATCGGGGAGAAGACGCTCAAGCTCCTGGGCGAAGGCAGGCGGGACGAAGCGGCGCGCGTTTTGCTGGAGCGGCTCCGGCTCGAAGGCTGGACGCAGGAGCGCTGGGCGAGAGTGGAGCCGCGAAACTCCGCTCATGAGATCGCCGGGCTCCTCGGCGACGCGGGCAAGGAGACTCTGCGGGAGATCGAAGCTCTGTTGGATTTCTGCCGCGAGCAGGGGTTGACCTTGAAACAGCCGGGCGGCAGCGAAGCCGACAGGCTCGCGGCGCTGGCCGATCAGGGCCTCCCGCCCTGGGGCGCGCTTTTAGTGACGACGGCGCAGGTAGACCGCAGAATGCGCCAATATAAAAAGTTCGCTGAAAAAGGAAATGTCCTCGACCTCGCCGTGGAGCGGGACAAGACCGGCAAGCTGAGCCGCGAGGTGTTGGCGCAATGGCTCGACCGCGGCGTGCGCGAGGGCGGCAAAAAAATAGACGCGCGCGCCAGAGAGATGGTTCTCGCGCGGGCGGGGACGGACCTCCGGGCCTTTCAACAGGAAATGGTGAAACTCCTGCTCTACGTGGGACAGGAGCCGGGGATTACGGCAAAGGACGTGGATGCGATCTTTCTCGACCAGGGAGAGGGCTGGATCTTCGACCTTACCAACGCGCTCGCCGCGCGGGACTCCGTTGCGGCGCTCAACCAATTGTCCCGTCTAATGGCGCAGGGGGATCATCCCCTCAAGCTCCTGGGGCCGATCGCCGGCAAGGTGAGACAGCTCCTGCAGGCGCGCGAAGTGATCGACGGGGAGCGGCGGCGTTGGAGCAAAGGGATGAGCTATGAGCAGTTTCAACGAAGCGTGCTTCAAGACAGCACGGTTTCCCTGCCGGGCCACCCCTGGGCCGCTTACCTGAGCTTTAAGAGCGCCGAGAACTTCGCCGCCGCGGAACTCGCGCGATACCTTAAGCTCATCTATCAAGCGGACATCCGCCTCAAATCGAGCGGCAACTCTCCGCGCATCGTCATGGAGCGGCTGATCCTGGAGATGTGCGAAAAACGCCGAGCCGTTTCAATGCAAAGTGCAAAATGAAAGTCTTTACTTTTGCACTTTGCATTTTTCATTTTGCAATTTCCATTTCCCCCGCGGTAGCGGCCATGGCCGTGCACACCTGCTTCAGCCCTTACGGCAAATGCGCGAGCCACATCCTGCGCGAGATCGGCCGGGCCGAGAAAGAGCTGCTCGTCGCCGTCTACGCCTTTACCAGCGACGAGCTGGCGTGGTCGCTGGTCAAAGCGGCCCAGCGCGGCGTGAAGGTGCAGGTGATCGTGGACCAGGAGTTCGACGCCGGCAATGAAACTTCCAAGCGATCGTTCCTTGAGCAGCAGCGGATCGCCGTGAGGCGCGTCTCCGGCCTCGATCGAGGAAAGAGCCCGGGACTCATGCATCAGAAATTCGCCGTGATCGACCGCAAGGTCGTTCTCACGGGTTCTTATAACTGGACGGCGTCGGCGGAGGCCTTCAACGACGAAAACCTGCTGCTCTTCCGCGACGCCGGCGCGCTGGCGGAAGAATACCGTAAAGAGTTCTTCCGCATCTGGGAGAAAAAACGATGAGCGGCAGCCGGACGACCGTAAGTCTGTTGATCGCCGGCGCATTTTTCGCCGGACTGCTCAGCCACGTCCTCTATCAGCGCTGGGATCGTCCCGCCACGGAAAGCGGCGGCCACCCGGTCGTGTTCGCCCCCCTGCCCGCGCCGCCGCCTCCGCCTGCCGAGCTTCCGCTGCTGGAAGCGCGTGAAGTGGAAAAAATAAGGGCGCTCGCCGGGACGCGGGCGAAAATCCGCGGCCGGGTTTTTCGCGTCGGCCGCTCGGAGAAAAGCAACACGTACTTTATCAACTTCGGCCCTTCCCGCTCTTCGTTCACCGCCGTGATCTTCGCTTCCGCCGTAGAGCTGTTCGAAAAACAAAAACGCTCGCCGCAAAGCTTCGAGGGAAAAGAGATCGAGGTGACGGGCGAGATCAAAGACCACCCGCAATACGGCCTGGAGATGATTCTCGAAGATCCGCGGCAGATTAAGTTATTGGACTAAACCGAATAGCGATTCCATTCTTTGCGACCTTGGCGTCTTGGCGCGAGTAAAAATAGATCGGACAAAAAGAATCTCGCGCAAAGGCGCAAAGAACGCCAAGCCGGAAAAGCACTTAAGCTGATGTTCGACGGAGGGTTATCCATCCTCGAAGATCAACGCGGCGGCGACGTTTTTTTCGAAAAAAAGGTTGGAAAAATAATTTTTTGAGGTAAAATAACCCCTGATGGCCGATGCCAAGAAGTGTATGATCTGCGGCAAGGCCGCTCCGCTCAAAGGCGCGATCTGCGATCCCTGCCAGGACCGCATTCGCCGGGAGGCGATGGGGCAGCAGGCAGGCGAGCGCGCTCAAGCGGAACAGGAGCTGAAAAAACAGGGCGTGACTCCGGCCCCGCCGCCGGAGCGAAAAAAATAGCCATGGACGAGAAAGCCAGCCTCGAGCGAGCCGTCAAGTTGTTTCACGAGGCCCATCGTCGCCAGATGCAGGGAGAGTTGGACGAGGCGGTCCGGCTCTACCGCGAATCGATTCACGCCCACCCCACCGCGGAGGCACACACTTTTCTCGGCTGGACGTACAGTTTTCAAGGATACTACGAAGAGGCGATCGAGGAGTGCAAAAAGGCGATCGCCGTCGACCCGGACTTCGGCAACCCGTACAACGACATCGGCGCCTACCTCATCAACCTGGGACAAATGGACGAAGCGATTCCCTGGCTCGAAAAAGCGATGCGCGCGCGCCGCTACGAAGCCTATCACTACCCGCACTGCAATCTCGGCCGGGTCTATCTTGCGAAAGGGATGCTGAAGCGAGCCTTGGAGGAATTCGAGCGGGCCTTGGCCATCGAGCCGAATTATCCGTTCGCCCGCCAGGCGATCGAGGCGATCCAGCAGCAGCTCCAGTAAAAGCGCCGAGGGACTTCTCGAACCAGGCAAATGATGCTATATGGAAATCTGCTTCAGTTCTCCGCCGAGGTTGACCGGATTCTCCGGCCGCGCCCTTAAAAATAACAACGAGGAGGACCGCCGGTTCTGAAAAATAGACGACAACGGGCTTTGATCGTCCTCCTGGGTTTTTGTCTCGCCCTCGCGTCATGCTCCGCGCTCTGGGCCTCCTTTCCCGAAGCGGGACTGAGCGCCCGGTCCATTGTGCTCGTGGACGCCGGGAGCGGGCAGATTCTTTTCCAGCGCGACTCCGATCTGCCGCTTCCCCCGGCGAGCACGACCAAGATCCTCACCGCGCTGGTGGTGCTGGAGAGCGGCCGGTCGCTTAGCGAGACCTTGACCGTGTCGAAAAACGCCACCTATGTCCCTTCGTCAAAGCTCTTTCTGCGCCCGGGACAGATGATGACGATGCGCGATCTCCTCTACGCCCTGCTCCTCTCTTCCGCCAACGACGCGAGCCTCGTCCTGGCTGAGGGGATCGGCGGCTCCGTGGAGCGCTTCGCCGGGATGATGACGCAAAAGGCGCGCGACTTGGGCGCGACCAACAGCCGCTTCACCAATCCTCACGGCCTGACCGCGCCGGGCCATTACTCCACCGCCCACGATATGGCGCTCATCTTCAACTACGCGCTGAAAAATCCCACCTTCAGGGAAATCGTCCAGACCAAAACCAGCGTCGTCGCCTCGATCACCGCCGCCGGCCGCGCGGCGCGCGTGCGAAAGATCGTCGTGCAGAATCACAACCGGCTGCTGTGGAATTTCGACGGCGCCCTCGGCGGCAAGACCGGCTATACGCTGGCCGCGCAGCGCTGCTTCGTCGGCTCGGCGGCGCGCAACGGGGCGACGTTGACCGTCTCCCTGCTGGGCTCCCGCAACTTGTGGGGCGACACGAGGAAGCTGTTGGAATACGGGTTGCAGAACTACGAGACTTTAAAGCTCGCCGCGGCCGAGAGCGGCTCCTATCTCGCCAACGGTCAGCCCCCGACGCAGCCGGAGCATCCCCCTTCTTCTCTGTTCTCCGCCGCCGAAGCGCAAAGCCTCAAGTCGCCGCTCGGCTACATCCTTCAGATCGGCTCCTTCCGCGAGCGCGACCGGGCGGAATCGCTACAGAAAACCATTCGCGCCGGCGGGCTTCAGGCCTTTGTGGAATCGTGGCCGCTCAACAGCGGCGAAACCACCTACCGGGTCCGCGTCGGCCCGTATTCTCAGCTGGGCCAGGCGCAAGCAGCGGCGCGCGACATCGAGAACCGCGCCGGCTTGCGGGCCATCATCGTTCCCGCCGCTCCGGTTGCTCCTCCCGCGGAACGACCGAGCTGATTCTTCAAATCTCGATCGCCATTCCGTCATAAGCTAAGTCGATATTCAGTTGATCCTTCCGCGCGAGCATCTCTTCGCCCAGGTGGGTGAGAAGGATTCGCTTGCACTCCAGCCGTCCGAGATTTTCTTCGAGCTTTCGATAACTCATGTGATTGGCGACCTCGCGGTCGTAGAAGCAGCACTCGCAGAGGAAGAGGTTCGCGCCGCGGGAGTGCGCGACGAACTGATCGGTCCAGGCGGAGTCGCCGGAAAAAAGAATCGTCTTGCCTTGATACGTAACCTTGAGGCCGAGCGAGATCTCGCGCACCTGATGCGGCACGCGAAAGGGAAAGATGTGAATGCCCTCGATCGTCGCCGCGCGGTCCGGCTCCAGCACGTGAAACTTAGTCGGCGGAAGCGCCCGCGGTTCTTTAGGGTCGCCGTACATTAATTGAAACAGCCCGCGCACGCGCTCTTCGATTCCTGCCGGGCCGGCGACATGGAGCGGCCTCTCGCGCGGATGCTCGTACAAAGCGTCGATGAAGAAAAACGGCAGGCCGCCATAGTGATCGCCGTGGAGGTGGCTGACAAAGACGGCATCGAGCCGCGTGGGGTCGAAGCCCGCCCGCTTCATGGCGAACAGCGCGCTCGGCCCGCAGTCGAGGAGAAAGAGGCGGTCCGTAGCTTCGACCAGGTAGCCGCTCTGGTTTCTGCCTCCGCTCCCGAAGGCGTCGCCGCAGCCGAGGATATGGAGTCTCATCGCGCCGGCCTCGCCCGGTTCAAATGCCGTTCGCCGCGTTAGCCGCACCCATTCGCGCCCCAGATTCTTCCCTCCACCCACAGCCTCGCCAGCTCCAGAGCGTAGGCGTCCGCCTTTTGCCGGGAATCGAAGCTCGCTCTGCGTCGCCCGAAGATCGGGATTTTTTTGACGCTGTTCTTTTCATGGATAATAACCGTCGCGCGCGCGGCCCATCCCCCGGATCGCAGCCGGTGAGAGGCCGGCTCGATGACATGACCCTTATACGATACTTTCTTCATCCGATCTTTCCCCCGGCTCTCTCTTCCGTCATCCCTCTCAAGGATCGTGATAGTTCAGCTCGTTGTGTTGAATGGTGTTGATGAAGAAGAGGGAGACGGGCCGGCCCGCGCCCGTCGCCGGCTCGAACAGGCGGGAAGCGGCCTCGCTCCGCCGAAAAAAGGTTCGATAACCCGATTTCTCATACTCTTTTATCTCGGGGAGGCTTACTCCGTAAATGATCGCCGCATGGTTGTCGATGATGCTTTCCGGCAGGCTCCGGGCGAGCGGAAGACCCTGGCCGGCGTTGTTTCCGATGAGCAGGTAGTCCACCCCGCCCTTCAGCTCTTTCAAATGGCGCACAATCGCAGGCAATGAAACCTGGTCCCAGTTTTTCATTTCGAACCTGGCTTGCTCCGCCGTCAGGAGACTGGGATAGCCTTCCGCAATCCGGCAAGCGCCCTGCTGCTCGGTTAGGCGGCTCCAGGAAAGCGGCGGGCTCATGACAAATTCGCTGACCGTCACCTCGTTGTCCAAAATCAACACGGTGAACGGATCGTCCGACGATTGGGAATCCTTCGCTTGAAGAGTCATCGGGAAGTTACCTGCGGCTACGCGCTAAAGAGTTGCATGCGGATCACTGAGATTGCAACCCCCGGTTCCGGAGAGACCTATGTCATTCGGTTCGCCTCTTCCAAGAGGGGTTTCACCTGTTCCACAATCCGCTCCGCCATCAACCGGTAGCCGGCGGCGTTGGGATGAATGGCGTCGCTTTTCAATTTCGGATCGTTGAGTATCCCTTCGAGAACTTCGGGAATATATAGCGCGCCATTTTTCTCGGCGATCTCCCGATAGATCGGGCCGTACTCGTCGGTAAACAGGCCCAGCCTCAATCCCGCCACGACCACCATGGCCCCGCGCTCGTGAATGCGTTTCACTATCTCTGCGAGATTCTTTTTGGTCTCGCCGGCGGGTATTGTGCGCAAAAAATCGTTGCCTCCGAAAAGCACGATGACCAAGCGAGGATTCCGCTCCAGCACCTCTCGATCCAACCGGGCCAGGCCGTCCGCCGACGTGTCTCCCCGCCGTCCGGCGTTAATAACCGGCTGCGCGATCTGCCGCGACAAAAGTGACGGGTAATCTTCCCCGCTCCCGGCGCCCACGCCTTCGGTCAGACTGTCGCCGAAGCAGACGATGTTTTCTCCGCGAGAGCTGAGGTTGCGAATATCGCTGAAACTCGCGCTGCGCTCGCAGCTGGCGAGCAAGAGGCCGGTAAGAAGCAACGCCGAAAAGATTCGAGACATAGGTAGGATTGTAATCTGAACTTCATCAGGTTAGTAGTCAGACCCGACCCTGGCGCCGCGTCTATAACGCCACCAGCGCCGTTCCCCTGGCGAACGCCCGGCGTAACGATTACGCGGCGATGGCGCGAGCCGTCGGCATCGAACGGGTCTTCGAGATCGACTCGGTCGAGGCGCTGCACGGCCAGTTCGATAAAATCGTCCTGCAGCCCGGCCACACGTTCACGGTCCTCGAAGTCGAGCCGCTGCGCGAAAAACCGGGCGGCGTTCCGATCGGCGACGTCGAATCGAAATTTCGCTACGGCCGCTACATCGAGAGGACGGCGGGGATCAAGATCTTCCGCCATCCGGCTCTCGAGCGGCTCAACCCCTATTTTTCAGAGGCGGGAGACGAGAGCTTTTTGCCTTCTGATTTTTCGCTCTCCATCTTAACGACCGCCCGACGCCTTTTGTTATTTATATAGCCGGTCGATAAACCCGGAACGGTCCAGCTCTTCCAGCAGGCTCAGGTCAAAGAGTTCCTTGGGCTTTAACTTTTTGACGCCGGGCGTGTCGGGCGCCATCATGTCCAGAGTCGCCTGCACCGCTTCCCAGTCGGGATATGGCTTCCGGCCGATTTGATGCTGCTGGTGGGTGCGATACACGTAGTCGAGCCATTCCCGGTCGTTGACGCGGTACACGCGGGAAAGTATGCCTAGCGTTTCTTCCTTCCGGGTAAGGAAAAAATGAATCCCGTCCAAATAGCTCCGGAGAAAACGATCGACGGTCGGGCGCTCTTCCTGGATAAATTTTTTCCGCGCGATCACGACGCCTTGAAAGAAGGGCGCGTTCGGAACGTCGATGGCCTTCAGGCCCGCCTTGAGAGCGGTGTGCGCCTGGGGCGGCGACAACACCGTCGCATCGATTCCCCCGCTTTGGACGATGGCGACCCGGGCGGTCGAAGGCCCCACCTGTAATATCGCGAAATCTTTGACCGGCTCCAGCCCCTGCCGGCGAAAAAGATATCTCACAAGCAGGTCCGTTTTCCCGCCGAATCGCACGATACCGACCTTTTTTCCTTTAAGGTCGCTGATGCCCTTGATCTCGGGACGCGTTACGATGATGTAATCGAGGTAATTTTGCGCGGTGGCGAGAAACGTGAAGTCGAGGCCGTTGAGCATCGCCACCGCAGCGTTCACGGGAGAGCGGACGTCGATATCCACGTCGCCGTTCACCAACGCGCTCGTGGAAGGCGCCGCGCCGGCGATCGCGATCAACTCGACCTTCAACCCGTTTTTCTCGAACAAGCCGGCGCCCTGGGTAACCGCCAGGACCATTTCGGTGGTGCCGTCGAAACCGGCGATTGAAACACGCAGACGGTCCTTGGCCAGCGCCCAGGGAGCACAAGCGAACCAAAACAAAAACACAATAGACCCAACAACGCGCAATCGCATGGTCAATGCCGCCTTTCTTAGGTATGTAAAGTCTGGAGAAACCAGTCAGTGGGGATTTCTTTGCCTAAACCCCGGCTGCGGGCAAGGTCGTAAAACTTCGCTCCGACCGCGGCGAATTGGATTCCGAGCCCGACGCTGTTCAGGAAATAAGTGATTTCCTCAGGCTTTTGTCTGCCTGGAATCTTTCCTGCCACGACCTCGGCCAGGATTCGGAGTTGCGGAAAACGTTCCCGCTGGTAAGTCGACCAGCCCACGTCCGTGTCCGGTGTTTTGAATCCCTCCATCGGGTAATAGAGCGGCTCCGCTTCGACGGAGTTCTTGACGATGCGGTCGAACCGGTCGAAAGTCTCGTCGTCGATCTCGATCGGCCGGATGCTCGTGACGTGCATGCCCGGCCGCAACCATTCGGGCTTGGTGAGCGGAACCATCGCGTTGGAGGCGGTCACCAGGATATCGACGTCTCGGACCGCTTCTTCGGCGCTGCCGACCGGCTTGACCGCCACCCCCAGCTCCCTTTCCATCTCCACGGAAAAAGCATAGCGGTGGTCGCGGTTGGGGCTGTACACCTTTATTTCGGTAATCTTTCTTACGCCGCACATGGCCATCAGCTGCGACCCTGCCTGAAAGCCCGACCCGAGGATGCCCACGCGGGCCGCGCGCTCGACTGCCATGTACTTTGCGCCGATACCGCTGGTGGCTCCGACCCGCATTCGTTGCAGGTAGCCGTCCGGGAAAACGCACAAAAGCTCGCCGTTACTGATGCGATAGAGCATGATCAAACCGAGCCAGCGGTTTCCGGGCGCCGCCGGAACTTTCTCTTTGCGAAAGGTTCCGAGAACGGTTGGAAATCCGATCACGCTCGAGCTCAACCGTAGCGCGCAGATATCGTACCGGGGCACGGCGCCGCTCATGGTCTTGAACTCGTAGAAATAACCCTCCTGCGGATGGGGCGTCAGCATATCCGCGCGCGGGATATTGACGGCCTGCCCCTGACCGTAATCCCGATAGGTCTCTTCAATGGCGTCGAGACAGACGTCCATTGAGAGAGCGTTTTTCACGTCGTCGTTGTCGAATACAAGCATTCATTCCTCCCGAAAAAGAAAAATGCAGCAACCGGCCCATTGGAGGGAATGGTATTCCAGCACGCCGTCGAATTCAACGACGCGGGGAAAAATCTCCGATTTTGAACGGCTTATTCGTCGAATAGCGAAACCGTGCAGGGAGAAGTAGCGGCTGTTCACGACCCTGAGCACGATCACGTCCCCAGCGACTTCACGGACGGCCGCGCCTTCATCCTCGCCACCCAGGCGCTCAGCCGCGGCAGAGACGCCGCCGGCAGAACGCCGTAATCTTCCATGCGGCCGAAGCGGGGCCACAGGTCGATATCCGTAAGGCTGAACTCTCCTAAAAAGTACGGCTTGTCGCCCAGCGCGTCTTCGAGATACCGGAGCAGCTCTCTGAGCGTCCGGCGGCTCTCGTCCATGACCGACGCATTGCGCTCCGCTTCTTTCTTCATGATTTCAGTCCTGACCGCCCAATAGGACTCGTGAAGGTGGTTCATCCCGTAATCGACCAGGATCCGGCCGCGCCCCCGAAGATAGGGGTCCTTCGGCATGAGCGGCGGGTTGGGATATTTTTCATCGAGATACTCGTTGATGATGCAGGATTCGAAGAGTACCTGCCCGCCGTCGTCGATCACCGGCACCTTGCCATAGGGATTGAGCCGCAGAAACTCGGGCTTTTTCTGCTCTTTCTTGGCGAGATTGAGCGTGACTCGATCGTAAGCGAGTCCCTTCTCGTTGAGCGCGATCTTCACCCGGTCGCTGTTGGACGACGGCACCGCATCGTACAACTTGATCGCCATAGTGTTCCTCCTAGGCAACAGGCGAGAGGCAACAGGCAACAGTTTTCTCCCCCTCGCTATACCTATAACTTTTTGTTTTCTTTGCCTTTTACTCTTGAGTTGACTATCGCCTCACGCCTCGCGCCTATTCGTGGCTTCTTGCCAGCAGCGGTTAAGGCTAGCGTAAAATATTCCCGCAGCAATGTACATGACTATAAGCCCCCACAAAAGCGGCTCGTAGCTTTGCCACCGGTCAAAAATCATTCCGGCAATCACCGGACCGAGAACTCCGCCCCAGGTGTAAAACAAAGTCATATAGCCGCGGATCTTGGCGTAATGTTTCCGGCCGAACAGATCCCCGACCACTGCCCAGCCGAGCGGGTAGGTCGCCTCCACGCCGGCAAAGAAAACTATGAACAGGATCAGCGACCAGAGCGAGTTGCCGGCGATCGGCAACAACATCGCGCCGGCGGCGGCAAATAAAATAACCGCGGTCATGCGGGGCTTGTTCGCCTTGTCGGCGAACCATCCGAGGATCAGCGTCGCCGCCACGCCGAAGACCGCGTAGACGCTCAGCAACAGGGCCGCCTCCGACTGGCTGAATCCTTTCCACACCATGAGGGGCACGAAATGAACGGAGATCGCATGGTAGGAGCCGTTGCGTATCCCCGCCGCCAGCACAGATCCCCAGAACGCGAAGGACTTAAGCGCCTCGGCCACGGTGACTTCGGCTTCCGGGGTCGTCGTCTGCCCTGCGCCGCCTCCGCCTGGCGCCGGACCGGCGGCTTCGCGCCCGTCGGGGAGCAGCCCCATGCTTTCCGGCGACCTGCGAATCGTGAGACAGACCGGTATCCCGATCGCCAGGAACGTAACCCCCGCGACGGCGGCGCCCCAACGCCATCCCCAGGCCTGCACGATGAAGCTTAGGACCGGCGCGATCAAAACCCCACCCAATCCGAAGGCGGCGCTGTTGATGGTGATGGCGCGGACGCGGGCGCGGATAAACCAGGTGTTGATCAACACCATCGGCGCATGCATGAACCCGCCCGCGTGAGCCAAAGAGATGACGCCAAGATAGACGATTAAAAACGTCGCATAGCTGTCGACCTGCGAGAGGAGCAGATATCCGACGCCCATGAGCAACACGGCCGCCAGCATGATCGGCTTCGGGCCGTGGCGGTCGAGCAGGTGACCGACGATGGGCCCTTCGATGGCGCCTTCCGCGCGCGCCAGGGAAAAAGCCAGCGACGTTGAGGTCCGGTTCAAGCCTAGATCCCGGCTTAGCGGCAGAAAAAACACCGTAAAGCCGAAACTATGAAGTCCCGCGCCGAGCGCGCGCATAGCGGAAGAGGCGGCCAACATGCGCCAGCCATAAAAAAGTCCGGTTAGGTTATTAGGCAAGACCGTGTCCGTGTAACTTGGAAGCGGCGCGTTGTGGTCTCGTGATCGTCCCCTCCCACGAGCGCAACTATGATTACTTATCATGAACTTCGTACCGAGCGAAAGCACGGACACGTTTGACCGGAATCCGGCAAATGGGTTAAGTTGCGCCCCGTACCGGCAGATCGCCGGCAAGGCAAGACAAGTCGAAGGAGGTCTTATGAAGCGCCAGAATCGCAGCAGCCAGATATTTATTCTCGCCGTCGCGCTCTCGCTGAGCGTCATCCTGTCAATCGACGCAATAGCGCAGGAGAGGGTTCAGATCGCCTATTCGTCCACCGACACGATCAACCAGCCGTGGACTGTGGCTTACGAGGCCGGCTTCTTTAAAAAACATGGGTTGGACGTCGAGCTCGTCTACATCGGCAGCACTACGGTGGCCGTTACGGCGATCATCGCTCAGGACATTCAGGTCGGCAACGCCGCCGGGAGCGGCATCGCCAACGCCGCGATCCGCGGAGCCGACGTCGTCAGCGCCGGCTGCGTGATCAACGTTCTGGCCTACGAGCTGGTGGTGCTCGACAGCATCAAGTCGGCGGAAGATTTAAAAGGAAAGTCGATCGGCATCAGCCGCTTCGGCAGCGTGTCGGATGTCGCGGCGCGCGAGCTGCTGAAAGGGCTGGGGCTGCGACCGATGGAAGACGTGAAGATCCTGCAGGTGGGCGGCGCCTCGGAGCGCGCCGCCGGCTTCAGCCGCGGGGTGATCGCCGGCTTTCCCTCTCCGCCGGGCAACGTCGAGCTTATCCCCGGCGGCCTGCCGCACCGCATCCTGGCCAACATGTCGGACCTGCCGAAGCCTTATCTATTGCCGTTCATCTGCGCGGCGACCACCAAAAGTTTCGTGGCCAGGAAGCGCGAGACCGTCAAGAAAGTCCTCATGGCCTTGATCGAAGCGTCCCACTACTTCAAGACGAACAAGGAGGGAACGCAAAAGATCGTCGCCAAATATCTTCGCAGCGCGAATAAGGCCTACCTCGACAGTTCGTACGCCTCGACGGTGAAGATCCTGGAGCGCGCCCCCTACACAACCCGCGAGGGAATGAAAATCCAACTCGACGACGCCTTGAAGCTGAATCCCGCAAGCAAGGTCACGGTGGACAGCTTGATCGACGACAGCCTCGTGCGCGAGATCGAGAAGGAGGGGTTCATCGACCGGGTGTACGGCAAAGGGAAATAAGCTCGCTCTCGGCGCCTCGGTGGTGAGATCATCCCGGTTCGGCGCGGGCTAACGGAGAAACAACATGGCGGACAAAGCGCTCGTGCTTCAGGGCGGAAGGCTGATCGACGGCACCGGCCGGCCGCCGATCGAGAATTCCGTCATCGTTATCCGGGCGGCCAGGTTCCAGGCGGTCGGCCGGAGCGGAGATGTCTCCATTCCCGCCGGCGCGGAGACGATCGACGTCAGGGGCAAGACCGTTCTGCCGGGCTTCATCGACGGTCACGGCCACCTGGAGGAGTTTCATGGAGAGCTTTATCTCCATCTGGGCATTACCACCTGCGCCACGATCGAGCTCTACCAGGACGGCCCTTGGACCTTCGCGCAAAAACAGGGGACCCAGCTGGGCAAGATTCGCGGGCCGCGGATCTGGATGTCGGGCCGGGCGATCGGCGGCGTCGGCACCGGGCACGACGCATTCGGTTCGAGAACGTCCCGCGACAACATCATCGTCACCACGCCGGACGAGGTGCGCAACGCGGTGCGGCGGAAAAAGGAGCTCGGATGCGACATCCTCAAGGTCAATGAGTTTCTTTCTTTGGATCTGCTGAAGATCGCCGTTGACGAAGCCCATCGACTGGATATGCCGGTCGCCGCCCACAGTTGGGACGTCGTCGGCTCGGTCAAGGCGGGCGTCGACTCGATCGAGCACATCTGGTCGGTCGGCTACAGCTCCATCCCGTATGCCCCCGCCAGGCGCAAGCTGGCCGAGGATCGCCTGGGAGGGGTGATCGAGCAGGAGCTCGCCGGCTCGTATTACCAAACCGAAAATTACGACCAGGTGATCGGCGCGATGGTGGAGCGCCGCGTCGCGTGGACGCCGACCATCGCCAAATGGCTCCGCCCTCTTTCGCCGAGCGCCAACCGCTTCAGAGAAAGAGAGAACGAGATCTTGAACGACCCCAACGCCGATCTCCCCCCTGCGGTCCGCGCGGTGACCGACAACGCCTACGACAAATTGCTCAAGCGATACACCCCCGAGCAGCTTAAGCGCGCCAAGATCGGCTATGAAAAAGCCCATGAATTCATCCGGCGCTTTGTCCAGGCCGGCGGCATCTTGAAGGAAGGCTCGGACCCGCCCCGCGGCATGGCGGCCCTGCTGATGCATCAGGCCCTCGTGATGGACGTTGAGGCGGGCGTGCCGCCGATGACGGCGATCCAATCGGCCACGCTCAACGTCGCCAGGACCTTCAGGAAAGACAAGGACTACGGCAGCGTCGAGCCCGGCAAGGTCGCGGACCTGTCGATCGTCGAGGGGGATCCGCTAAAAGACATCTGGATGACGCAAAACGTCAAGATGGTCGTCATGGACGGGAAGGTCATCGACATCGGATTCCACAAATACAAGAATCCGATTCCGTCGTTCTATTCCTACCAGAGCTTGCCGCCGAACCTCGAAATATCGCCGCTGTTTCTGATCGAGCGGACCGGTCCCACGGTATTGAAGGTACGCGGGGAAGGCGGGATGTGGCCGTTCCACCGCGTCATGCTGAACGGCGAGCCGCTGCCGACCCGTTTCGTCTCAAAAAGCGAGCTTGAGGCGATCGTTTCACCCGAGGCGATCGCCAAGGCGGGCACGTACATCGTCACGCTCAGGAGCGAAGGAGAAGCGCTGCCCGAGTCCAATCGGGCCCATCTCACGGTGGGCTTTAAGCCGTAAGGCTGGTATTAGAGCGACAGTAGCTTCCGCCTTCCCTCTTTAAGGACCTGGTTGAAGTGACTCTCCAGGGCGGTGTTGGTTTGTGGGCAGTTTTTGATGACCGTTTCAGCCCAGTCGAGGTACTCTTTGCGTCGCTCCAGGCTCCAATCGGCCGGCGGGGAGTGAGTCACATCAAGCACATTCGCTATCTTGTCGCCTAGCTTTATCAGAACTGCTTCGGGGGAGAGGCTCCGCGCATGCTCGATCTGCAGCCGTTTTCTTTCCGCCTTCGGCAGGCTCTTGTCATCCGTCACCTCTTCAACGATTCTTCGGACGCGGCGTCCGAAGGTCGCTTCAAGTTCATCGGGGGTCGTTACCGTATCTTCAAGCGTGTCGTGGAGTATGGCGGCGGCGAGAGTTTCGGGGTCTCTGACACCGCCGATTTCGGCAAGCGACAAAGAAACAGAGATCGGATGATTGATGTAAGGCGACGACTCTTCATCCTTCCTGCGCTGGTCCCTGTGCTTCCGAGCCGCAAAATCGATGGCTCGAAGGATGAACAAGTTACTATCACTTGTCTGTTTCATGAAGTTACCGGCGGTCACAAGCGAACGAACTTCCAGGCATGGTTTCCGCTCATCTCGACGTTTTGAGAATTCTCGAAACGTGGAAGTGTCGAGTTAGCAATGCCTGAGCCGGCGTCTCCTAACGTACTCGAGAATCTAAGGCGATAACCCGATCATCTTTTTGCGGCAATAACCATGATCTCGACCAGCGTGCCGGGAGTCAGCACCGCGCCGACCGCGCAGCGCGCGGGTAAGTTCGTTTTATCGACCCAAGCCATCCAGGCCTCGTTCATTTCGTTTTTCCGGCTCGCGTCGGCCATGAAAACCGTTGCGCTCACGATGCGCGATTTGTCGCTGCCGGCGGCGGCAAGGACGGCCTCGATCTTCCGTAATACCTGCTCGGTTTGGCCCTTCATCGGCAACGATTTATCGTCGGCGACAATGCCGGAGCAAAAAACCAGAGTGCCATGCGCCACCGCGCGGCTGTTCCATTCTCCAGGTTGAATTCTGTTAATGTCCATGGCGTTGCACTCCTCCTGTCGATTTTTAGTTATCCGTCGAAGCCGGGTCAGCTTACTCCGACCGCTGTTCTTTTCAATCTCTCGATGGTTTTTCCCCGCCCAGGTCCGTGGCGATTTCTTCGCGCGCGAGGCGGTGCAGAGAATAGACAAGCCGGCCAATCGCGGCTTCCGGGGTGGAGACATTCGCGCCCTCGGCGCCTCCGGGGTAAGATTATCCTGGTTCCGCCGGCGCTGCAACAAATCGATTCTCACATTTCCGGGATTGCGGAAACGTGGAGATGAAGTCATTTTGATGTTTTGATAATTCTCAAAAGGTGAGATTATCAAGAAAGCAATGCCTGACCCCGCAGCCCGGGCAAGGATGAAAACGGAAAAGATGAAAGCGGAAAAGGGAGAGAAAATAGACGTGTTCGTGACTCGTGATCGTCTTCGTGAAGGGGAAAATAGCCTGTCTGCGCCGGACTTCGGCAAACAATCACCGCCTCAACTCTACCCTTTTCTCTCCCCGACCGTCTAACCGGACAGGGCCAGAACGACGCCGGCCGCGCGCAAGGGCCGGGCGAAAGGAGAAACATGAAGAAAACATTGGCGGTTTTGCTGGCTGTCTCGATCGTCTCGGGGCCGGCGGCGGGCGCCAACCCGCTGACTTACGCGACCGCCGAAGCCCGGGAATATTATGGAGACCGGCGCTTCTCTCAGGAGGAGCTCGACAATCTGCTCGCGCCGGTCGCCCTCTATCCCGACCCGCTGCTGGCGCAGATCCTGGTCGCCGCGACCTTTGCCGATGAGATCGAGGACGCGGCGCGTTTTATGCGCCGCTACAACGACCCCTACGGCATCGACGACGCGCCGTGGGACGTGAGCGTCAAGGCCGTCGCCCACTACCCGCCGGTGCTTTCCATGATGGCCGAAAGAATCGACTGGACGGTTGCGTTGGGCCAGGCCTACGTCGATCAACCCGGCGACGTCATGGCGTCGGTCCAGCACCTGCGGCGGATGGCCCACGCCGCCGGACACCTGGCCTCTGGCCCGTACCAGCAGGTGGTCGTGGAGCGGGAATACATCGAGATCTTCCCCTTTCAGCCCGAGTATATCTACGTGCCGGCGTACGATCCCGCCGTGGTTTTCGTCGAGCGCGCCTATTTCCATCCCGTCGTCACCTTCGGCCCGCCGCTGCTGATCGGCGCGTGGCTCAACCGCGACTGCGATTGGCGCGGGCGGCGCGTTTTCTATCACGGCTGGCGGGGAGGCCGGCACTGGGTCGACCGCAGCCGCCCGCACGTGCGCCTCACCAACGTCTACGTCGACAACCGCTTCACGACCGTCCGGGTCAATCGCGACGTGGCCCGTCGGAGCGTGAACTTCGACAACCTCAACCGCTACGCGCGGGTTCACCGCGAAGTGAATTACCGCGATCGCGGCGACCGGGGCGGGCGCGGCGATTCCAACGGCCGCGACCGGATCGTCAGGCGCGAAGCGGCGCCCGCGGTCGAACGGTCTCGGCCGCTGCCGCGAATTCCATCTCCCGAGGTCGCGCGGCGGGCTCCCGAGCCGCGGCCGAGAGAGATCCGGCAGCCGCCGCGCGAGGCGTTCCGCGACAACCGGCGCGCCGATCCCGACGAGCGCCGGCAAACGATCCGGGGGCGCGCTCCGCAGCCCGGCCCGCCTCCCGCGGCGAATGTCCCGAAGCCGCGAAGGGAGCGGCCGGAACGGGCGGAGCAGCCGAGGGGTGAGGATAAAGGACGTGAGCGTGATCGCGGTCGGAGAGAGACGTGACCGTATCCTCTCTTTTCATTGCCCAAACTTCGCCGTGGCCGTCATGGCTAGGTTGCCGTCGGCGTCGAGCGCCCAGAGCGCCGCTTCGCGGCCGCCGGCCGCGGGCGCGCCGGCGATGGTGAAGGGCCCCGTATCGTAGATCTGGCGCGTCGCCTGATAGGCGAATGACGAGATCTGGCGCCCGGGCAATTCGCTCCGGCACATCTCGATCAACAGCTGGGAGACGAGCGTCCCCTGCACGACCAGGCCGGGAAGCTTTTCGACCTTTGTGACGTAATCGCGGTCATAGTGGATGCGGTGGCTGTTGAAACGGATCGCTGAGAAGCGAAAGAGCAGCGGGGGATTGGGCTCGATCACGCGCCGCCACGCCGCCTGGCCGGGAACCGGCGGCGAGGCGGGTTTCCTTGTTGCCCGGTCCTCGCTCAAATAGATCAGGTCGCGCTCTTCGACCACGGCGAGGCCGCGTCCGTTCGAGATATTGTTGCGCTCGACGACAACGACCATCGCTCCGCTCCGGTCCTCGTCGATTTGAACGTCGGCGATCTCGGTCACGCGCGTGATCTCGTCGCCGATCTTCAGCGGCTCGTGAAAGCTCATGCGCACCCCGCCCAACCGGCGGCGCGGCAGCGGGATCGGCGGCGCGATGCCTCCACCCGAAGGCTGGCCGTCGGCGCGCATGGCGGAGGGCCCGTGCGACGGCGGGAAGAACGCCCCGTACCAGCCGGGCGGAATGGAGTCGCCTTTGGCGGAGGCGGGATTTTTCAGCCCCAGCGTGGCGGCGATCTTGAGCATCGCCGAGGCGGTCACCACGTCGGCGGCGGTTTCGCTCTTTCCGATATAGCTCTTGAAGCTCTCCAACGGTTCGTTCATGGCATTTTCCTCCTCGTGATCTGCTTGGGGCCGCGCTCAGGCGAACGCTATTCTATGACCGCCGGCGCTGTCAACCATCGGGTTGCATTTTATCTCCGTCACGACTAGACTTTGCTTCGTGCCGCCCAGCAAAAGACCTTTTTTCGCTCGCTACACGACTAGTCTCTGGGTTCGCTTCCTGCGCTTTAACCTGTTGTCCAACAAAAAGCTCCAGGACGACCTGGACCGGCTCGATCTCACGGCGCCGCAGTTCTACGTCCTGGCCACGATCGGCTACGCGGGCGGCATGCCGTTCAGCAACATCGGGGAAAAGATGATGGTCACGGTCAGTAACTTGACCGGCATCGTCGACCGCCTGGAAGAAAAAGGGCTGGTGACGCGCGTGAGAGACTCGCGCGACCGGCGCGTGGTCCGCGTCATGCTGACGGACAAGGGCGCCAAGCTTTACAAAAGCACGATCCCGCTTTTCGAAAAGAGCATCTCGGAAGTTTTCTCTCCGCTCGGCAAGCCGCAGCAAAAGGAGCTTGCCTCTCTGCTGCGCAAATTGATCCGCGTTTCCCTGACGCACTAGACCAAACAGACAGGCGCGAGATTTTGATGCGCAGCGATGTAATGGAGCGTTGACATAATAAACTTGGCGGATATAAAGTTTACACCTTAACGATTTCGATCATGGACGAAAAGAGCAAGAATAAACCCCCATCCGGCCTGGAGCGGGTCAAGCGCTGGCTCTACGCAAAGGATATCGAGGAGCGCGCGTCGGGCTGCGTGCTCTGCGGATCGTGCTACGGCCACGGGCCGATCAATCCGATGGAAGACGAGCCGGGGCCCAAGACCAAATGCCCTCCGTATGAGTTCTACCGCTTCCAGCGTTTCACGCCCAAGTCGCGCTGGCTCATGTCGCAGCGGGTCTTTCACGGCCTCGACACGATCACGCCTGAGCTGAAGGAAGTCATCTACACCTGCACCACTTGTCTCATGTGCCAGGAGACCTGCGGCGTGCGCGACGACGGCTATGGCCCGTGGGACATCACGGCGGCGATGCGCGAAGAGATCACGGCCAAAGAAGGGCCGATCGAGGCGCACCGTCCGTTGCTGGAGAGCTTGAAGCGACACGACAACCCCTGGTCGCAGCCGCAGAGCGAGCGCGGAAAATGGGCCGACGGGTTGGGGTTGAAAACATTGGGAAGCGGGAAGGCTTCGACGCTGCTGTTCGCCGGCTGCTCGGCGGACCAGCCGCACGGCAGAGCGGGCGCCGTGGCGCTGGCGAAATTGATGAAGCATGCGGGGGAGCCGTTCGTGATTCTCGGCGCGGAGGAGAGCTGCTGCGGCCTCTACGCCCGCGATCTGGGCTTTCGCGACGAGTACCATCGCTTGCAAGAAAAGAACCAGCGCGCGATCAAGACGGCCGGCATCACGACGATCGTCACCGCCTGCGGCAGTTGCACGCGCATCTGGCGCGAGTATCCGAAAGAAGAGACGGCGGGCGTCGAGCTGCTGCACGCCGTGGAATATCTGGAGCGGCTCGTTCGAAGCGGGAAGCTCAAGTTCAAGAAAGCCGCAAGGAAAAAAATCGTCTATCACGATCCCTGCCATCTGGGGCGAGGCTGCGGCGTCTATGAAGCGCCGCGAAATCTTCTCCGCGCCGTTCCCGGCGTCGAATTGGTGGAGATGCCGCGCAACCGGCGCTGGGCGTGGTGCTGCGGGGGCGGAGGCGGGGTGCCGGAGGCCTACCCGGAGCTGGCCCGCTGGAACGCGGAGGACCGCTTGAAGGAAGCGCGGGAGACCGGCGCCGAGCTGATGGTGACAACCAGCGCCGTTTGTTTACGCAGCTTCTCGTCGGGCGAGAACGCGCTGCCGATCCAGGATCTGCTGGAATTTCTCTCCCAGAGCCTCTAGCCATGCCGAAAGAACCTCACTTCACGCCGGCGAGAATGGTTTCGATGCTGGGCATCAAGCCCGGCTCGATGGGCCGCTACGCGCTCATCCCCGGACCGAAAGAGCGAAGCGACATGATCCTGGGGATGTTGGAGCAGCCGCAGAAAAATTTCACCTTCCTCGACACCGAGATGCACACCGGCGCCTACGACGGAAAAAGGGTCACGGTCGGCAACGGCGGGCGCTACGCTCCGGACACGGCGATCTCGACGGAAATCCTCTGCGCCGGCGGCGTCGAGACCATGGTCCGCGTCGGCAGCTGCGGCTCGTTGCAGGACAAGGTCAAAGTCGGCGATCTCGTCATCGTCACCGGCGCTCTCCGGGGCGAGGGAACCACGAGCTACTACGTGCCGAAAAATTTCTCCACCGTCGCCGATCCGGGCGTCGTGCGGGCGCTCGAAGAGGCGGCCAAGAGCGCCGGCGCGCGCTACCATCTCGGCTGGATCTACACGACCGACGCCCTTTTTCAGGAGACCCCGGAGCTGATCGCCGAGCTGGAGCAGCAGGGCGTCTCCTCGATCGACATGGTCACGTCGGCCTTTCTCACGGTCGCGCAGGTGCGCGGCAAGAAGGCCGGCGCGGTGCTGGCGGTCTCGGATGAGTGCCTCTACGGCAAGATGGGCTTTCGCGATCCGGCTTTTCTTAAGGCGGAGGAGAAGACCATCGAGGTCGCGCTCAAGGCGCTCCGCTTCATGGATTGAAAAGCGATGAGCACGGTTGAACAGACCCCGTTCGCGCTTCGACAAAGCTCAGCACGAACGGTTGCTATACATCACTTGACTCATTTATCCGGTCACCCTGAGCTAGTCGAAGGGTGACGAAAGTTTTCAACGGCCTATATGCACATGAATCAAAGTCCGCTCTTCGAGCCCGCGCTCTGGGAAGACGGGCGCTTCAAAATTCTCGACGAGACCTTATTGCCGTGGAAGACGGAATACATCGAGATCCGCGATGTCGCCCAGGCGCTCGAGGCGGTCAGGTCGATGAAGACCCGCGCCTTCGGCCAGGTGCTCACCTTCCTCTACGCGGCGGCGCTGGCGGCGCGGAGCGCAAAAGGCAAAAACAGCGCGGAGCTGAAGGCCGATCTGGTTCAGCTCGCAGAGCGGTTCGCCGAAGCGCGGCCGACCTTCGATTTTAAGGGGCTGGCCGGCTATTTTTTGTCGTGGTTCAACGAATCGCCGGCGACGGACGACGCCGCCGGCTGGATTGAAAAAAAGATTCATGAGCTTGTCGCCACGATCTTCAAGGCAAGGGAGCACCGCGCCAAGCTCACCGCCGAACTTTTACCCGATCCCTGCCGCCTGCTCACCCATTGCAACGTGAGCGGCGAGCTGGTGGCCATGGCGCGGCACTTTCAGGCGATGGGAAAAAAGCTCAGCGTTATCGCCACCGAGACCCGGCCTTACTTGCAGGGATCGCGGCTGACCGCCTGGGAACTAGCGCAGGCGGGGGTGAAAGTTGACGTGATCCCCGACTGCGCGATCGCGCAGGTGATGGCCAGGGGCGAGGTCGACGCCGTCGTGGTGGGCGCGGACCGCTCGGCGAGGAACGGCGATATCATCAACAAAGTGGGAACTCATCCGATCGCCGTCATCGCCGGACAGTACGCCATCCCCTTCTACGCGCTGGTGCAGGATCCGGGCGCGCTCGAATCCGGCGCCGCGGCGTCGATCGAGGAGCGGCCGTCCGCCGAGCTGTTTCATCTCCAGGCGCGCTCGGTCGCGCCCGAGTGGGCCGCGGCGATCTCGGGGCGCTACCCCGCGTTCGACGTGACGCCCGCAGCGTTGATCTCCCGTCTCATCGCCTTCGATCAAGTCTACACGCCGGAGGCGTTTCGCGGAAAGTTCCAGCGGAACGGGGCCGCCCCGCAGGAGAAGAAAGGAGCGGGCGGAAACAGCCTGCTCGTCTACGGCGTGCCCAAGCGCGCGAGCTACGCGCACCTGGCCCACGCGCTCAAAGCCGAGCAGTCTCAGAATATTCTTTTGCCGGAGATGCGCCCGCACCTCCGGGGCCTCCATGTCGTCGCCAGGGAGATGAGCGCGCAGAGCGTGCCGTTTCAAATCATCTCGGACAACATGATGGGAACTTTTTTCGCCCAAGGCCAGATCCGCCGGCTCTATCTTTTCTATGCGGAGCTGGACGCGAAGGGGCCGGCGGGGATCTGCGGCTCGCTGCTCGCGGTGCTCCTGGCCCGTGCCCACGGCGTGCCGGTGGAACTCCTCGCGGCCGAAACGTCCGAGACGGCGACGGCGGACCAGGACGTCTCGACGTTTATGGGAGAAAAAGTCAGCCCCGACGGGGCCGGCCTCTACCCGCTTGAGCGCGAGATCCTCCCGTGGTCGCTCTTCAAACAGGACGGCGGCAAGTAGCGAATGAAAACATTAGAACGCGAAATGATCCGTTGGGGCAAGCTCCTCTTCGAGCGGAGGCTAATCACCGGCTGGGGAGGCAACATCAGTTGCCGCCTGGGAAAAGATCGATTTCTCATCACCGGCCAGCACGCGCCGCTCGGCTTTCTCACGGCCAAAGATTTTGTCGAAGTCGACGGCCGGGGCCGCGCGGTAAAAAAAGATAAGCGCCCGTCGAGCGAGACGCCGCTCCATCTCGCCGTCTATCACGGGACCGACGCCAAGGCGGTCATTCATGCCCA
>MGSS01000146.1 GCA_001798595.1 Deltaproteobacteria bacterium RIFCSPLOWO2_12_FULL_60_19 | reverse complement strand
CGCCGGCCGGCAGGTTCCTTCGGGTCAGAGGCACGACCGCTATGCCCTGGTCGCTCGCTTTCCCTTCGCCGACCGTGTTCCCTTTGTCGTCCGTGAGAGTAAAGGTTTCATTGGGCGGGAGACCCGTGAACGTTACGTCACCGACGACGGCAAGGGCCTGCATCGGCGCGAGCAGCAGGCTCATCAACGTGATTGCAGCAACGAGTGGCAAACCCCGGTTCCGTTTCATGGAAGCCTCCATCCTGGTTTGAGTTTTTGTTATTACTGTAGCGTTATCCCCAACCTCGAGTCCCTCGTCAATCCCTTTTTATCCTTCGCGACAAGGCGGACCGTCCACTTGCCGCCGCTCCCGAAATCTCCCTGGGTCAGCGTTCCGAGCAGATTGTCCTTAACTTGTCCGCCCGCGACCTGGCCCGCCTGGCGCCAGCTCGTCGGATTGTCGCCCTGCCCGACTTCTATATGGTAAGCGCCCCAGTGGCTCCCCGTCGCGGTGCCGAGGAGTTGAACCACGGTCCGACCCCCTTCCTGAGCCGGCGCAACACGGTGAAGCTCCGCGTAGAGAAAATAGTTAGGATCGGCCTCGAGCGCTTTGCGGGCGTTGAGTCTGCCATAGCCGGTGAGTTGATCCCAACCGGGCCCTTCCACGTCGTCGGCGGACATGAGCAGCATGCGCTCTACTTGCTCGGCGGTCAGTTTGGGGTTCTTCGCCAGGATCAGCGAAGCGGCGCCGGTAACGAACGGCGCGGAGAAAGAGCTGCCCGTGGCGTGATAGTACCTGGCGTCCTGGCCGAGGAAAGCGCGGCCCGGTTTATAGTCTTTGCCGCCGGCCATGACCAGGAGGTCGGTTTTCCGGGCGCGGAGCGAGAGGATCTCCTCGCCGGGCGCCGAGATCTTGATGTACTTTCCGTAATTGGAGAAGCCCATCCGCTTGTCGTTAGTGTCCGTGGCGGCGACGGTGATGACGCCCTCCAGCCCGGCCGGCGTGTTGTTGGCGCTGTCGCGCCCCTGGTTGCCCGACGCCACGATCACCAACGCGCCCTTCTTTCGCGCGTGGTCGACCGCCCACTGCAGCGCCTGCGATTTTCCCGTTTCCAACTGCTCGACGCTCACGTTGATGATCCGGGCGGCGTTGTCCGCCGCATAGACGATGCCCTGAACGATGTGCGAAGCGCTGCCGCGTCCGAGGAAGTTCAACGTCCTGACCGGCATGATCTTCACGCCGCGGTTGATCCCGGCAATCCCTTCTTTGTTGTTGACCGTGGCGGCGACGATGCCGGCGGTGAAAGTTCCGTGGCCGTCGTTGTCCCAAGGATTGTTGTTCCCCTCCATGAAGTTCCAGCCGATGACGTCGTCCACGTAGCCGTTCTTGTCGTCGTCGATGCCGTTGCCGGGAATCTCTTTGGCGTTGACCCACACATTCTTCTTCGCGATTTCCGGGTGAACGTAGTCGAGCCCGCTATCCACGAACGCCACGACGATCGGATTTTTCTCTCCCGTTTCGATATCCCAAGCCGACTTGCCCGCGCCCATCGGCGTCAGGCCGATTCTCGGGTGGCCCCATTGGTCTCCATAACTCTGGCCCCAACTGCCTTTGGAATAGAGGTAGGGATCGTTGGGTGTCCGCTCCTGAACCCTGATTTCACGCGCCGCAAGCAGCAAGAAAACCAGGGCGCACAAGAATACAGCGTTGGCTGCGATACGCTTTTTCATCGCTCCTCCCAACGAATAACGGTCTGGGGAGGCGTAACTCCCCAGTCGAGCGGGGGATCGGATCCTTCGTGGTCGTGGACGCCTCTGCCGCTGTGGCTATGGGCCTGGTGGTCATGGCCTCGAAAGGGGGTGAGCGGCGTCATGATAATGCACACGTCGGCCTCCGCCGGAAAACAGAGCGTGACTTTTCGGTCCTGGGCCAGGCGATTGACGGTCTGGGGATCTCCGGGCCCTCGAATCATGGTGCCGCCCGGGCCGCCGGCGACAAACTGATGGGTAGCCATGCCCAGCGCGTTGGCCGCTTCCTGAGGGTTTTGTCCCGGAGCGATGCAGGCCAAAACTTCCTGCCGGTTGTTCGCAAAGGCGTACATATCGGTGGCTGTTCTGGGTACAGCGCCGACCTTCGGTGGACAGTTCTTCGCTAAAAGCGCGGCCCCGTCGTTTATAAGCTGCTCTACCCTCTTTAGGCTGTCTCCCAGGTCGTTCCCCTCCTTGATTTCACGCAAGCGGCTATTGAATTGGTCTTGGGCCTTGTTGAGCCGGTGCAGGCTCCCCTCGTCCTCGAATTTTTTATCTTTCGTCCCTTCGCTGTTTTGCTTCGCGATCTCTCTATCGAGCATAGCCTGTGCGTCCCGCAGATTGCCCATGGCGACGCTGTTGTCGGCGAAGCCGGCCTCCTTTGCGGCCTTGACTCCCTGGTTAATCGTATCCTGGACGTCTGAGGCGCGTTTGTTCACCTTCTCCATTGTCTCTTTAACGTTTTTGTTCAGCCTACTTTCCGCTTCTTCCGCGCCCTGTTTCTCCTTTTCCGCTTGGTTCGCGAGGTCGCGGGCCTGTTTGCTGACCCGGTCAAATCTCGCCTTGTCGCACTTGCTTGCCGCGTCAAACGCATCAGAGGCGGCTTTTGCCGCTTTGTCAGCCAGCCCTTTTGCTCTCTTGAGCTGGGCTTCCAAATTGTTCGCGTCCCGCGTCAATCGCTGCAGGTTGTTGAGACCCGCGTTGACATCCCGGTCTAGATTCTGAGTGGCTTGCCGTGCGTCTCGGTTGGCTTGGACCGGATCGACGCGTGGCGCCGGCTGGGCGGCGGGAAGAGCGCTTGCAAAGGAGAGGACGGAAGCTACCGCGAGGCAGAGAAAAGGCGACAATTCTTTGAGTCCCTGTTTCATGCTACATATCCTTTAGCAGCGCTTGGGCTCTTCGAAGGAGGTCTCTCGCCTCATCGCGCAGACCCTGAATCGCCGCCTGCCGTTCTTTGTTGAGTTTTTCGAGTTGTGGTTTGGGCAGCTTGGGATCCGGCTTGTCCGGAATGTTGCGCTGCCTCAGCGCCTCGGCGGTCTCCCTCGCCTCCTTTGCTTGCCGCAATGCGTTTTCCTTCGCGCCGCCTCGCTGTTCTTGTTCGGAGCGCCGCGCAGCAGCATCCATTTGTCTTGCTCGCTCTTCCCAGAATTGCGGACCTCCCTGCTCGGCCTTGTCCGCCAGGTCTCGTAGCCTACGTGACTCGGCCACCAGATCATCGGCATCATCCCCGCTCGAGCAGCTTACGAGATTGCTCGCGGGGATGCGGGTGGAGGTCCAGCCCCAGCCGACGTTGACGCCGCCGCCCGGAATTTTCGTGATCGTTACACCGCTCCCGTCTCCCGGAAGGTGGGTCGTTCCGGGTCCCTCTCCATCCTGCTTCGGGTCCCACCTCACCGTGGTCGGCGGAGTGGTGAGAAATTCCTCCGGCGTGGTTTCGGGGCCAGGGTCAAAATGGACGACCGTGTCGGGCGGCGGATTCCCATAGGTGACGATCTTGATGTTGATGACGGGTCTCTCCTGGGTCGGGGGAGTCTCGCCTCTGGGCCGCTCTTCCGTGGCGGCTAGGATAAGCGGCCACCGAAAGTCGGTAGCGGTGGCTCTCGATGCTGGAAAGCGGGGGTTGCCGCCTTCGCGGTAGGCCACGTTGACGAGCCAGTTGGAGAATAGGGGGGACAGCCAGGTGCCTTTTGTCGGCGAAGTTTTGGGATCGTAGAGGTCGCCCGGTTTAAGCTCTGTTGTAGTGGGCGGTTGTTTGCCTATCTTCTCCGTCCGCGTTCCGTTGCCATTATTGTCCACGTTGTACGTGACTTTTTTATCCGGCTTTCCCGGCTCCACAGTCTTAATCTCCCAGACAACTCCCGGATTGCCCTGCTTATCTACGATTTCCCTGCGCCGGATCGTAGTCCGCCCCACGCCGCCAGGGCCCAGATAGGTGACCTCGAACTGTTTCTTTTGCGGGTCCTCGCACCAAGTCGCCGGCTGCTCGCTCTCCTTATCTTTAACCTCTGGGGGAATCCTCTCTTGTGTCCCGGTCCACGGCGGGGTGAATGGGGGAGTAGCGTCGGCGGCGCGCGCCGGGATGGCGGCAGTCTGAAGCAGAAAGAAGGGGAGGACGACAAGCGAAACGATCAGTCGCCGCGGTTTTTCCATAGCTGAGCTTTTAACACGGCGCTTTTCGAAGTGTCAATCGGAAAAAAGGCGTCCAACCGGAGCAAACAAAACGTCTACAACAACTCCTTCCAGTCGATCACGGCCTCCGGCGGCGTGACGCCCCAGTGGAGCGGCGGATCGGGTGGCTGGTGCTCGTGGAGGCCGCTGCCGCTGTGGCTGTGCGTCTCGTGGTCGTGACCACGGAAAGGGGTGAGCGGCGTCATGATAATGCAGACGTCCACCTCCGCCGGAAAACAGAGCGTGACTTTTCGGTCCTGGGCCAGGCGGTTGACGGTTTGGGGATCTCCAGGTCCGCGAATCAGGGTGCCGGCCGGGCCGCCGGCGACCAACTGGTGATTACCCATGCCCAGAGCCTTGGCCGCTTCTTGCGGGTTCTGTCCCGGCGCAATGCAGGCCAGAACCTCGGGCTGATTATTCACTAACGCGTACATCTCGGTGGGCCCCTTGGGAACCGCGCCGACCCTTTTTCCGCCTTCGGCTTTCTTTTCAGTCGCAGCCTGGGCCTGCCTGATTTCCCTCCGAATTGTCCGGTTGAACGCCTCGACCCATTGTTCGTAGACGCTGAGCTCTTCGGGCGGATGGCGATGTCCCTGGTTCGAGGCGTGGAGCAGCTCGTGAACCAGAACGTTCCACATGGTCTGTTTGCCGGCGAGGTGATCGAACTCTCTAAACCAGCCGCGCGCTCTCAGTTTGTCACAGTCAATCGCTATGTAAACGGTGCCTCCGCGTTTTGGCTTTCCCGCCGCGTCGAAGTCCCCCTTGGTTTCGCCAAAGCCGCCGAGCAGCGCGCCCATGAGCGGGTCGGGCGCTTTTAGCCCGAGTTCGTCCGCCTTCGGCTCCCCGTAACAAATGATCTTGAGGGTTTGATTGTTCCCGAGCAGGTCGCGGGCGTCGGCATCGGTCTTTGCGCGGTTCTTAAGCCCGGTGTTGATCAGATCCTGGACCTGCTTTTGCGTGTCCGGGTTGACAGCCTGCCTGACCGTGTCGGAAAACTCAACCGTGAGATCGGCATAAGCCGGCGCCGCGGCAGCGCCCAGTAGGAAAATGACCAGCAACGACGTCCTGATCTTATTTCCGAGCGTCATCATCCGCGTCACGCTCAGCTTCTAACACGCGCTTTTCAAGGGCGTCAAGGGGAAAAATAAAGGGTAAAAGATTGTTTTGCGCGTTTGCACAGTTCCCTTGCTTCGGCACGGTTGGCAACTCCGGCCGATCGTCCGGCGACCCGAATTTTTCTCGCGGATTGTTTTTCAAGCCCGCGTATTGTAACTTGACAGTGCGCCTTACCTTGATAAGGGAGACATGTAGCCATGCATAAAACAAGTGTAACTCAGAAAGGGCAGACCGTGGTCCCCGCGCCGATCCGAAAACGGTTTAACATCAAGGCGAACTCTCAACTTGTATGGTCCACGGACGGGAAGGTCATCGAAGTGACGCCGATCCCTTCCGACCCCGTCAAGGCGCTCCGGGGTTTTTCCGAAAAGCATCCGCTCCGTCCGGCCTTGCTCCGGAAAAGACGGGAGGACAAGACGCTTGAGTAAAGGCTATCTGCTGGACACCTCCGCGATCTCCCTAGGTTTCACGCCTTGTATCACCACCGCAGGATCGTGTATTTTACTAGACTAAAGTTCTCAGCAATCAGCGACCTCCGCCTAGGGAGGATCAGCCTCCGGCTAAAACTATAACGCTGAACGCTGACGGCTTCTTTGCTTATGTTCGACTGGATAAAAAAAATCATCGGGACGAAGAACGAGCGCGAGATCAAGCGCATTCGTCCCGTCGTCGAGAAGATCGGCTCGCTCGAGCCGGAATACCAAAAGCTTACCGACGCGGAGCTGCGGCACAAGACCGAGCAGTTCAGGGAAAGAATCAAAGAGGCGACGGCCAGCGTGCGCGCGGCGCTCGACGAGGCCCTGGCTCAGGCCTCGGCTGCGAGCGTCGAGGAGCGGGAGGAGCTAAAGACCGAAGCGGAGAATCTCGAGAAGCAGTTGCGTCAGGCGGTGGCCGACGCGCTGAACGACATTCTGCCGGAGGCCTTCGCCGCCGTGCGCGAGGCGTCCAAGCGGACCATCGGTCTGCGCCACTTCGACGCGCAGATGATCGGTGGCATCGTGCTCCACGAAGGCAAGATCGCCGAGATGAAGACCGGCGAGGGCAAAACGCTCGTCGCCACGCTGCCGTTTTATCTGAACGCGCTGGAAGGAAAGGGGGCGCATCTCATCACCGTCAACGACTATCTCGCGCGGCGCGACGTCCAGTGGATGGGTCCGATCTACCACGCGCTCGGGCTCTCCGTCGCTTCGATCGTCCACGACGAGAGCTACCTCTTCGATCCCGCCTACATCACCAAGGACTACCGCTATTTGAACTTGCGGCCGATCTCGCGCCAGGAGGCCTATCGCGTCGACATTACCTACGGGACCAACCACGAATTCGGCTTCGACTATCTGCGCGACAACATGAAATTTTCGCTGGAGGAGTATGCCCAACGCGAACTCAACTTCGCCATCGTCGACGAGGTGGACAATATATTAATCGACGAGGCGCGAACGCCGCTCATTATCTCCGGCCCGGCGGAGGAATCGACCGACAAGTATTACAATATCAACCGGATGATCCCCAAGCTCCAGCGCGGCGCGGTGATTCAGGGAGACCCGTCGCAGGAAAAGCGGGCCGCCATCGAGGCGCAGGGCGATTACACGGTCGATGAGAAGAGCCGGACGGCGACGCTGACCGAAACCGGAGTCGCCAAGGTCGAGCGGCTCCTCGGCATCCACAACCTCTACGATCCGCGCCACATCGAGACGCTGCACCATGTGTTGCAGGGGCTGAAGGCCCACGCGCTGTTCAAGCGCGACGTGGACTACGTGATCAAAGACGGCGAAGTCATCATAGTGGACGAGTTCACCGGACGCCTGATGCCCGGACGGCGCTGGTCCGACGGGCTCCACCAGGCGGTCGAGGCCAAAGAGGGCGTCCACATTCGCGAGGAGAACCAGACGCTGGCGACGATCACCATCCAGAACTATTTCCGGATGTACAAAAAGCTGGCCGGCATGACCGGCACGGCCGACACCGAAGCGCCGGAGTTCAAGAAAATCTACAAGCTCGACGTGCTGGTGATCCCGACGCACCGCAGGATGATCCGCGCGGACCAGGCCGACGTCGTCTATAAGACCGAGAAGGAGAAGTTCGACGCGGTGGTGGAGGAGATTGAGGAGCGCCACAAAAAGGGGCAGCCGATCCTGGTGGGAACCACCTCGGTGGCCAAGTCGGAGCGCGTCTCGCGCCTGCTCAAGCAAAAGGGCGTCAAGCACAACGTCTTGAACGCGGTCAACCACGAGGCCGAGGCGAACATCATCGCGCAGGCCGGCCGCTTCGGCACCGTGACGATCGCCACCAACATGGCCGGGCGTGGAACCGACATTCTGCTCGGCGGCAACCCGGAGTTCCTAGGCCGCTCGGACATGGAAAACGACTGGATCAACCGCGCCTCCAAATCGCCGCAGCAAGGGGCGCCGCGCTACGAGGACGCGCTGAGAGAGCTGAGAGAGAAGCACGAGGAGGAAATCCAGAAGGCCGAGCGGCAATACAAGAAGCAGGGGGAAGCCTACGAGCAGCAGCGAGGCGAGGCGCTCAAGCGGCTCACCGAAAGCCAGCGGCGGCTGCGAGAGCTTTCGCCGTTCCGCGCTTTGCGGGAAGACTACGACGATATCTCGACGACCGAGCTGATCAGCGCGCTCCATGAATTAAGAGGCCTTCCGGAGCGCTATCTCCAGGCGAAAGAGAGCCTCGATCGCTCTCTGCTGGAAGCGGGCGGCGCGGTGAGCGGGGAGCCCCGCCGGACTTTCGAGGAGGCCCGCCAGAGCTTTGACGATTACCTCGGCCGCTGGCAGCAGGGGAACGGCAAGCGCGACGAGATCATGGAGGCGCTCGACGAGCAGCGGCGCAACTACGAGCAGCGCGTCAACGATTATGAATTCATAGTCGCCAACGATCTCTTGTCGCGCGGCGATCACGCGGCGGAGGTCGCGCGATTTGAGGAGGCGCACGCCGCCTTCGAGGAAGCCGAGGCGCGCTGCGAAGAGCTGCGCATCCCCTACGAAGAGGCGCTGCGCGAAGCGCAGAAAAACTACGAGTCGAAAAAACAGGAATACGTCCGCGTGGTGGATGAGGTCCGGGAGCAGATCGAGAAGGCCCCCGAGGCCTACCGCCAGAAATACGAGGAGATGCTGGGGAAGTATACGAAGGGCTGCGCCGAAGAGCGGGAAAAAGTCATCGCCGCCGGCGGGCTGCACATCATCGGCACCGAGCGTCACGAGAGCCGCCGGATCGATAACCAGCTGCGCGGCCGGTCGGGACGGCAGGGAGACCCCGGCTCGTCCCGTTTCTATCTCTCGCTCGAAGACGACCTCATGCGGATCTTCGGCGCCGAGCGCATCCAGGGAATCATGACGCGCATGGGGATGGAAGAGGGCGTGCCGATCGAGCACGGACTGGTGACGCGCGCCATCGAGAACGCGCAGAAAAAAGTCGAAGCGCACAACTTCGATATCCGCAAGCATCTCCTGGAATACGACGACGTGATGAACAAACAGCGCGAGGTGATCTACCACCAGCGCAAGCAGGTGCTCCAGGGCGAGAGCCTCAAAGAAGAGGTGCAGGATATGGCGTCCGGGCTGGCGGAAGAGATCGCGGCCCGTTACGCGGACAAGAATGTCCATGCCTCCGAATGGGACTTTAAGGGGTTGGGCGAGGCGCTCTACCATCGGTTCGCTTTTCGTTTCGAGCTGCCGGCGGAGAAGGCGGAGAGCATTACGCCCGAAGAGTTGCCGGAAAAAGTCGCCGAGCGGGTCATTCGGTTCTACGCCGACAAAGAACAGCGGTTCGGCGTCGATATGTTGCGCCAGTTGGAAAAGATCGTCCTCTTGCAGACGATCGACAGCCTGTGGAAAGACCACCTCCTCGGCATGGACCATCTCAAGGAGGGGGTCGGGCTGCGCGGCTACGGGCAGAAGAACCCGCTGCAGGAATATCAAAAAGATGGCTTCGAGATGTTCGAGGAGATGATCCGCCGCATCCAGGAGGACGTGGTGCAGAAGCTCTTTACGGTCGAGATGGCGCGCGAGGCGGCCGTGGAAGAGATGCAGGTTCAGCGCCGTCCTCAGAGAATGGTCCTGAGCCACGGGGCGGAAGGAGCCGAGCCGGCGCCGTCCGTTCCCGTCAAGCGGCAGGCAAGCAAGGTCGGCAGGAACGAGCCGTGCTCCTGCGGCAGCGGAAAAAAATATAAACGGTGCTGCGGGAAATAAATAATACCGTGGCTCGTGTTAAGAACAAGCACGAAGACAAAACTCTTTTACGAACACGAGCAGCGAGCACGAACACGATGGCTATGATCAGAGTTCCCGGCTTCCGATTCGCGGGCGTCGCCTGCGGCATCAAGAAGAGCAAGAAAAAAGATCTGGCGTTGATCGTCTGCGAGCGCCCGGCGACCGCGGCCGCTATCTTTACCACCAATCGCTTCAAGGCCGCCCCGGTTCTGCTGGGGATGAAGCGGATGAAGCAGGGCAAGATTCAAGCCGCTGTGGTGAACAGTGGCAACGCGAATGCCTGCACCGGCGCGCGGGGAATGCGGGACGCCGAAGCGACCTGCCGCGAGGCCGGCCGTCTGCTCGGGATCGATCCTGAACTGGTTTTTCCTTCCTCGACCGGGATCATCGGCGTTCCGCTGCCGATGGAGAACCTCCGGGACGGAGTGCGCAAGGCCGTTGAAAATCTCGCGCCGGACAATTTTATCCAGGCGGCGGAAGCGACGCAGACGACCGATAAGTTCACCAAGGTAGCGTCCGCGATCTTCCGCGTCCACGGAAAGAAAATGACGGTTGCCGGAATGGCCAAAGGCGCGGGCATGATCGCGCCGAATATGGCGACGATGCTCGCCTATCTTCTCACCGACGCCGCCGTCGCGCCGCGCCTCCTGCGCGCCGCGCTCAAGCGGACCGCCGGGAAAACCTTCAACTGCACGACCGTCGACGGCGACACCAGCACGAACGACACGGCGCTGCTATTGGCGAGCGGTGTCGCGGAAAATCCGCCCATCCAGGCCGGGAGCCGTCAGGCCGCTTCCTTCGAGCGGGCGCTCTTCAAGGTTATGAAGAAGCTCGCGATCAAGCTGGTGGAGGACGGCGAAGGTGCGACCAAAGTGGCGGAGATTCAAGTCGAGGGCGCGAAGTCCAGCGCCGAGGCGAAGAAAGTCGCCTTCGCCGTGGCCAACTCGCAGCTCGTCAAGACCGCCTTCTACGGCTCCGACCCCAATTTCGGCCGCATCCTGGCCGCAGTCGGATATTCCGGCGTCCCGATCAACCCGGAGAAAGTCACGCTGGCGTTCGACGACGTATTGGTTGCGCGGGGCGGCGTGGGGCTCCGGTCGAAAGAGCGCGAAGCCGCAAAGGTGCTGGCGCGCCGCTCGTTTACCGTGAAGATCCATCTCGGCCAGGGAACGGAGTCCGCGTCCGTCTGGACCTCGGACCTGAGCCACGACTACGTGCGGATCAACTCGGCCTACCGGACGTAGGTACGAAGGGAAATGTCCATCCCTGCCTTAAAACCGGCGGTGAGGTTGACATAAGACCATTTTAGCGGTGCAGTTGGATTTCAAAAGGAGGTAATGGACATGCCAAAGAGAACACCGAGACGGATGTGCGGGACGATGTCGGTTCACCATCGATTGCTCGAATCGGATCCCGGATTTCGAGGAAGGCAGACGGACCTCGAGCATGCGACAGCGCAGCGCATGATGACGGGCCTCAGAGCCCGGATCGGAATCACAACGATTCCGGTTGTCGTGCATGTCGTTTTCACCAAGGCGGACGAGAACATCTCAGTCACCCAAATCAGGAGCCAGATCGCTGTACTGAATCGTGATTACCGCGCGACGAACCCGGACCGCACGAAGGTGCCGTCTGTGTGGGGTGGACTCGTTGCCGACGTGCGCCTTCAATTCGCTCTCGCCACGAAGGATCCGAAGGGCAAACCGACGACCGGCATCACGCGCACGAAGACCACGCGAACGTCCTTCGGCGACGACGATACCGTGAAATTCACGGCGAGGGGGGGCATGAATGCCTGGCCGACGACGAAATACTTGAACATGTGGGTATGCACGCTGGCCGGCGGCCTGCTTGGCTACGCGCAGTTTCCCGGCGGACCGCAGCGAACCGATGGCGTCGTGATTCTCAACACGGCCTTCGGCACAACAGGGTCGGTGAAAGCG
>MGSS01000145.1 GCA_001798595.1 Deltaproteobacteria bacterium RIFCSPLOWO2_12_FULL_60_19 | reverse complement strand
GCCGCGAGAGAACATCTGGCATTTGGCGATCGTCCCTTTGATCTTCGCCGTAAAACTCATGGGAGAAATTGTGGGCGTTTTCGGAGGGTAAATCAAGGAGGGAGAACAGTTAAGATCCCATAGCTACGCAGAAGCTTCTTGCCGGGAAAGTGCTTCCGACCGCCGCTCAGTTTCAACGGCAACTCTAGAGAGCGATTTTTAGTCGTGGCTGGACCAAACGCGACTTTGGAGGAGAAGCCAATTTCTTGATTCGTACATGGACAACGGCCTGGCCCTTTTCTCGATGGTGTCGGGCTAGAGCGAGATTCTTGCGGCATAGGCCGGGATCATTCTCCGGCAAAAGGACCACTAGAGCGTTGTCCGGAATTTTGTCCGCCACCTCAGGATGTTCGACAAGATACTTGTTAAATTCGGTGTTCAGCACGATATTCTTATAGGCAAAGCCCGTCTTGTTCACTTTTTTCCCTCCAGAAAATACCTCTCTCGGTGCCGTTCCCAGTTGGCCTTCACATCTTCTTGAGCATAAGAGAAGGCGTCGCTAAAATTTGGAAAGTGCAGCAGCCTCTTTTCCTTTGTGCCGTCCGGGCTGATGACGTCGGTGTGGGGCTGTCCATGCGCTGTGTCATAGCGAACAACCGCCGCCCACTTACCCTTTACAAGCATTTCATATTGAACAACAAACTCCGCGATTTTGCCTCGGTCCTTTTGAACCGAACCCGGATACGATCCCGGCTAGTGACCATCTGCACATAGGCTTTCTCGACCACTGACCTGCTATTGTTTACGAACGGACCAATAAGTCAAGGAACCTGCTCCTATTTCCCATCCCCCACCAGGATAGACGGCGCCCAGAAATAGGGGTGAGAGATGGAAATGGAAGCGGGAACAGTGGGGCTAAAGCCCACAGGGCTGAAGGGTTCTTAGGCTACTCGTTCAACCTTTGTTCCAATCAGGCGGGAGGGGCGATCTGAGGCTAGCTTTTTAATACGCACATATACGACGGGTTGCCCCTTGTCTCGATGACGCTTAGAATTTCTCAAGTTGAACCGCTTTAACCCCTCGTCGTACTCGGGAAGCATAACCACCTGCGCCCCCCGTGGAATTTGTCTTTCCACCTCAGGGTGAGCCATGAGATAGCGGGAAAACTCGAAACTTAGCTCCAAATTTTTCTCTATCAGTTTGTTTTGCTTCATTCGCCTACTCCCCGTAGAAACCGCTCACGGTAGATTCGCCAGTTAGCTTTCAGATCCAACTCTGCGAAGGTGAGGGCTTGGTTGTAATTCCGTATAAAGAGCGGAGTCTTAATAGCTCTCCCCCGTATGTCATACAGATCTCGATGGGCAAATCCATGCGCCGAGTCGTAGCGTGCCACGGGCAACCACTTCCCCTTCCAGAATGTCTCATATTGCACGGTGAAGCTGACAAGACGAGTATTGCAGGACGAAGGCATCCCAGGCGGCCTTGTCTCTGTTGCAGCAGTCGGCAATCAGCCTTTTCTCCGTCTCCGTCATCGAGGCACGTTAAACAGACCGTATTGCCGCTGGTTTTATGCAAGCCCATAGCCTTAGTCAATAGCGTTTTACATCTTCATCTTCCCCACATACCCCGTCATCCTCAGTGAATTTCCTTCTTTGCCTGAGCGCTACTTGGCCGGCCAGAGGCGAAAGTTTTGACGGCCGTGGATACGGTAGGTGCTAAAGTCTTGTCGATCGAGCGTGAAGATGTCCCGGATACCCCGTTCCTCAGCCAGGCAGACCAGCGAGGCATGTGACCAAAGCATCGTGGCCGGGCCGGCCTCCATAAACGAGGGCTAGCAAGGGCCCGGCGTCGGCGAGGATCATGACGTCTTCTTCTTGCCCAAGGCCTGTCGAAAAGCTGTGCCGGTATGCCGGGCACGACCGCCCGCGCTTTTTACCCGGCCAATGAACGGGGCCAGACTGTCAGCGAGCGAAGGTTTCGGCATCTGATCACACCTTTTCGCCATCGCGTTCTGGATCACCTTAGATTTCGTGAGTCCCGAGACTTTCGCGATCTGCTGGCGGCAGGATTCCAACTGACGATCAATACGGACGCTCTTCGCCATAAATGCCGCCTACATCTTCATCTTCCCCACATACCCCGTCATCTCGACGTAGCCCACGCCCTTCACCCGCTCGTCCTGAAACACGCCGCGCACCTGCGCCGCCCCTTCCCAGTAAGTCACTTTGGTACTCCGGCGCGTGTCGAGCTCCTGCTCCGGGAAAACGGGAGTGATCTCCAAGTCGATCCCTTCGCTCGGGGAGGTCACGCGCCATTTCATCGGGTAGTTGCCGCCGCTCTTGGGACTCGTCCATCTGTCCAGCACCTCGACCTGGAAGTAGCGGAACCTGAGAGGCGAAGTTGAGCCGGTTTCATAGATCAGCGTGCCGCTCGAACGGGGGTCGACGGAGCCGTCCTTGCGCCGGATGAGATAGAGCATCAGCTCGACATTGTTATCGAGCTGGATGCTGAACCAATCCCAGCCGACCTGATCTTCCGCCAGCTGGTTGCTGCCGAATTCATGATCCATCCAACTCTGTCCCCGGATTCGCTCCGTCTTTCCGCCGATCTCGAACTCGCCCTCCGTCTTGAGGCGCGTGAAGGAATAATAATGAGCGGCCCTGCCTTCGCCCTCTCCTTTTTGACTGTACCCCCCGTTGCCATGCAACGCCGGGCGCTTGACCGGGGTAAGATTCAGCCTCAAGGCCACGTCCTGATGTCTCACCTGGATGACGTGATTCTGTCCTTGAGCTTCCACTTTCCAGTCTTCGTTCCAGACGAGATAGCGGTCCGTCGCCGCGCCGGCCTGGTCGCGATAGCCGCGGTTGGCCCGCTCCCAGAAAACAAACTTTTTGCCCTGCTTGTCCGAGAGCGCGAAATGAGCCATGTGCAGGTCGGTGAAGAGCGGCTCGCCTTTTTGCGGTTGCCGGTCGCGCAGGCCGAAACGAAAAAAAGTCACCTGATAGCCGTAGCTCTTGCCGGATTCCGTCTCGAAGTGGCCCGTGTAGTACCACCACTCGGTCTTAAAGTCCGGGTGGGAAAAGTGATCCTGCGGGAAGACGAGCTTTTTTTTCGGTGAAGCGGCTTGATAGCTGAAGGATGAGGCGAGAAGCAACAGCGCCGCCAGAGCGACGAGGGCCGGCGATCGCGACCGGACGATTTGAGACAATCTCTTCATGGTGTTATAAAAGCTCACTATGGAAACGAGAGAATACACCGGTCAAGGTTTGCTCACAACCCCTCAGGAGCTGGCGAACAAGCTCGGCCAGCCCAACCTGCGCGTGATCGACACGCGCCCGGCCGAGTTATTCGCCCAAGGCCATATCCCCGGCGCGGCGCATTTCGATCTCTTCGGCATAAGCCTGATCGACACCAGCCCGGCGCCGCTCAAGGCATTTCTTGCTATGATCGCCCATCTGTTCGAGATGCGCGGCGTCGATCTCGACAAGGAAATAGTCCTCTACGAGGAGAACTCCGGCATGCGGGCGGCGCGCGGCCTGTGGTTTCTTGAATACTTCGGCCACCAAAAAGTCTCGGTCCTCGACGGCGGCTTCCTGGCCTGGACGCAGGCGGGCTGCCCCGTGACGACGGTTGCGGCCCCGCCGAAGGCGACGGAGTTCAAGACCGCCGAGCGCCGGGAGCTGCTGGCGACGTTCGAAGACGTGCTCAAGTCCCTCGGCAAGCCAGGCGTCCGCATCGTCGATACGCGCGGCGCTGACGAATATATGGGACGGCTGGTCCGCGCCGCGCGCGGCGGCGCGATCCCCGGCGCGGTTCATCTCGAATGGACGAACAATCTCGACTCGACGGGCCGGTACAAGCCGGAGGCCGAGCTACGCGAGATGTATCGCAAGCTGGGTGTGACGCCGGACAAAGAAGCTATTCCGTACTGCCAGGGAGGCTACCGCGCGGCCCACACCTATCTGGCGCTCAGGCTGCTCGGCTTCCCGAACGTCCGCAACTATTTGGGCTCATGGAAGGAATGGGGCGACCGCGTCGATCTGCCGATCGAAAAGCCCTGGGAGAAAAAGTGAGCCATCGCCGCCCCTGGTTGCCCGGCCTCATCCTGACGCTGCTGTCTGCCGCAGTTGCGCTGACGGCGACACGCTTGGCCGCTCAGGAACTCAAGAGAGTAACTCTATCCTACTCGGCCGTGAGCATGACGTGGCTGCCGGTCAAGGTCGCGGTTGAGAGAGGCTTCTTTCGGGCGGAGGGGTTGGATCCCCAGTTGGTTCAGATGCGCGGAAATATCGTGACGCCGGCGCTCTCCACGGGGAATCTCGATTTTTCCCTCAACATCTCACCGATTCTCAACGGCGCGATACAAGGCTTGGGGCTAAAGCTCCTGGCCGGGCTGAATACCCGCCCGCTCTTCTCGTTGATGGTGCGCCCGGAAATCAAGACAGCCGCCGATCTCAAGGGAAAAACCTTCGCGGTGAATGCCTTCGCCAACACGCAGGCAATCTTGACGGAGAAGCACCTCCAGCACCTCGGACTCAAAAAAGGAGAATATAAGCTAATCGCGGTCGGCGGCACCGCTGCGCGCCTGGCTACTATGGAGCAGAACCTCGCCCAGGGCAGCCTGATGCCTCCGCCGGCCAACGTGATGATGGAAAAGCAGGGCTACCGGCTGCTCGGCAACACGGCGGAAATCGTCGTCCATCCCGTCGCCGGTCTCGGCACGCACGAAAGCAAGGTAAAAAGCCAGCCGGAGATGGTAAAGAAAGCGCTCCGCGCCGCGTTGAAGGGCCTTCGGTTCGTCCGCAGCAACCGCAATGAAACGGTGCGCATCATTATGGCGATAGCGAATATCAACGAGCAGGACGCGGCCCGAACTTACGATCTTTCCAAAGTCGGCTTCAGCGCGAACGGCTTTGTCTCCGACGACGACCTCAGCATCGAATGGGGCTTCATTCAGCAAGAAACCAAAAAGATCAACCTGCCGGTTTCCATTGCCCGCGACATGACGCTGCTCAGAGAGGCCCAGAGAGAGTTGGGTATTGAGTGAAAGCGAACTTCCTGCTATGAGTCATCGAAATAAAAATGTATTCACCTCAGGGACGAGCGTGATAAGGGGGACACCTTGCTTCGAACGCTAGAATTACTTGCCAGCGACTCATCCCACCTGCCGCTTCTCACGGTTTTTAAAGAATCGCGCGTGATGGAAAAATACGGCTACGAGCTAGAGCTCGATATCGTGGGCGGCCGCAAGGCGCCGACGATGGCCCACCGGGCGAAGCTCGCGCTGGCCGGGGAGATCGACTTCTTGAGCGGCCTGCACCACGAGACCTACCGGGAGCGGGCGCGCGGCGAAAAGCGCCTGGTCTATCTGGCGCAGGCGCAAAACAACTGGGACGATCGGCTGCTTGCGCCGCCGAAGATCGCCGGCTTCCGGGACCTCAGCGGCAAAAAGATTATCTGCCACACCAAGGCGCCGTGTGTCGCCGGTAACTTGCGCGCGGTATTGGAAAGCTGCGGCCTCCGGCCGGATGAGATTCATATCGAAGCGACCGAAGTCGCTTCGGGAAAACATTTGGACTTCGTCGATCGCGTCCTTTCCGGAGACGCGGACGCCGCGCTCGTGGATATGCCCTTCGATCTTTACGGACAAAAGAAAGGGCTCCATATCGTCGATCTGCCGGACCGTCCGGTCATCCACAACACGACCCTTTGCGTAACGACCGATTACATCAAAGCCAACAGAGAAACCGTCATCAGCTTCCTCAAAGGCTTCATCGAGGCGGTTCATTTCTTCAAAACCCGCCCGGAGGAAGTCGTGCGGATTCTAAAGGCCAACCTGGCGCGCCGCTACGGCTTGGAGGAAGAGGAATATTACGCCCATCTTCAGCGGGAATGGGCGCGGCTGCTGTCTAAAAAGCCCTATCCGCTGCCGAGCGCGATTGAGAATGTGTACGCGCTCGACGTTGGAAAAGACCCGGCGATGAAATCGATCGGCCCCATGGAACCCTGGGACCTCCACTACCTGCGTGTCATCGACGACAGCGGCTTCATCGACAAGCTCTACGCCTCGTAAGTCAACGCGACTACGTCTCGATCCTGCGGATGATAGGCATCCGCCAGGCCACGCAAAGAGCCAGGACGATGACGATGACCCCCATCGCGCTCACCGTGGCAGGGGCGCCGATAAAGTGCGCGGTCACGCCGGTAAGCAAAGAGCCGGCAGGCATGAAGCCGCGATCCAGCATATAGAGACTCATCACGCGACCGCGCAGCTCGTCAGGAACGATCAGCTGCACCATCGTATTGGTCGTCGCCATAAACATGATCTGGCATCCCCCCACGCCTACCAGCGCCATGAGAGCCAGCGGCAATGAGTCAGTTCGGGAGAAAAGGATCAGAAAAACTCCCAGGAATGTCAGCGCACCGAGCATCAGGAGCCCTTTGCGCCGAAACCTGTAAGCGAGGGAGGCAAGCAGGAGCGTCGCTAGAACCGCGCCTACTCCTGGCGCGGCCATCAGGAGGCCCAAGCCTTCCGGACCCACTCTCAGCACGTCCTTCTGAAAAACCGGCATCAAGGCCTGATAGGGGACCGCGAAAACGCGTGGCACCAAGTCGGTCACTATCAGCGCGAGCACCAGCGGCGTGGACCAGACATAGGAGAATCCCTCTTTGAGGTTCGCGAGCGCGGAAGTTTGGCGCGCTTGGACCGGCGTCGGAGGCACGCGCATGGCGTAGATCGAAGCGACGACGCCGGCGTAGGCGAGGGCTTGCACGAAGAAGTTGCCGCCCGGCCCGAAGGCAGCGATGAGCAATCCTCCAACGGCGGGGCCGATGACTTTGTTGAGGTTAAAGCCCGCCGAGTTGAGCGCCACCGCGTTCATCAGCTCTTCTTTAGGCACCATGCTGGGGACTAAGCTCTGGCGGACCGGCTCGTTAAACGACCAGGCAACTCCGGTGACGAGAACAAACGCGAAAAGATGCCACACCTGCACGAGTTCCGAGGCCACCAGCGTTCCCATGCCCAGCGCTGTCGCAACCAGCAGATATTCCGTCTTGAGCATGAGACCGCGGCGATCTAAGCGGTCGGCGGCGACGCCGGCAATCGGGCTGCATACCAAAAACGGCAGCGCTCGCACTCCGTTCAGCGCGCCGAGGAGCACCGAAGATCCGGTCAGGTCGTAGAGGAGCCATCCGAGCGTTACCTGCTGGATCCACTGCCCGGCGCTCATGAGGACAATGCCGGTCCACAGATAGCGGAAATCACGATGACGGAGAGAAGAGAAGGTGCGGAGCTTGAATCGAGCGTGGTCTGGCCGAGCCTCTCTCCCCAATCCGGTTGTGGATGGCCGTTCCAAAGGCTGTTTTCTCTGCTGGTGGCGTTCTTCGGCGGATCAAAGTTACTACTACCAGGAACTGCGTTGGTTGCTAGAAAAGTTTGGTTCGCCCACTAACAGCTCATGCATGCGAGGTATGCTCTAGCGAGACTTCTCGAACCGCAGCACAAACCGGTCGCTCTTGCCGCGTTGCTCTTTAAGGGCGCTCTCCGTGCGCGGATCGTCAGGGTTGCGAAGCAGGTCGCTTTCTTTCGCGAGGATGAATCCCGCGGCCGTCACCTCCTTGACCGCGAGGGCCTTCTCTATCCGGTGGAAGGTTTTCCTGACCGAGTCGCCCGCGCCATTCTGAGCGGCGTGGTCCACGACGCCGTATACGCCGCCCGGCTTGAGCGCAGCGAGGATACGCTTATTCATCGCCGCCCGGTCGCCCGGCTCCACCTCGTGATAGTCGAGGTTGATGAGCACGAAGTCGAGCGAGCCGTCAGCCGGCAGCGCGACCGTTCCCATGCCGCCTTCGAGCAGCTTCACGTTGGCGTAGAGAGGATTTTTAAATCGCTCGCGCGTCTCGTCGCGAAAGGTCGGGTGGGCGGAATGGACCGCTCCCTTGACGCCGACGACCTGAGAGAGGATCGCCGTGTAGTACCCCCTGCTCGCCATCAGATCCGCTACCTTGTCTCCGGACTTTACGCCGTAGAATTTGAGCATCTCTTCGGGTTTGCGGATAGCATCCAGCGCCTTCTCGTTCTCCGGACGCTCCGGGTTGGCGAGGATGGCTTTGAAATCCTGGGCCAAAGCCTGTCCGGAATGGCCGGCAGCCCCGCCGAGGGCTACAAGTCCGAGCATCGCGCTCAACAACCTCGATTTTTTCATCCTTCGATCCTCCTCAGGATGACCGTGAGCTTAGTCGAAGGGGTCATCGGCTTCTCCTCCAACCTTATCTGCTCTCGCTCGATCTTTCCACAAACATCGCGTCGTCACGGCGGATAAAGCCCGGCGGCCTCCCCTGCTTTGAGCGGACTTCGAGCCAATCGCCCTCAGAGCCTACGACCGTGACTCGCGTTCCTCGGGTAATGGTCGCCACGTCGCGCCCGGAGGCCGATGGCCGGTCGAAGACCGTGGTGGTGCGAATGACTTCGTATTGGCCCGGCTCGGCCGCGCGCCGCGAATACGGGGGCGACGACGGCTCCGGGCTCCTGGCGGCCGGCTGTTCTTTGGCCGGGGCGGGAGGCGGCGCGGCGCCCGCCGGCCGCTCGACCGGCCGCTGCGCCGTCTTGAGTTTTTCCTGCGCAGCGCTGAGCGCGCGATTGGTCTCTTCAAGCCGCATCTCCAATTGCCGGACCCGATTGGCACTCTCTTGAACTTCTTTGCGCAACTGCCCGACTTCGCTGTCCGGCGCCTGAGGCTGCCGATCCCTGTCCGGCAGATCCCTGGCGCTTTGGATCGGCGCCGTAGCAAGGCGCTCGCCATCGGTCCGCGTGAAGGTCTTCGTCGCCAGCACGGCGACGACCACAAGCAAGACGCCGATCACTACGTAAACCCACTGTGGAACTCTCTCTTGCATACGGGCTCCTTTCCTTGAGAAGCGATCGCTGTTCGCGGCCCTGTTTCCGAGACGCGACCTATTATGCACGCTCTCTGCTCGCTTTCCAAGCGACGGTAGCCTGTGCTAATGAGGGTCTGGGTGTGAGATATGAAATTTGAGATCTGAGATTCCTCGTGGAGCGAGGAGGCGAACGAAGCGAGGGCAGAATGGCCATCATCATAAGCGAGAAAGAGACGCGCAAACTGATCGACATGCCGCGTGCGGTGAAGGTCGTCGAGGAGATGTTCCGCGACCGCGCCGCGGGAAAAATGCGCGCCCTTCCACGGCGCAGACTCAAGGGCAGCGAGAAGCAGCTCAACATCATGGCGTCCTGGCATGCAGGTTCGGACCTGCTTTGCCTTCGCGCGTACACCGGCGCGTCCAACACGATTACCCTTTACAATGGCCGCACCGGAGAGATACGGGCGATTTTAAACGCCGCCTATCTGAGCAGCCTGCGCACCGGCGCGGCGAGCGGCGTCGCGGCGAAATACCTCGCGCCGGCAAAGCCTGACGTGCTCGGCCTCATCGGCCCCGGCTGGCAGGCGACTTTCCAGGTCGAGGCGATCGTTCATGCTTGTCCGGTCCGGCAGGTTCTCGTCTGGGGACGCGATCCGAAGAAGAGCCGGGCGTTCATCAAGGAGATGAGCGGAAGAGTTTCCGTCGGCTTCAAGGAGTCCGCCTCGCTGGACGACCTCGAAGCCGAGTCCGATATTCTCGTCGTCGCCACGAACGCGAGCGCCCCGCTGATCGACGGCAGGCGGCTTAAAGAGGAAGTCCTGGTCATCTCCATGGGCGCGAACCAGCCCGTGAAGCACGAAATCTCTGGCGAATTGATTCGCCGGATGGACTTCATAGTCACCGACGATCTCTCGACGGCGAAGATCGACAGCGGCGACTTGATTGCGGCTTGCGATCAGGGAATCATTCGGTGGGAAGACATCGCGCCGTTGGAGCGGATCGTTGCGAACGGCGCGCCGGCACCCCGTCCCAAAAAGATCCTTTTCCAATCCAACGGCATCGCCGACGAAGATCTGGCGGTGGGGCGATATGTTTTCGATCAGGCCCGGCGGAAGAAGATCAAGACGAGATCCATTGCAGAGATATGATGGAGGCGTTTATGCGCACAGGTTCATACATTAACGGCGAGTGGTACCACCCGAAGTCTGAGCGGCTGGTGCGCAACATCAACCCCGCCGATACGACGGATGTGCTGGCGGAGTTCCCCGCCGCGACCGCCGAGGACGTCCAGCGCGCCATCGACGGCGCAGAGGCCGCTTTCCGGAGTTGGGAAAAGACGCCGGGCCCGGAACGCGGGCGCGTCATCTGGCGCGCCGCGGAGATCGCGCGCCGGCGAGCCGACGAAATTGCGCGCGCCCTGACCCGCGAAGAGGGCAAGATTCTCAAAGAAGCCAAAGGCGAAGTGGTCAAGGGCATCTCGCTGCTGGAGTTCTATGCGGGAGAAGGGTTTCGCATGCACGGCAAGACTCTGCCCTCGGAGGCGCACGACACCTTCACCTACACGATACGCCGGCCGCTTGGCGTCGTCGGTCTCATCGCGCCGTGGAATTTTCCCTGGGCGATCCCCGTCTGGAAATCGGCGCCCGCCATCGTCTCGGGCAACACCGTGGTCTTCAAGCCTGCCGAGCTGACTCCCGCCACGGCTTCGCTTCTAGCCGAGATCTATCAGGAGGCCGGACTCCCGCCAGGCGTCTTCAACATGGTCGTCGGCTCGGGCTCGGTGGTCGGAGAAGCGATCGTCAACTCACGCGCGGTGCGCGCAGTCTCCTTCACCGGCTCGAATGAAGTCGGCGGCGCCCTCTACGTCAAAGCGGCGGCGCGCGGCACCAAGGTGACCTGCGAGATGGGCGGGAAAAACGCCGTGATCGTAATGCCGGACGCCGACCTCGACAAGGCGGCGGTCGCGATCCACGGCGGCGCCTTCGGCTCCACCGGCCAGCGCTGCACCGCGACGTCGCGCGTGATCGCTATGCCGGCGGTCAAGGAAGCTTTGCTCGAGCGTCTCGTCGAGCAGGCGAAAAAGATCAAAATCGGAGCCGGCTTGGATGAGAGCGTCGATATGGGGCCGGCCGTGGACGAAAAGCAGTGGAAAACCGATCTCGACTACATCGAGTTAGGCAAACGGGAAGGGGCGCGCCTGGTCCTGGGCGGAAAACGGCCGGAGCGCTTGAGCGGCGGCTATTTTGTCGAGCCGACGATCTTCGACAACGTCACGCCCGACATGCGGATCTTCCGCGAGGAGATCTTCGGTCCGGTCCTCTCCGTAAGCACGGCGAAGAACCTGGAGGAGGCGCTTCGAATCGCCAATTCGGTCGAATACGGCCTCACGAGTTCGATCTTTACCGAAAACATCGACTCGATTATGACTTTCGTCGAGGAGGTCGAGACCGGTATGGTTCACGTCAACGAGCCGACGGTCGGCGGCGAGGCGCAGTTGCCTTTCGGCGGCACCAAGGCGACCGGCGTCGGCGAACGCGAGATGAGCGAAGAGGGGCTCAACTTCTTCACCGAGCTGAAAACCGTCTTCATCAACTATTCCAGCAAAGCCGAACGGTTGATGATACGATGACCCGCGTTTATTCCGCTGTCGGACTCTGGTGCGTTAGCAGAATTTCGCGCCGTTCGCGGGCGGATTGCATGATCGCCAGGCAGACTTCCAGGGTCGCCATCCCCCATTTCCCGTCGTGAAAAACGGGCCGGTCCTGCGCGACGGCGTCGTAGAGTTCTTCCAGCTCGGAAAATCTCGAAGCGCTGCGTCCCGTGACGGGGACTTCCTTCCGGCCTTCGTCGCCATAAACATAGAGCCCTTCGGGCGATTGGCGGATGTCGCCTCTCTCGCAGCTAACCAGCGTAACGCCGAAGAAATGGCCGCCTCCCTGAATGCCTCTCTGTGCGCGCTCGGCCTGGGCCGTGGTATCGTGCGCGAACCCGCCCTCTTTTTTCCCGCCGAAGCGCATCGCCTCCTTGGCCTTCTCTTCGTCGAGCGTTCTGTTTCTGAGCGCCCGCCTGACGTTTATCCGCTCTTCCGGCGTGTAGTGCCGCTCGCCGATGCCTCCGGTCAGTTCCGACGAATCGAAGTAGCCGTAGCCGTTGTACACCACCGTCGCCGGGGTGCCGTCCTCAAACTCCAGAAACGCGGCGTAATATCCCGGCGCCGGCCGCTCCGCCATCCACTGGCCGGTCATCGCCCGCACGCTCCTCACCAAGCCGCCGCCGAGCAGGCGGATCGTGTCGATCTGGTGCGGCCCCTGGCGATAGACTACGCCGCCGCCGAGCTTCACATCGAGCTCCGGCGCCATTCTCGGTCTCAGCATCCAGTCGGTGTACATGAAAGTGTTGAGCGCGCAGAGCCGGCCCAGCTCGCTTGATTGGATAACCCGCCGCATGGCGCGAATCGCCGGATTGAAGCTCTGGGTGTGGCCGCAGAGCAGCTGGACCTTATTTCGGTCCGCTGCCGCGACCATCTTCTCGCACTCTTCGATGGACAGCGCCATCGGCTTCTCCACAACGACGTGCTTGCCGTGCTCGGCGGCCGTGACCGCGTGCTCGCAGTGAAACTGATTAGGCGTGGAGACCCAGACCGCCTCGACCTCCGGGTCCTCGCAGAGCTTTTCCACGCTGTCGTACCCCCGGCCGCCGTACTTTTGCCGGAAAGTCTCAAGCGCGTCTTTGCGAAAGTCCGCCGCGGCGACGAGCTTCAAGCCGGGCATATTGGCCATCGCGGGGATGATTTGCGTGCTGCCGACGCCGAGCCCCGCGATCGCCACTTTCAGTGTTCTCGCGCCCGCCATTCTTTCATCTCCCACTAGGCAGTTCAAAAAGTTTGTTGAGTTCGTTGGGTTCGTTGAGTTTGTTGCGTTCTTTGGGTTAATTGGGTTCCTTGGGTTAAACTCAACAAACCCAACCAACTCAATAAACCCAATGGACCCGACAAACGCAAAGAACCCAAAAAACTCTTATCACCAGTCAAAAAAAGTTTTCCGCCGCTCGGGCGCCGCCTGCTCGACGCCCGAAGGGTGGTTTTGTGTCATAGCCCGATCCACTTCGTGGCGCAACAGATCCCAGATTTTCTCCAGACATCGGATAAAGTCCGGGTCGGACATGCTCTTAAACGTCCGCGGGCGGCGCACGTCCACGGGGATGACGGCCTTCACCACGCCCGGCGCGGCGCTCATCACCGCAATCCGGTCGCAGAGCATCACCGCCTCTTCGAGGTTGTGCGTCACCAGGATGATCGTCTTGCGATGTTTCTCCCAGATGCGCAACAGCTCCTCGCGCAGCAACAGCCGCGTCTGCGCGTCGAGATTGGCGAACGGCTCGTCCATGAGAATGACTTCAGGATCGTTGGCCAGGGCGCGCGCGATCGCGACCTTCTGCTTCATCCCGCCGGAAAGTTCATGGGGATGAGCGCCGCTGAAATCGAGCATGCGGACCATTTCAAGGAAAAATTGCGTCATCCGCTTGTAAGCCGGCACGGATTCTTTGCGGAACTCAGGGCCGAGCGGGACGTTGCGCCCCACCGTTCGCCACGGCATGAGCGCGGCGTCCTGGAAGACCATCGAGACCAGCGCCTGCGTCCGCTTCTCGCCGACGAACTCGACGCCGCCGCGGGTCGGCTTATCCATCCCCGCGACAATGTTGAGCAGCGTCGTCTTGCCGCAGCCGGTGGGACCGATGATGCCGAAAAACTCCTGGTCCCTGACCTCGAGGTCGACGCCGGCCAGGGCGCGGACCTTTCCCTTGCCGGTCACAAACTCTTTGGTCAGTCCGTGAATAACGACGCGCACGGCTGAAAACTCACCTGGATTTGAAGATTTCGTGAAACAGTTTCACGTAGCGGTCGAAGTCGTCGAACACCTCCGGCGGCGCAAACGCCGGTTTGATGCCGGCCACCAGCCGGGGCGGATCGGGCAGCGTGTCGATGCGGTCGGGAATCCGCCTGAGAGCGCGCACCACTTCTTGCCCTTTTTTCGAGAGGAGAAAGTCGATGAACAACCGCCCGGCATTGGGATGGGGCGCCTTGGCCGAGAGAGCCGTGGGATGGATGTTCGCAAACACGGGCTCCAGCGCGACCCACTCGACCGGCGCGCCGCTCGGTATAAGATTCTCAAAGTTTTGTGAATAGGCGGTCAGCGAGCCTTTAAACTCCCCTGCAGCGACCAACTGGGCCAGCAGCGTCCGGCCGGTTCGGAGTTGCGGCTGTTGCTGTGCCAGCGAGCGCATGAAGCTCAGCCCTTTCTCTTCGCCCATGGCCCGGACCACCGTTACAAACCACTCGTACGGCCTGCCCTCGATACCGAGCTGCCCTTTCCACTCGGGCTTGAGAAGATCGGCGTGAGAGTTCGGCACATTCGCCTTGGCCACCAGCCGGGTGTTATAGCCCAGGACCGCGTAGTTCGTGTAGAGCGACGTCCACGAGGCCTGCGGGTCCTTGTAGCCCTCGCGATAATATTTTCGCTCCGGAGAATCATACGACGCGAACATGCCTCGCTTCTTCAGTGCGTGGCCGTAAAAGCTCGTGGTGCAGAGCACGTCCCAAAGATTTCTCCCCGCCCGCGCTTCGGTGAGGATCCGCTCCATCATCGAAGAGTCGGTGGAGCGGTAAAACTCCGCGTCGATTTTAGGGTAGGCTTGCTTGAATGCGTCAGAGAGCGCCTTCACGTCGGCGTTGTTCATAGTCGCGTAGAAGACGACTTTTCCCTCCCCCTCCGCCTTCGCCTGATGCTCCGACGCCGACAGCGGCGACAGCGGAATAAGAAGCGCCAGCAGAATCATGACACTCGGCTGTGATTCAGTTCTTCTCATCTTTCCCCTTACGCCTTACGCCTAACCCCTCACGCCTACAAACCCGCACGATCGAAACTCCCCAGTACCCGTCCCGGCAACGCTCCGGTGTGTTCTCCGTTCGTAATCAAAATTTCGCCGTTGACCAGCGTCGTGTGAATCCCTTTGGCTTTCTGGATCAGCCGCTTTTCCCCGCCGGGCAGATCGTTCACCATCTCGGGCTCGCAGTCCGCCACCGTGTCCGGATCGAAGAGGACCAAGTCCGCCGCCATCCCGGGCCGGATCAGCCCGCGGTCGTGGAGGCCGAAGATCGAGGCGACCATGAAAGTGAGCTTGCGCACCCCCTCTTCGAGACCCATCGCCCGGCGCTCTCTGATCCAATATCCGAGAAAGCGGGTCGCATAGCCGTAGCCGGCGTCGTAGATCAGGTGCGCCCCGGCGTCGGACTGGCCGACCAGCGTATACGGGCTCCGCAAGATCTCGGCCACCGCGCTCTCGTCGCCGTTGTTGCTCGAAGTCTGAAACATCGTGTCGAGTCTTTCCTCCAGCGCGAGGTCGAGAAAGGCGTCGATCACATCCTTTTTTTGTAGTCCCGCGATCTCCTGCACGCTCTTTCCTTCGAGACGCTTGTTCTTCGGCAGCGCCGCCTTGATGAGATAGACCAAATCCCAGCGGCGCGAAAAGCGCGACGGCCGTTTCTCTTCCACCGCCTCGTGGCGGAGCTTCTCGCGAACTTTGAGATCGCGGAATAACGCCGCCCGCTCTTCCTCTTTCCTGAACATGATCCCTTTCCAGGTGGGCAGGTCGTCGAACACCTGGGCATTTTTGAGCGTGAAGCGATTGTTGAACAGGCGCGCATTGCAGAGCGGATAAGACGGGGCGCCCGTGGCCAAAGAGCTTTCGGCCATTTCGAGCAACCGGCGCCAGAGGTCGGGCTGGTCCCAGCGGTGGGCGATGCTTTGCCAGATGACGGGCCTCCCGGAAGTCTCGGCGATGCGCCGGAAGAAATCGACTCCCAGCTCCGCCGGAATCGAAACGCCGAGCGTGCCGCGCGAGATCTGGACCGCGCCACGATTCAACTCTCCTAAAACACCCGCCAGCTCGAGTATCTCCGCATCGGTCGCCAGCCGGCTGGCGATGGGCTTGCCGTCCGCCCGCATGTGGACCGGATTCTGGTTGGTGGAGAAGCCGATCGCGCCCGAGCGCATTCCCTCGCGGAGGATCGTCTTCATCTGCTCGATCTCCTCCGGCGTCGCCTCGCGCTCACAAGCCTCTTCGCCCATGACGAATTGCCTTATGGCGCAGTGGCCCATCAGCGTCGCGACGTTGACGCCGAGTTTTTGCCTGAGCCGGCGGAGATATCCGGGAAATGTCGTCCACTCCCAGCTTACGGCGGCGCGCAGCACGCTGAGCGGCATCGCCTCGACGCGGGAGAAGCTGCCGAGCAGGCTCTCGCGGTCTTCATGCCGGCACGGCGCCAGGGCGAGGGCGCAGTTGCCGGGAATCACGGTCGTCACGCCGTGCCAGCAGGAGGAAGTTGCGATAGGGTCCCAGAGGAGCTGGGCGTCGAGATGGGTGTGAAAGTCGATGAAGCCGGGCGCGACGGCGAGTCCGTTTGCCTTGATTTCCTCACGGGCGCTGCCGCTGACGCGGCCCACCTCCACGATTTTTCCATCCTGCACCGCCACGTCGCCCAGGAAGGACGGCAGCCCGCTGCCGTCGATCACCCTCGCGCCCTTGATCAGCACATCGTATGGCATCTCTCAGATCTCCCGTGTATTCCCAGCACTCCCATACAACGATTGGGTGGTACGATCAAGCCGACCGGAGGCATACTCACCACCGCCCGCCTGGGGATCTCTCGGAGGGCCGATGCGTGGGACGGGGGGCATCAATCGTACCTCCCGGCTACTCTCATCCCTTAGGAGCAGCGTAGCACCAACGTATCGCATCGGCCCGGAGAGAGATTCCCAGGCGGGCTGATGGCACATCAGGCTGTCTCAACGGCCTGCTGGCCGGGGTTCACTTGATAACATCCCGGAAGGGCTTCTTCAGCATCCAGTTGACGATCTCTTCGATGGTCTCGGACTCCTTGCCGTAATATCCATGCTGGCTCAACGGTTCGCATGGGTCCGATTTCGGAGTCGAGCCGCCCAGCACCGATATCAGCGGATACTTGTCCGACAACCGCTGGGCGTCGCCGTAAGGGCTGGCCTCGCATTGGTCCGAGACGTGGTGCACCAAGAGCAGTGGGACTTTAACGGTCGTGAAGTCGAAGCGGCTCAAGCCGGGGCCAGGCTCCCTGGAGTTACGGCCGGCCGGGCGAAACATGCTGGAGGTAAGAACGGCGCCCGCGAGCGGCTGGCCGAACCTGGCGGCCAACGCCGCCGCGGAAACCGACCCGCGGCTCGTGCCGACCAGAAAAAGCCGCAGGTCCGGAAAGCGTCTGTTGAGGTCCGCCACGACGGCGGAGAGGTCGGTGAAATGCTCCTCGCCGAGCCGAAATTCGTCCCTCATGCCCCAGCCGCTTTGCTTGTCCGACGGCGCATCGACAACGGCCGTGACGACGGCTCTCTTCGTGAACTCGCTACGGCTCTTCACCAAAAAGTTGCCGGAGCTGAATTTGATCTGCTCGTTGTCCTTTCGCAGCCGAATCAGGCCCCCGGAACCTGGAAACAACACGACGATCGCCTGGCGATTCTTCGGCACGCCGGCAAGAAAATAGGATTGCGTGACTCCGGGCCGAGTGGGCAGGGTGACGATTTCCTGGGCGTGGACCGCAACGGCAAGCGAGAGAGCAGCTGCGGGCAACCATCTCACGACCGTCTTCATGATCATCCTCTCGGGCGCCGAAGTATCATTTTACCAGGGACGGCAACACCGCTTGATAAAATTCCCGGTCCCCTTCAAATATCTTCAGTCCCGGGATTTCTTCAACCGTGAGCCAGCGGGCGGCGCTCGCCTCTCTCGCGTCGAGCGCCAATTCCCCCGCGACGTACTCCGCAAGCCACCAGTGGAGCCGGTAAATACCGCCCGTCGAGACATTCTCCCAAACCTTCCGCACCGGCCGCACCGTTAACCCGACCTCCTCCATCGACTCCCGCACCACCGCCGCTTTTTGGCTCTCGCCGGGTTCGATTTTTCCGCTCAACGGCCCCCAATAGCCCGTAAACGGCACGTCCGCCCCTCTTTCGACAAGCAGAATCCTGTCGCCGTCCATTATGACTGCAACGATCGCGTCGGAGAGCATCGTTACTGAACGTAGCGGCAGTTTGTCATCACCGGCAATCGTGATCCGTAGACAGTCGCATTTCGAGAAGTCTTTTGACGATGACGGCTCGATTGTACGCTCCTAGATGACCCTATCCGGCAAACCACGGTCTTTGAAGTAGGAAAGTGTTCTAGCGCGGGTCCCTAGCGATTGGACCTTTTTCATTTTTTTCCCTGTCGCCGTTTTAGAACCCGTTCGAAATCAGTCAAGATATCCGGCATTCCCAGTGCCGTCGAAAACTCCCGTACCCAACGGCGGACTTTTCTTAAGTTCAACTTGGGGTGAGTGTCCAGGAGCCCCTCGATGTCGGCGATGTCACGCGGTCGGCGGGCGACTGCCTTCATGATAGTCAGATCTTCGGGAGTGACTAAAGGGATGCGCAACCCACCCAAGCTTAATGACTCAGCGCTAGCCACCGCATCCTTCTCGAACGGCAAGCCGGCAAAGACGATATCCACGTCTATGCCGCTTGCGTTGTGACGGGCCAATAGAACGCGTGAGCTTTGCGCGAAGGCGAGCGCGTCAGGACGTCTTGGAGTAAACCCGAACGCCGCGCCTGCGCTGAGGAATTTTTCCCACTGTTCTTCATCTAACACAGCCAGTGCGTCCACGTCCCGCGTGACTCGAGGACGGCCCAGCAGGGAGGCGGCCACGCCACCGATGATCGCGCCATGAACGGCCGTATTTTCGAACCACGAGATGAGATCGCGCAGAGCTGCCAGGAGAGGGGCCAGGGTGTCTTCCGGCTTAGTCACCTAAGACCTTTCTGAGCCGGTTCCAGCGGTCTCGCACTTCGGCCTCTTCTGCCGCCAGCGCCCCAGTCCACCCCATCTGTTCCGCTGAGGCCATGAGAGCGGCGAGTTGGAGCAGCTTGTGCATGATTGGAGTATTGATCAACTCTTCTCGCTCGGCGGCGTTGACAGCTTTCCACCGCCGCCTAAAACCCTTCGCTTCCGCACTTGTGATGTGATTTTTCATCAAATCCCTTCCCTCACAAACAGAAGCGAGCCGACTGCGGGATTCTCGCGGTAGAGAGGCCGCTTCAGGCCCAAATATAACAGGGATGGCCGGCTAAAACCAAGCGCCCTGATCGACGGATAAAGGCCGCTTCAAAAATAGTTGAAGGGCCGTATAAATAATGTTAGAGGCAGAACGATGGCCAAGTATCGCGTGACGGTGGACACCGGCGGAACGTTTTCGGATTTCGTTTTTTTCAACGAGGACACCGGAGAGATCTCGATCGCCAAAGTTCCCTCGACGCCGAAGGAGCCGTTTCAAGCGGTGCTGAACGGCGCCAAAGAGCTGCTCGACAAAGGCGTTGCGGCGAAGGACATCTCATTTTTCTCCCACGGCACAACCGTCGGAACCAACACGCTGCTCGAAGAGAAAGGGGCGAAAACCGGCCTGCTCGTCACGGAAGGTTTTCGCGGCATCTATGAAGTGATGGAGCAGTCGCGGGGCTACGGGCCGGCGACCTACGATCTTTTCTTTGAAAAGCCGAGGCTCCTTGCCCCGCCTTTCTACACCGAAGAGATTCCAGAGCGCGTGGACTTCCGCGGCCAGGCGCTAAAACCCATCGACGTTGAGTCTTCGCTGCAGGCGATCCGGAGGCTGAAACAGAAAAAGGTCGAATCGATCGCCGCCTGCTTTCTTTTTTCCTTCTTGAATCCCGACCACGAGCTGAAGATCAAAGAGATCGCCGCCCGGGAGTTCCCGGAAGCGAGCCTATCGCTCTCCTGCGAAGTTCTGCCGCAGATCCGCGAGTTCTACCGGATGAGCACCACGGTCATCAACGCCTACATCGCGCCGGTAATGAGCGAATATTTGGGCCGATTGGAACAGAGACTGAGGGAGCTGGGCCTGACGACGCCGCGGCTGTACATCATGCAATCGAACGGCGGCGTGGCGACGTTCGAGAGCGCAGCCAAAAAACCGGTGGCGACGGTGCTCTCCGGCCCAGCCGGCGGCGTCATCGCCTCGGTCGGCATCAGCCAGAGAGTAGGCATAAAAAACATCATCACCTTTGACATGGGCGGCACGAGCTGCGACGTCGCGCTGATCCACGAGGGCAACCCGATCGTCACGACGCAAGGGAGAATCAACCAGCGGCCGATCAGCCTCCCGATGCTGGACATCCACACGGTCAGCGCCGGCGGCGGCACCATCGCGCGGATCGACGCCGTCGGCGGCGTCCATGTTGGCCCCGACAGCGCCGGCGCCGACCCCGGCCCCATCTGCTACGACCACGGCGGCGAGGAGGTGACGATCACCGACGCCAATCTCGTCCTGGGCGTCATCCATCCCGACAGATTCCTCGGCGGGCGCTTGAAGCTCAACCGCGCCAAGGCCGAGAAACTGCTCGAAGAAAAAATCGCTCGCCGCCTGGGTCTGAGCACGCTGGAGGCGGCGGACGGGATTCTCAAGATCATCAACGCCAAGATGGAAGAGGCAATCAAGGCGGTCTCTTCGCAACGCGGCTACGACATCCGCGATTTCACGCTGATCGCCTTCGGCGGCGGGGGACCGATGCACGCGGGGAGGATGGCGCTCGATTTGGGAATCCCGACGCTCCTCATTCCGCTGACGCCGGGTGTCACCTCGGCGCTCGGCCTCCTGCTCGCGGACGTGAAGCACGACTACGTGAGATCGAAACTCGCGCCGCTCAAAGGGCTGAATCTTGACGAGATCAACGGCCTCGTCTCCCAGTTGACTGAACAGGCAAAGAAGGACCTTCATGGCGAAGGGTTCAGCGACGGCGAGATTGCGCTGCAACCGTTTTTGGATCTGCGCTACGCGGGACAGGGATACGAGCTGACCGTCTCCTCGCCGATGCCGCCGCTCAAGCCGGCCGACCTTGATTTAATACGCCGGCGTTTCGACGCGCAGCATGAGCAGGCGCACGGCCACAAAGCGGAGTCCGAGCCGGTCGAGCTGGTGAGCCTGCGCCTTGTCTCCACCGGCATCGTTCCGCAGGCGAAGCTCTCTCCCACGACGCCTACAGGCAGAAAAGTGGAAGAGGCGCTGACCGGCGAGAGAAAAATATTTTTCGGCACGGAGCACGGCCTGCTAAATTGCCGTATCTACAGCCGCAAGCTGCTCGAACCGGGCCACAAATTTCCCGGCCCCGCAGTGATCGAGCAGATGGACACGACGACTGTGATCCACCCGGAGCAGGAAGCGACGGTGGACGGGTACCTGAATTTGATTGTTAAAGAGAAGAAGACATGAGGCGCGAGGTAATAGATTCAGAGGGTCTGGGTTTTTTGAGTTTGTTGAGTTTTTTGGGTTCTTTCCTACTATTGCCTACTGCCTTCCACCTACTGCCTTTTTTATGACCGTTGATCCGATCACATTACAGGTTATCCAGGCCCGCTTGGCCGGTATCGTCCAGGAGATGCAGAACTCGCTGTTCCGCACCGGCTTCTCCACCATCATCCGTGAATCCCAGGACGCTAGCTGCGCTCTCTTAAATACCAAAGGCGAAGTCGTCGCCCAGCACGTCGTGCTCCCCCTCCACATGGGCGCCTTCCCCGCCTGCGCCCAGGGAGTGCTCAGGCACTATCAGCCCTCTGAGATCAACGAAGGCGACGCCTTTATCACCAACCATCCCTATTTAGGCGGAAGCCCGCACGCGCCGGACATGGCAGTGCTGACGCCGATCTTTTACCGGGGCGTAAAGCCCCGTGGGGGCCACGCCCCTTTACGGGGCGAATGGGTCGGCTTCGCCGCCGACATGGCCCACAAAAGCGATATCGGCGGACCAGTGCCGGGCAGTTGCTGGAGCCAGGCGAGGGAGATCTTCCAGGAAGGACTCCACCTGCCGCCGATCAAATATGCTTCGCGCTTTGAGCCGAGCCGCGACATCGAGGCGATCATCGGCGCCAACAGCCGCACACCCGAGCTGGTGATCGGCGACATGCGCGGCCAGGTCGGAGCCGCCCGTCTCGGTGAGAGGCGTTATCAAGAGTTAATGGAAAAATACGGCTGCGACACCGTGCTCGCCTCTTTTGAAGCGCTGTTCGCGCTGACGGAATCGAAAGTTCGCCGCGAGATCGCCTCCTGGCCCGACGGCGCGGGCGCGGGGGAAAGATTCGTCGACAGCGACGGCATCGAGCTTGACAAGCCAGTGCGCATCCACGTGAAGGTCGAGAAAAAGGGCGACGGCCTGCTTTTCGATTTCACCGGCTCAGCCGGACAGACCAAAGGACCGGCCAACATCCGACCCACGGTGGTGCGCGCCGCCTGCTCTTACTGCCTGACCGCGCTGGTGGACCCGGCCCTGGAAATCAACAACGGTCTGGCGCGAGTCGTCGAAATCAAAGTCCGGGAAGGTAGCGTTGTCCATCCCTATTTTCCCGCGCCGGTCAACACCTACAACCCGACGGTGCATGCTTTAGTGGAGGCGTTATTTGAAGCCGTGAGCCAGATCGCGCCGCACAAGAAAGTCGCCGACGGCTGCAGCAGCCGTTCGATCATCATCGGCGGTAGGAGCAATAAGACCGGCCGCAGCTATGTCCAGTACGAGATTTTCGGCGGCGGCTCCGGCGGTCGCAGCGGCAAGGACGGAGTGTCGGGAACGAACGTCAACCAGTCCAACGCGCGCATCGCGCCGGTGGAGATTATCGAGTCGGAGTTCTCCACGCGCATCCGGCGCTTCGAGCTGATTCCCGATTCCGGCGGCGCGGGAAAATTTCGGGGCGGTCTCGGCTTCGTGCGGGAGTACGAGATGCTGGATCAAGAGGCGCGCTTCTCCCTGCGATCGACGAAGCACACGATTGCCCCCAAAGGACTCGAAGGCGGTCTTGGCGGGAGAACGGGATGGTGCGCGCTCAACCCGAATACGGCGGAAGAAAAAATCATTCCTTCGCGCTATTCGGATCACCTGCTCCAGCCGGGAGACGTCGTGCGCCTCGAAACACCCGGCGGCGGCGGCCTGGGCAACCCGCTCGAACGCAACCCGGAAAGCGTGCTGCGCGACGTGAGAAACGGGTATGTGACACGGGAGAAAGCCGGGGAACTTTACGGCGTCGTGGTGGAGAGCGCCAACGGCGATTTCGCCCTCGATGAACGCGGCACGCAACAGACACGCAAGGCAATGCAATCGAGCCGACGGTAAACGGATGCCTCCGAACCTCCGCTACGGCCAGGTGCAATTGAGCGCCATGAACTGGCCCTTCTTCGTGGCCGAGACGCTCGGTCTTTTCGCCGCGGAGAACCTCACCGTCGAGCGCAATATCTTTACGCGCCCGCCCGATCCCGTTGCCGCGCTGATCAACGGACAGCTCGACATCATCAACGTCATCCCCGACGTCGCCCTGCTGGAGATGGTCAAGGGCGCGCCGCTGACGGTTATCGCCAACACCAACGACCGGCCGCAGTACCGGCTCCTGGCTCACGCCGACATCCGGCATTGCGGGCAACTTGAGAGCAAAAAGATCGGCGTCAACGACGGCCGCTCCGCCGAAGCGCTGGTCTTAAGAAGGCTGTTGCAGCGAAACGGCCTAAAGCCTGATTCCTATGAATTGGTCGCCGCCGGGCCGCCGCCGGAGCGTTGCGAAAAGTTGAAGCAGGGATTGATCTCCGCGACGATGGTGACACAGCCTTTCGACTTTCTGCTGGAAGAGGCTGGCTTCGGTGTCATCGCCTCGTCTCTGGACGCCGTGCCGACCTATCCGTTCACCGTCTGCGTTGTGCGGAAGACACCGGAGGTAGATCAAAAATTCGTCTCCTTTTTAAGAGCGCTCAAGAAAGCCTGGGAGTGGCTTGCTGATCCTACGAATCGCGCCAAGGCCGTGGAGATTCTAAGTCGCGCCACCGGGACAGCTCCGGCACAGGCGGAGCGGGCATACGATCTCTATCTTGAAGTCCCCTCGCCGCCGAGCCTCGAGCCGACTCACGAGGGAGTAGCGACGATGCTCGATCTCCTGGCGGATAGCGGCCGGCTTCCGCTGCCATTGCCGCCGGCGAGAAGGTATGTGGATGAAAGGTATTTTGAGAGACTCTAGGCGGGAGGGCGTAGGGGCGACCGGCCGGTCGCCCCTACAGGTGCCTGTCTCTTATGACTGTTGACCCGATAACATTACAAGTCATCCAGGCTCGCTTAGCCGGCATCGTCCAGGAGATGCAGAACTCGCTGTTCCGCACCGGCTTCTCCACCATCATCCGCGAATCCCAGGACGCCAGCTGCGCCATCTTAAATACCAAAGGCGAAGTCGTCGCCCAGCACGTCGTCCTGCCGCTTCACATGGGCGCCTTCCCCGCCTGCGCCCAGGGAGTGCTCAGGCACTATCAGCCCTCTGAGATCAACGAAGGCGACGCCTTTATCACCAACCATCCTTATTTAGGCGGAAGCCCGCACGCGCCGGACATGGCGGTGTTGACGCCGATCTTTTACCGGGGCGTAAAGCCCCGTGGGGGCCACGCCCCTTTACGGGGCGAATGGGTCGGATTCGCCGCCGACATGGCCCACAAGAGCGACATCGGCGGCACTGTCCCCGGAAGCGGCTCGGGCCAGGCGCGCGAAATCTACCAGGAAGGGCTCCATCTCCCGCCTGTGAAGCTCGCCTCGCGCCACCGGCCGGTGGCGGAGATCGAAGCGGTCGTCACCGCCAACAGCCGCACGCCCGCGCTAGTCATCGGCGACATCCGCGGCCAGGTGGGCGCAAACCGCCTGGGTGAGAGACGGGTCGCCGAGTTGATGGAGCGCTACGGGAAGGAGACCATTCTCGAAGCCACTAAGCTCCTCTCCTCCCACACCGAAGCGAGAATGCGCCGGTCGATCGCCTCGTGGCCGGATGGCCGCTCCGAGGGCGAGAGCTTCGTCGATCACGACGGCATCGACCTTGACAGGCCCATTCGTATCCATGTAAAAGTGGACAAACAGGGTGGAAATATCCATTTCGATTTCAGCCAGAGCAGCGATCAAACCGAAGGTCCGGCGAATATCCGCCCTCCCCTGGTCCGCGCCTGCTGCGCCTATTCGCTGATGTCTCTGGTCGATCCGTTTCTCCCCGTGAATCAGGGGCTCGCTTCCGTAGTCGAAGCGACCTTCCGCGAGGGCAGCGTGCTCGACCCGCGCTTCCCAGGCGCGGTGAACACCTATATGCCGACTGCGTTGACGGTCGTGGAGGCGATCTTCCGCGCGATGGGGCGCTTTGTCCCGGAGAAGAGAATCGCCGGCGGCTCGGGGAGCGCGGCGCTGGTCCTGGGGGGCAAGGGGGGCCGAGACGGGCGGGCCTACGTCCACTATGAGATCTTCAGCGGCGGCACCGGGGCACGCTCCGGCAAGGATGGCGTGACGGCCACCGCCTTCCACCTGAGCAATTGCAAGACCGCCCCGGTAGAGATTATCGAATCCGAATTTCCCACGCGCGTCGAGCGCTTCGAGGTTCTGCCCGATTCCGGCGGCCCCGGCAGGTGGCGCGGCGGCCTCGGCTTTGTCAGGGAATACCGTATTCTCGAAGACGAGGTGCGCTTCTCGATGCGCACGGATAAGCACCTGATCGCGCCCTGGGGCGCCGAGGGCGGAAGCGCGGGGGGAAAAGGAGCGTGCGTCATCAACCCCGGCACGTCCGAGGAAAAAAGACTCCCTTCCCGCTTCGGGGACTACGGTCTGAGCAAGGGAGACCTGTTGCGCGTGGAGCGGCCGGGCGGCGGCGGGATGGGCGATCCGCTGGACCGCCCCCTGGAGAACGTCCTGGAGGATGTCCGGCAGGGCTATGTCTCCCCTGAGAGCGCGAGGCTGGATTACGGGGCCGTTGTCGCCCCGGGCGACGGCGAATGGCGGGTGGATATCGAGGCATCCAATACCCTTCAGAAAAACCCAAAAAAAAGCTGGTAAAAAAGACTCCGCTTTGGTATAAGTCCTCATAGTAAATTTATCTCTCGAAGGAGGAGACAATGGCGGGAAAACGCAAACCCAGTGCTGCATTCATGAAGCCCATGAACCCGAGCGCGGCCTTAGGGGCCGTGGTTGGGACCGCAGCCCTTCCGCGCACCCAGGTGACGAAGAAACTCTGGGCCTACATCAAGCGCAACGGGCTACAGGACAAGAAGAAGAGGACCATGATCAATGCCGACGATAGGCTGAAAGTGGTTTTCGGCGGCAAGAAGCAGGTCACGATGTTTGAGATGACCAAGCTGGTCAGCAAGCATCTGAAATAACCTGGCTCTTCAGTAAACCCCGTACCACGGACTTACATCCATAGCTTTGGGGCGCTGCCCTTCGGGGAAGTTTAGAGCATTCATCCCCGTACTGACCTGCGGGGCGTTCTGTGGTACGGGGTAAACCCTTTTCTCAGACTCTGAGCGGTCAAGGCGAGCGGCGCGTCCGTTTGCCTTGGCCGTTGTTTGTCCGCTATTCCCTAGAAACGATTCCAGTGGGTGGAAGTTTTCAGGCCACGGCCAAGCCCGGCAGTGCAAGCCGTCAGCCGGTCGGAGAGCCCGCGCATCCGATACCGGCGGTGGGATTAAGCAGCTACCCATTGCGCGGGCTCGGAGATCGGCTGGCGGCTTGCACACCGTCAGCCCCGCTTATCGGCGGCCAGGGTTTATCTCTGCTGTAGCGCGTCGAACAGGTGCAGTTGGCGGGTGTGGCCTTCGTCTTCAAAATGAACGGGGTAGTTCCCGCTGAAGCAAGCATCGCAGAAGCCTTCGGTCTTCCCCTTGACGAAAACGTACATTCCATCGTGACTCAGATAGGCCAGGCTATCCGCGTCGACGAACTTGCGGATCTCTTCCACGGAGCTCGATGAGGCGATCAGCTCCGAGCGGGTCGGCGTGTCGATGCCGTAGTAGCACGGGCTGATCGTCGGCGGCGAGCTGATGCGCATGTGCACTTCCTTCGCGCCGGCGTCGCGCAGCATGCGGACAATTTTGCGGCTGGTCGTGCCGCGCACGATCGAATCGTCCACCACCACCACGCGCTTCCCTTGCAGCACCGCCCGCTGCGCGTTGAGCTTGATCTTGACGCCGAAGTGGCGGATCGACTGCTGCGGCTCGATAAAGGTCCGGCCGACGTAGTGATTGCGGATCAGGCCGAATTCCAGCGGCAGCCCCGACTCCTCGGCGTAACCGATCGCCGCCGGCACGCCTGAGTCCGGCACCGGCGTCACCAGATCCGCCGGCACGCCGTTTTCGCGCGCGAGCTGACGTCCCAGTTCTTTTCTCACCTGATAGACACTGCGCCCGTAGAGATTGCTGTCGGGGCGCGAGAAATAAATGTATTCGAAGATGCACTTTGCGTGCGGCGCGGCCGGAAACGGTCTGAGCGACTCCATCCCTTTGGGACCGAAGGTGATGATCTCGCCGGGCTCGACCTCCCGGACGTAATCCGCCTCGATCAGATCGAGTGCGCAGGTCTCCGAGGCAACGACGAAGCCGTCGCGATTCTTTCCCGCCTTGAACTTCCCCAACACCAACGGCCGAAAGCCCATCGGGTCGCGTGCCGCGATCATCCGGTCGAGCGTGATGAAGAGCAGCGAGTAGGCGCCGCGCACGCGGCTCAGCGCCTCCACCACTCTCCCCATGAGGCTGCTCTCTTTGGAAGTGGCGATCAGATGGATGATGACTTCGGTATCCGACGTGGACTGAAAGATCGAGCCGGAGGTCTCCAGCTCTTCGCGCAGCACCTGGGCGTTCACCAGGTTGCCGTTGTGAGCGATGGCGATGGGACCCTGGGAATACTCGACGACGAACGGCTGGGCGTTTCGGAGATGGCTCTGGCCGGTGGTCGAATAGCGGTTGTGGCCGATCGCGCTCGGCCCTTCGAGCCGCTTGATCACATCTTCTTTAAAGACATCCGCCACCAGCCCCATCTGGCGGTGCGAGATGAGAATCTTGCCGTCGGAAGAGACGATGCCGGAAGACTCCTGGCCGCGATGCTGCAAGGCGTAAAGGCCGAGATAGACCATGTTGGCCGCTTCGGGGTGGCCATAGACGCCCATCACCGCGCACTCTTCACGGAACTTGTCGAACATCTATCCTCGCGCTTTTAGCCCTTCCCCATTTTCGATCCTTCGGCGTTGCTCAGGACAGGTTTTAGATTTTGGATTTTAGATTGATCGAAAACGGTTCGACTCTGCTCACCGTCCTGAGCCAGTCGAAGGATCGGCAATCGAAAATCTAAAATTCTTCAGCCTTCATCCCTTCTGAGTCTTCGTTCCAGCGCCCCCGCCCACGCAGCGCGCAGCTCCTCCACCGGCAGTTGCAAGAGCGGCTGAATCGCCAGTCTCGGGCCGCCGACCTCGCCCAGGATTTGCAGCGGCGCGCCTTCTTTTGCGGCGATGTCGCGCAGGCGGCCCAGATCTTTTTCCTTCACCGAGACGACAATGCGCGACTGCGACTCCCCGAACAGCAGCGCGTCCGGGCGCATCATCTCGCGCAGCTCGATCCGTGCGCCGAGCGATTTCTCCGGCCCGCCGATGCAACACTCCGCGAGCGCCACGGCCAGTCCTCCGTCCGAAACGTCGTGCGCCGAGCGCAGAATTCCTTTTTCGATCGCCTTGAGGCAACTCTCTTGCACCGCGCGCTCCAACCTGAGATCGATCCACGGCGGCGTCCCTTTCACCGAGCCGTGAACCAGCTTGAGATATTCGCTGCCCCCCAGCTCTTCCCGCGTGCGCCCGAGCAGGACGATCAGGTCTCCCGCCGACTTGAACCACGGCGTCACATGTCGCTGAACCTTCGACAACAGCCCTACCATGCCGACGGTGGGAGTGGGATAGATCGGTACACCGTCAGTCTCATTATAGAAGCTCACGTTGCCGCTCACAACCGGCACGCCGAGCGCGGCGCAGCCGTCCCGCATGCCTTGTATCACCTGGGAGAATTGCCACATCACCTCGGGGCGCTCCGGGCTGCCGAAGTTGAGGCAGTCGGTCAATCCCAGCGGCCGGGCGCCGACGCAGGCGAGGTTCCGCGCCGACTCGGCCACGGTGAGAATGCCGCCGACGTAGGGGTCGAGAAAACAGTAACGGCCGTTCCCGTCCACCGTGACGGCGAGCGCCTTGTGGCTGCCTTTGATGCGGATCACCGCGGCGTCGCCGCCGGGTCCGACGACCGTGTTGCTCCTGACGAGATGATCGTATTGGCGAAAGACCCACTCTTTGGAAGCGATGTTGGGCGAATCGAGAAGCTGCTTCAACACAACCCCCAAATCCTCCGGCTGCGGGACCTTCTCAAGCTCCAAGCGCTGCAATTCATCCTGCGTCGCCGGCCGCTCCGCCGGCCGGTGATAAACCGGGGCCTCGGAGGTGAGCGCGGCGACGGGAATCGCAGCGACCTCGGCGCCGCCGAAGAATGCGCGGAACGTCCGGTCTTTGGTAACTTTGCCGACGACGACCGCATCCAGGTCCCAGCGCTCAAAAATCTTCTTGACCTGATTCTCCTGCCCTTTCTTCGCCACCAAGAGCATCCGCTCCTGTGACTCCGAGAGCAGAATCTCATAAGGCGTCATGCCCGTCTCTCGGAGCGGCACGCGCGACAGCTCAAGCTCGATCCCCGCTCCTCCCCTCGCGGCCATCTCGACCGACGAGCTGGTGAGACCCGCCGCCCCCATGTCCTGAATTCCGACGAGCCAGTTTTTTTTCATCAACTCAAGACAGGCCTCCAGCAGCAGTTTTTCGGTAAACGGGTCTCCTACCTGCACGGTGGGCCTCCGCTTCTCGGATTCCTCCGAGAACGCCTCGGAGGCCATCGTCGCGCCGTGGATGCCGTCCCGGCCGGTCTTGGCGCCGACGTACATCACCGGGTTGCCGGCACCCTTGGCCGTTCCTTTGAAGATGCGCCTTTTCTCGGCGATTCCCAACGTGAAGGCGTTGACCAGAATATTGGCGTTGTAGGACTCGTCGAAAAAAACCTCGCCGCCGACCGTGGGGACGCCGATGCAGTTGCCGTATCCGCCGATGCCGGCGACCACGCCGCCGAGGAGATAGCGCGTGCGCGGATGATCGAAGCTGCCGAAGCGCAAAGAGTTGAGCGAGGCGATGGGTCGCGCGCCCATCGTGAAGATATCGCGCAAGATTCCGCCGACACCGGTGGCCGCCCCCTGATAAGGCTCGATGAAGGAGGGATGGTTGTGGCTCTCCATCTTGAACGCCGCGCACAGCCCGTCGCCGATATCGACGATGCCGGCGTTTTCCCCCGGCCCCTGGATCACGGCCTTTCCTTCCGTGGGCAGGAGCTTCAAGTGGACTCTGGAACTCTTGTAGCTGCAATGCTCCGACCACATGACGGAAAAAACGCCCAACTCGGTGTAGTTGGGCTCTCGTCCCAGGAGATGAACGATCTTCCGATGTTCCTCTTCGGTGAGGCCGTGGGCGGCGATCAGCGCGAGAGTGACGGCCGGTTGAGAAAATGGCTTCGCGGCTACGCGACCCATGCGCGCTTCCCCCGCGTGCCGCAGGCGGCGATGACCGAGCTGAAAATCTTCGCCCCGTCTTCGCTGCCGAGGAGCTTCTCGCTCGCGTCCTCGGGATGGGGCATCAAACCGAAAACGTTTCTCGCCTCGTTGCAGACGCCGGCGATATTTTCCAGCGAGCCGTTGGGGTTGGCCGCTGCGGTGGGCCGTCCCTTGCCGTCGACGTAGCGCACGAGGATCTGCCGGTTTTTTTGCAGCCGCTCCAGCGTCGCCGGGTCGGCGTAGTAGCAGCCCTCGCCGTGCTTGACGGGGAGCTTGAGCAACTGGCCCTTCTTCGCAGCGGAGGTAAACGGCGTGTCAATTTCTTCCACGCGCAGGTGGACCTGGCGGCAGACGAATTGAAGCGAGGCATTGCGCGTGAGCGCGCCCGGCAGAAGGCCGGCCTCGCAGAGGATTTGAAAGCCGTTGCAGATACCGAGCACCAGCCCGCCGTTTCGCGCGAACTCGACCACGCCTTGCATGATCGGCGAGAATCGCGCCATCGCGCCGCAGCGGAGATAGTCGCCGTAGGAAAATCCGCCGGGCAGCACCACGCAGTCGATATCGCGGCCGAGGCGGTCCTTGTGCCACAGGAACTCGACCTTCTGTTTTAAGACGTGCTTCAGGCAGTCGTAGACGTCCTGATCATCGCACGACCCGGGAAAGACGATCACGCCCCAACGCATTGCCGCTCCTCAATCCAATGAAAAATGAAAATTGCAAAAGTAAAAATGCAAAGTCCTAAGAACCCGAGGGGGCATCGCAAATCCTCCCGTTTTGCCATTTTGCACTTTAAAATTTGCACCTTGCATTTTGCATTAAAAGGCTCGGCCTTCATTCCTGAATTTCAAACCGGTAGTCTTCGATCACGGGGTTGGCGAGCAGCTTGTCGCACATCTCGCGCGCGCGCTTTTCGGCAGCCTGGCGCGACGGCGCCGCGATCTCCAGTTCGATATATTTCCCCACGCGCACGTCGCCGACCTCTTCGTAGCCGAGCGTGTGCAGCGAGCGCTCGACCGCCTTGCCCTGGGGGTCCAACACCCCTTCTTTGAGCCGAACGAAAATTTTAACCCGCATAAAAACTCAACTGAAAACCCGCTTAAAGATCGCGTCGACGTTTTTGAGATAAGGCTTCAAATCCCAGATCTCCCGAATCTCCCCGGCGGTCAGATAACGGCGAATCTCCGGATCGTCCAACAGCGCCTGACGCAAGTCACCGCCGTATTTGGTAACCGCCAGGGCGTGGCGCTGGACCATCCGGTAAGCTCGGTCGCGCGCGAGCCCTTTGCCCACCAGCCGCAGCAGCACGCGCTCCGAGTAGATCGCGCCGCCGCTCTTCTCGAGATTGCGTCTCATGTTTTGCGGATAGACGACGAGATCTCTCAGCACGTAGGTCATGCGGCGCAGCATGAAGTCGAGCAGGATCGTCGCGTCCGGCGCGATCACGCGCTCGACCGACGAGTGGCTGATGTCGCGCTCGTGCCACAGCGGAACGTTCTCCAGCGCCGCCGCCGCATAGGAGCGCATCAGCCGCGCCAGGCCGGAAATATTTTCGGATAGAATCGGATTTCGCTTGTGCGGCATCGCGGAGGAGCCTTTCTGTCCGGCCGTGAACGGCTCCTCGGCTTCCTGCACCTCCGTCCGCTGGAGATGGCGAACCTCGACGGCGAATTTCTCGAGCGAACTGGCGATCACTGCGAGCGTGGCGAAAAAATAGGCGTGGCGGTCGCGCTGGATGATCTGGTTCGACACCGGCGCGGGTTTGAGGCCGCTCTTTTTGCAAACGTAGGCCTCCACCCGCGGAGAAATCTGCGCGAAGGTTCCGACGGCGCCGGAGATTTTCCCGACGCTCACATCCTCGGCGGCACGCCGCAGCCGCTCCAGGTTGCGCTGCATTTCGGTATACCAAAGAGCGAATTTGAGGCCGAAGGCGATCGGCTCGGCATGGATTCCGTGCGTCCGCCCGATCATCGGCAGCCGCTTGTATTTGAATGCCTGCCGCCTGAGCGCCTTCAAGAGTTCCTTGATATCTCCGGCCAACAGCGCGCAGGCCTCTTTGAGCTGTAAGGCGAATGCGGTGTCCATGACGTCGGAAGAGGTCATGCCGACGTGCATAAAGCGGGCGTCGTCGCCGATCGACTCGGCGACCGAGCTTAAGAAGGCGATAGTCTCGTGCTTGACCTCAGTCTCGATCTTGCGGATGCGCGCGACGTTGAAGCGCGCTTTTTTTCGGATGCGCGCCGCGGCGCTCTTCGGCGCCTTGCCGAGGCGCGCCAGCGCCTCGGTGGCGAGGATCTCGACATCGAGCCATTTCTGGAACTGGTTCTCCTCCGACCAGATCCGAGCCATCTCCGGCCGTGTGTATCGCGCAATCATGGTAAATAGTGAGTTAGTGAGCAGCGAGTAGTGAGTAGTGATCGATCTTTTTTTCTATCAGGCTGCTCACTTTCTCACTCCTCACTACTCACTTCTTATCGTCCGTATGCCCAAACCCGCCGTCTTGCCGAGCCGAAGAGGGAAGCTCCTGCACCTCATCCCACTGCGCCCGGCAGACGCGCTGCACCACCATCTGCGCCACCCTCTGCCCATGCCGAATCACGATCGGCTCTTTGCCCAGGTTGATCGCGATCAGTTGAATCTCACCGCGATAGTCCGAATCGATCGTCCCCGGGCTGTTGACCAGCGTCAGGCCTTCGCTGAGCGCCAGGCCGCTGCGCGGGCGAATCTGCGCCTCATATCCCAGCGGCAACGCCACCGCGATTCCGGTAGGAATCAACTTGCGCTCGAGCGGGGCGAGAGTCAGGTCCGCCGCCAAATCGGCCGCCAGGTCCATGCCCACCGAACCGTCGGTCATGTAACCGGGAAGCGGAGGAGGGTTTATCCCCGCGCGAACCCGCTTGATCTGAATCCGGATCTCCTCCACGGATTGAAGAAGGGATAAAGGATAAGGGATGAAAACAGACTTCATCCCTCCGCCTCACCCCTCACCCCTCACGCCTTACGTTTTATTTCTACTGGATTGCGAGAGAAAGTTCCAGTTTTTTCTTTTCGATGTCGCCGAGCAGCGTCAGCGCCATGCCCTCCGGGCGCAGGACGGAGGCGCTCAGCTCGACGATATCGTCGCGCGAGACCGCGCGAATGCCCTGGGTGATCTCTTCGATGGAGAGAGGCCGGCCGAAATAGATCTCGTTTTTGGCGGTGTGGCTCATCCAGGAATCGGAGCTTTCAAGCCCCAGGAGCATATTTCCGACCAACTGGCTTTTTGCCCGCTCAAGCTCGTCGTCGCGCATCTCGCCCGTCGCCAGCTTCCTCATCTCCGCAACGATAAGCTCCACCACCTCCTCGGCCCAGTCGAGGCTCGTGCCGGCGTAAACGCCGAGATAGCCGACGTCACGATAGGTGGAGAGAAAAGAATAGACGGAGTAGGCCCGGCCCCGCTTCTCGCGAATCTCCTGAAACAGCCGCGAGCTCATCCCGCCGCCCAAAATCGTGTTGAGCAAATAGGCCGCGTAGCGCAGGGGATCGCACTGGCTGATCGCCGCGAGACCGAAACAGAGATGGACCTGCTCCAGCGGCTTGGCGTGTTGGAAAATGCCGCTTTGGAACGTCGGCGCGGCTTCAATTTTGGATTTCGGATTTTGGATCGCGGACCCGACGGGGTTGAGGCTCCCCAGCCTTCGCTCCAGCTCGCTCGCCAGCTCTTCGTGACTCAGGTGGCCGGCGGCCGCCACGATGACCTTTCCCGGCAGGTAACGCTCCTGGACAAAATTGAGAAAGTCTTCCCGATGAAACTTGAGTACGGTGGCGGCGGTGCCGCAGATCGGGCGGCCCAGCGGGTGGTCGCTGAAAAAATCGAGGTTGAAGAGATCGTGGACGTAGTCGTCGGGCGTATCCTCGGCCTGAGATATCTCCTGGAGGACCACCGTCCGTTCGCGCTCGATCTCCTCTTGATCGAACACGGAATGGCGAAAAATATCGGTCAGCAGATCGACCGCGAGCGGGAGGTTCTCATCGAGCACCTTGGCGTAGTAGCAGGTGTATTCTTTGGCGGTAAAGGCGTTGAGCACGCCGCCGACGGCGTCCATCTCCTCGGCGATGCGGGCGGCGCTGCGCGTCGCGGTGCCTTTGAAAAAAAGATGTTCGAGGAAATGAGAGATACCGCCCTGGTGGCGCTCTTCGTGCCGGGAGCCGTTCTCCACCCAGATCCCCAGGCTCACCGAACGGGTGTACGGCATCTCCTCGGTGAGAACGCGAATGCCGTTGGCCAGAACGGTTTTTTTATACATGAGGCGGGACTGATTTTACCGGCCCGAGGGCGGCTCATCCGACTCTCTGGAACTCCGAGACGACGGCGATTTTGCCCCCTCGGCCATCGCTTCCTTGCGGCTGAGCTTGATCTTTCCCTGCCGGTCGATCTCCAGAACCTTCACCATCACCTCATCTCCCTCATTCAGCACGTCGGTAACGCGGTGCACGCGCTCCGGCGCCAATTGGGAGATGTGAACCAGGCCGTCGGTCCCCGGCAGGATCTCGACGAAGGCGCCGAAGTCCATGATCTTTCTCACCGTCCCGCGGTAGATCTTGCCGATCTCCGCCTCGGCGGTAATTCTCTGGACCATCTCGACGGCCCTGCGGCTGGCGGCCTCGTCGTTGGAGGCGATCATCACCGTGCCGTCGTCCTCGACGTCCATCTTGACGCCGGTCTCTTGCACGATTCCCCGGATGACCTTGCCTCCCGGGCCGATGATTTCGCGGATCTTCTCCGGCTTGACCTTGAGCGTGATGATTCGCGGCGCGTGGCCGGACAGCTCCCGGCGGGCCTCCTGGATCGTCCCGCCCATGACGTCAAGAATATGCAGCCTGCCTTCCCGCGCTTGATAAAGCGCCTCGCGCATCACTTCGCGGGTGACTCCCGATATTTTAATGTCCATTTGCAGCGCCGTGACCCCTTCCCGCGTCCCGGCCACTTTGAAATCCATGTCTCCCAGGTGGTCTTCGTCGCCGAGGATGTCGGAAAGGATCCGCACCTGTTCGCCTTCTCTGATCAGCCCCATCGCGATGCCGGCCACCGGCGCCGTGATCGGCACTCCCGCGTCCATGAGCGAGAGCGACCCGCCGCAGACCGTGGCCATCGAAGTCGAGCCGTTCGATTCAAGAACCTCCGAGACGATGCGGACGGTATATGGGAACTCTTCCTCGGGGGGAATGACGGACAGCAAGGCGCGCTCCGCCAGCGCTCCGTGGCCGATCTCGCGCCGCCCGGGGCCGCGCAGGAACTTGACCTCGCCGACGCTGAAGGGCGGAAAGTTGTAATGGAGCATGAACTTTTTGTAGTGCTCGCCCATCAGGGCGTCGATCTTCTGCTCGTCGGAGGTGGTGCCGAGCGTGGTGACGACGAGGGCTTGAGTCTCGCCGCGGGTAAAGAGCGCGGAGCCGTGCGTGCGCGGCAGGATCTCGACTTCGCAGGTGATCGGACGGACATCTTTAAGCCCCCTGCCGTCGATGCGGCGTCGATCCATAACGATTTGCCGCCGGAAATAATTCCGCTTCAGTTCGCCGAAAGCCGATTTGATCTCTTTCTTGCGCTCCGGAAACTCCAGCAAGGCCTGAGTGAGAAGCTCGGCCTTCACCTCGTCCAGCCGCTTGTAGCGTTCGAGCTTCTCGGCCACGGCCATCGCCGCCAGCAGCTTCTCGCGGGCCAATTCCTCGACCCGCTTGCCGAGCGTTTTGTCGGTTTCGACAAGCGGCACCGGGCGTTTGGTCTTTCCCACTTCGCGCTTGAGCTCTTCCTGATACTTGAGGAGGGTTTGGATGGCGTCATGACCGAAAAACAGCGCTTCCAGGATCAGATCCTCCGGCAACGTGCGCGCGCCGCCTTCGACCATTACGATGGCATCCCGGCTGCCGGATAGGAATATATCGACGTCGCTCTCGCGCAATTGCGTCTGGGTGGGGTTGATAACCCATTTTCCGTCCACCCGCCCGATGCGCACGCCCGCCAGCGGCCCATTGAACGGGATATCGGAAACCTCCAGAGCGACCGACGCTCCGAGCATGGCGACGACATCCGGATCGTTCTCCTTGTCGGTGGAGAGAACCGTGGCGATGATCTGCGTCTCGCACCTGAGTCCGTCGGCAAACAGCGGGCGAATCGAGCGGTCGATCAGCCGGCAGGTCAAAATCTCCTTTTCGGAGGGGCGACCTTCGCGCTTGAAGAAGCCGCCGGGAATCTTTCCGGCGGCGAAAGTTTTTTCCTGGTAATCGACGGTCAACGGGAAAAAGTCGAGGTCGGCTTTCAGCTCCTTGGCCGCGACCGCCGTGACCAGGACCACCGTCTCGCCGTAGCGGACGAGCGCCGCGCCGTCGGCCTGCTTCGCCATCCTGCCGACCTCGACGGATAGAGGACGGCCGTAGAAGTCAATTTCGATTTTCTTTAACATAACTGCACCCTTTTGAGGTGAACGAGGAGAGACTTACAGGAGAACCGGAAGGGAGGGAACTTCAGCGCGATCCACTACTTCCTGATGCCCAGCCGCTGGATCAGACTTCGGTATCTCTCGTAATCGTTGCTCTTGAGATAGTCGAGAAGGCGTCTGCGCTGGCCGACCAGCATGAGAAGCCCGCGGCGGGAGTGGTGGTCCTTAACGTGGATCTTGAAGTGCCCCGTGAGGTGGTCGATCCGTTGACTCAACAAGGCAACCTGAACCTCAGGGGAGCCGGTGTCGGTCGGATGGAGTTTGTACTGCTCGAGAACCTCTTTCCTCTGTTGCTGAGCGATCCCCATCAGTCCTTCGTTCATCTTCTCTCTTTCTTTAGTTTGATAAGTTTCTAGCATACTGTTCCGGGCTTGTAAAGCCGTCAACCGACGGATATCTCCCCCGCTCAGGGTTTTCTATCCCCTATCTCATTATGATAGGTTGTTCAACCATGAACGGGCTGCGCGGCATATGGCTGATTACCCTCGCCCTGGTGTTCCTTTCTTCAATCGGCGGCGCAGCCGACATTCTCCGCTGGGTGGATGAGCAAGGGGTGGTCCATTTCACCGACAGCGAAAAAAACATCCCCGAGAAGTTCCGCGCCAAAGCGACGCGGATAAAAGCGAGCGGCCCGCCACCGCCAGATGCCTCCCCTCTGACCGTGACCTCCGTCCCGTATCAGAAGCGGGGCGAGCTCATGACGGTCCAGGCGACGTTGAACGAGAAGACCGCGGCGAACTTTATCGTCGATACCGGCGCGAGCTATACGACGATTTCCCAGGCAACGGCCAGGCAATTGGACATCGACCTGGAAAAAGATTATCCGATCCTCCACTTTCAGACCGCCAACGGGGTGATCCAGGCGCCGCTGGTGAGCCTCCAGTCGATCGAGGTCGGGGGCCTCAAGCTCAAGGACATCTCCGTGGCGGTCCACGATGTCTTCCCCGATCCCGCCGTCACCGGCCTCCTGGGCCTAAACTTTCTCAGCCAATTCCGCGTCGATATCGACAACAAAAACAGCCTGCTCAACCTGGAGCGGAAATAGCGCCGCTAGACGCAACCATCACCACCGCCCGCCTGGGGGTCTCTCGGAGGGCCAATGCGTGGGACGAGGAGACGCAACCGTAGCTCCGAGTTACTCTCAGCTCGTAGGGGCAGCGTACCAACGACGTATCGCGTCGGCCCGGAGAGAGATTCCCAGGCGGGCGAAGAGCAAATGAGCCCTCTGCAGGGGTCCGCTAGCGAAAGGATATTTGCTCTTTCCACCGGAACCACCGCCCGGGGAAGAGCTTGTTCATGATCTTATCGATTGGAAAAAAAACCAGCAGATTGACGTAGCCTCTGAGCGTTTTCGCCCACGACGAGTTGGAGCATCGCGTGCAGACCGCAAACCCGGCCTCCTCGTAAACCATGTAATGCCAGTAGCCGCTCGGGATGAATAGCGTCTCGCCGGGGAGAACTATCTCCTCGTAGCCCGTAACATTTTTCAGTCGCGGGAACTTGTCGAAGTCGGGACGGTCCACGTCGACGTAACTGCGCGTGTTGAACGGATGCTTGTAGAGATTTCGCGCTTCCTCGTTGGGGAAGAGCACGACCCGCTTTTTGCCGTGGAAAACCGTATGAAAGAGATGGCGGAGATCGGGGTCGTAATGCATCGGCGTGATGGAATCCTTGCAGCCGAAAAACATGAAGACCATCTTCTTGGAGAAACCGTCCGCCATATCGGGGAAGCGTACGTCCTTCGTCAGTTCGGGTGTTTTCCAGGAGGCATTGAAGGCAAACATTCTAAGATCCATCGCAGTCGTCGTCATCAGATTCAGGTATTCTCTGAAGGGTATCGTTCTCAAACTCGACATGTAGGTTGTGCCGGCCTTGGCGAAGCTCACATTGTAAACTTTGACCGGCAAGTCACCATACTTCTCTGCGAAGTACTCCGGCGTCCATTTTTTTTGCGCAGGCCAGGAGGAAGCCAAATCCTTGATCACCACCGGCCGGTTGGGTTCCAGATAGAGACGGCGGAAGTCTTCAGCCGTAATGTTTTCTACGCGGGGAATGGGAAGCAGATTGAGTTTGCTCATCGGGTCACCGGCGGGGGCGACAACGTCGGTCGCAACCCCGCCAGCTAATTTGTCCGGTTTTCAGGTGTCTGTCAAATCGCAGGTGGCTCACGGCCTTGCCCCCCGTGTACCACCTCGCCCACTGGGGAAATAGCGGTTTGTTATGGGACTGTGCCAAATCTCATGATCGCCTTTGCCCTGGCGGTGAAAGTAACACCCGGATGCCCGCAGAAGCCGCTTCACATCCGGCGAGTAGTCTGCCATCTAAGTGCGGAGCGAAATGAGCTGTTCGCAGTGGGCGATTAAGCTGATAGGCACTTCCCGGGCGGCGCTGCCTGCCATGATACCGTTGGCTTCCAGCAACTCCGGGATCATGACGGAGAGTTTTTCGGCCAGGGCCTCAACGGTGTCGGCTTCGGTGATGAGGCCGACGACGTCGTCGCTGGTCGCAACCCAAACCTTGGCCTCGGGGTCCCATTCGGCTTTTACTGTGATTTGTTTCGTTTCCATCCGGCGAAAGTGTAGGCTGATGACTGCGTATTGTCAAACAGGCCGTTGCAAGACGTTGGCAGATATCAGCTCTTTCGCTTTTTTAGCCGCCCCTTAAGCTCTTGCAGCGAAATTGTGGGATCCTTCCTTCGTTCCTCAATAAGCTTCCAAAAAGCCGGAGAGCTTTGGAGAACGAGGTCTTCCCAATCGCTCCCTTCAACACCGACCAACACAGCGGCCGGCTTCCCGTGTCTGGTAACCACGACCCGATCGGCCTGGGCGGCATCTACGCATTGTTTGATTTTTTTCTGTAGCTCGCGAGCTGTGACCATTTTCATAAAATATCCTCCGTTCTTTTCCCTCGCGGCTTTTTTCTAACGGCCCGCACGTAAACCGTCGATTGCTCCTCGGAGACATCGTAAAACACTCGATACTCGCCTATGCGCAATTCCCAAACGGGAGGCACCGCCTCCCAGGGGGGTATCAAGTTCGCCGGAAGCTTTCGATGTTTTGTGGGCGAATCGGGCGTATAAGCAAGTTGATCCTCGATAGCATCGAGTATCTGATTCCTGTAAAAACCCGGGATTTTCCCTAAATCTTCCTCCACGCTTTCGGCAAGCCGAATATCGTACACGCATATAGAATTGCATATGCAAATGTCGAAATCAACTCATGGCGCCTTTTAACACCGGCGGAAAATTATCACAATCGAGGCTTTTCGCCAGTCCGCCAGCGTCGCACGGGCGATGAGGAGAGATGGATGAGTGGAGATCCGGCTGAACGCCGTAAGGCAAGTCCTTCACGTGTCGAACGTTTTCACACTTCTGGAATTCCGGAAACGTGGAAGTAAAGCCATCTCGACCCTTTGAGAATTCTTAAAATGGGAGGTTGTCAAGATAGCCATGCCGGACCCTGGCGCGCCCCAAAAGGTTCGCGTCCCGTCTTCCGCTGTCCAAATGCCTTTTAGTGCGGTGCTGGGGGACGGATGATTGGCTAGAAAGCAGGAGTCAACAGCGCAACCTGTTCAGCTCGAAGTACAAAGGCCGAGACGCCGTCTGAATCGCTGTATGTAAAAAACAAATAAGCAAAGCCTGTCACGCTTTCCTTTTTTATGGCAGCAACTCGATCGCGCGCGTAAAACGTGGACCGATCCGAATCACCCCAAAATCCCGACGGTCAGTTGTCAAGACCCGGTAGACACGTCGCCTTTCCGCAACAGCTGCAACCATTCCGTCAACAAGACCCAGGTTGAGCTCCTTGAATCGAGCGTCGATCTCCAGCGCTCGGATCATGTCGAGCGGAATGGGAGGCTCATAATCGTAGCGGGTTTCTGGGTCAAATATCTCGGCCACGAGTTTTCGCATTACCGGCCGCTTGTCCCGAAGAAAGTAATCTACCTCGGCGAGAACGAGCGCCGGCACGATTACCAGGCTTGTCGAAGTCAAGACCTCCTGATACTCGGGGAAGCTCGGCTTGCCGCCCGCGGTACAGGCGAGCGCCCGAAGAAGTCCGCCCGTGTCTGCAACGATTGGTGGGATCAAGCCTCAAGATCTCGGAACAACTCGGCCTCATCGCCCAGTTTGTTGTCGGTGGACTCGAAGAGAGCGGTCGACGGGGGACGACGACCCGCGTAGTACCGTGAAGCGACTACTCGCAGCCCCTTACGAATCAGGCCGGAGGCAGAGTGGCCTGCGGATCGAGCTCGCTTCAACGCTTGGACGTCCGCCTCTTCAAGACGGACAGTCGTGGAAATTAAGCGCGCCATACACTCACCATACATTAGCGACGGCGCCCACGCAAGTAGACGATGCGGGGCTATAGTCCTGACGGATGACCCGGCTGTGTGTGCGCATCCTTACTCGCCCCCTATCCTACACTAAACTCAAGGCGGGTAAGTGTCTCACTCATATTGGCAGAGAGGGCTTTGTCGGTAGGCTTCAGCGTGTCGATTACTCTTCACGCCGCTACCCAAGCTAGGCGGCTCCTGGCTCTTACCGCCGCGGGACTCCTCCCCCCACAGGTGAGAGTCACCCTATGGATCACGACAGCAATTCATCTGGACACACAATAACGAAAGCTTGCCACCCGCTCCCAGGTGCGGCCGGATCGAATTTACCTCGGCGGCGTTGCGAGCAGGATCGGCAAATCGGCCTTGCAAAGTCGTTTTTTTATGGTAAAAAGGACTTGTGTATCCACGATTGATCCAGCCGCCGCGGCAGAGCTTCTTTCTGTTCGGGCCGCGCGGGGTGGGCAAGACGGCCTGGCTGCACCGGCAGTTCCCCGGCGCGCTATTTTTCGACATGCTCGACCACCAGGTGTACACGGAGTTGCTCGCCGCGCCGCAGCGGCTTGGAGACAGGATTCCGCAAGACCACAAGGACTGGGTGGTAGTCGACGAAGTCCAGCGCGTGCCGGAGCTGCTCAACGAAGTGCATCGTCTCATCGAATCGCGGCGCCTGCGCTTCGCGCTGACCGGGTCGAGCGCGCGCAAGCTGCGCGGCCGGGGCGTCAACCTGCTTGCCGGTCGCGCGGTGACGCGCCACATGCATCCGCTCACGGCGTTGGAGCTGGGCAAGGACTTCGATTTGAAGCGCGCCCTGCGCTGGGGTTGCCTGCCTCTCGCCTGCACCAGCGATGACCCACAGGACTACCTGAAGAGCTACGCCGCGACATACCTCCGCGAAGAGGTGCAGCAGGAGGGACTCGCCCGCAACATCGGCGCCTTCGGCCGGTTCCTCGAGGCCGCCAGCTTTTCCCAGGGCGGAGTGTTGAATATGGCGGCGGTGGCTCGCGAGTGCGCCATGTCGGCGAAGGTCGTCGAAGACTATTTTACGATTCTCGAAGATCTGTTGATCGCCATGCGCTTGCCGGTTTTCACCAAGCGCGCCAAACGACGCATGATTGCGCACCCGAAATTCTACTACTTCGACGCCGGCGTTTTTCAGGCCATTCGTCCGCGCGGTCCGCTGGACGCCCCGGAAGAGATCCATGGCGCGGCGTTGGAGACCCTTTTCTTGCAACAGGTTCGCGCGCTCAACGACTACAAGGGGCTGGGCTATCGCCTGCACTACTGGCACACGGCCACGGGCGATGAGACGGATTTCGTGCTATATGGCGAGCGCGGCCTCAGCGCCTTCGAGATCAAAATGGCCCAAAAAGTGCGTCCCGACGATCTACGCTCGCTCCTTCGTTTCCGCGCGGATTTTCCCCAGGCCAAGGTTCACCTGCTCTACTTGGGCCAGCGCCGCTGGCACGAACGCGGCATCGAGGTGTTGCCGTTTCTCGATTGCGTGACCAAGCTGGATCAGTGGTTGTGATCGCGCGCGGAGAAAAGGCCGCAGCCCGTCTTTCAGCGCGGTGATGGCGGAGGGACGATTGGCTAGAAAGCAGGATTCAACAGCGCAAGCCGTTCACGTGGAAGTAGAAAGGCCGAGAGGCCGCCTCGATCCCGGGATGTAAAAAGCAAATAAACAAAGCCTGGCACTCGCCATGGCACTCGCCAGGCTCGCCACGGCTGGCAGGGAAGACCCGGTTCAGGTCGTTGAAGGTAGAGGAGCAGACAGGGACCGACAGGGAACTCTAATTTTCAAGAGGCGATCCCCATGACGTAAGGATGTTTTGGCCAAAGTTGCCTCCGTTGATCGCCGTGTTGACTGCCGCAGCCGCCATGCCTCCGAGGATGCCTCCCAGAAAGGGATTGCCGGTAGCGAAGCCGACGACGATGCCGGTGACCAGAGCCGAAATCGAGCGGAAGAAGCCTTTGAAGAAATTGGCAATGGCGCTCCAGAAAGACATCCCGCTGGGGTCGATGTACTTGACCGGGTTGTTTAGGACGTAGGAATAGCGGTTAAGTGATTGAGGATCGCCAGGCGATGGGACGATCGGATCGGGACTGATAAAGCGGGCCAGCTCTGGATCGTAGTACCGTGCGCCGTAGTAGTAGAGGCCGGATTCCGGATCGAGGATCTGCCCGGTAAATCTCTTTTCAGGATCGACGTTGCCTTCGGTGCGCGATACCTTGCCCCACGGGTCGTACTCGTTGAGCTGAACACGGGCAGCGTTAATATCCGTGATGACGTTGACGCCGCCCAAATGGTCGTTGTGGTAGAAGAGCTTCTTTTCAGGATTTACGACCGGAGTTTGCTTCGCCGCCAGCAGCTCCGTTCCGGCGCGGAAGAATTTGGTTTTGGTTCCATCCGGCGCGATCTCGTAACCGGCAAACGGGTAAAACACCATTCCCAGCGGACCGTACTTCTTCACCCTCTGTCCGGTGTAGTCGTCCTTCGACTCGCTTCGCCTCGCTCAGGACGACCCCGAGCCAGGGCCCACAGCCAGAGGCCGTGGCCCGCGTCGAGGGGTCGTAGTCCATCGTCGTCGTGCCGACGCCGTTGGTGACCAGCTTCACCCGGTCATCGGCCGTCCACTCAAACGTCCGGCCGTTGCCGGTCTTGGTGTTGCCGTTGATATCTGCGGCGTAAGTTTTGCCGTCGGAGGTGACAGTGACGAAGGAGTGATCAGCGGAGCGAGTGAGGAGACGCGGCTGCGCATTTCAGCCAGTCAACCTAGTCCCCTAGGACGTCCCCTAGGACAGGATTGAATATTCTGTCAGTTTGCGCCCTTGTAAACGAAAGTCGCTTCTCCGCCTCCACCCGAATAAGCTATGACGCGATAGACCTGTCCAATTTTCAGATCAGGCACACTGCCATCTGCAGGAATTTGCTGTTTAAATCCGTTCGGTACAATGCCGTACTTTACGCGTTTCACACCAGTACGTGGATCACGAAATCCAATGTCCCAAATAATGCGTCCTTCTTTTTCTGCGACCATTACTGCTCCCACCCCATAAGGAACTCTAACCGTACTGCCCTTGCCCAACCACCATTTATCCTGTACGAAAAATTCAAAGATCAGGTCGCCAGCGCCTTGATTAATCGCGATCTCAACTAGCGGAGTAGCAATAATATGAGGCACATCCGTATCCGCGCCACGGCTGGATTGGACAGCTGTCAGCAGTGGAATGAGAATTCGTAACAGTAACCTGCTATATTTCATAGCAATCCTACCCCGTCGGTAGTTATTTCGGCCCCCACATATAGTCGCGGAACCGCGCACCGACAGATTTTGCCTGCACCTCGAATGGGTTATTACCGACTCCGCCGAAACGTTTGTTGGCAGCACTCCAGGCCGCGCGGAAATTAGCTATAGTTCTTTCCTGAACTACGTGTGTGAATTCGTGGCCTAAGGTGTCGTAGAGTTCGCGTGTTGTCGCCGGGTCGAATCCCGTGGTTAGCGCTTTTTCGTAGATCTGTCGGTTCAGAAGAACATATTTGCCGCCTATCTCCACTGAATGAAAGACGCCATTTTCAAGTGTTGGCATATCAGCAAGTTTAACCCTAACTCCACTTATATTTCCACCCCGGAAACCCGTACTATCGAATTCGTCGATACCCTCCTCAATTAACGGATGACCTGTGACATCAGCTTTAATATTGAATTCCAAACCCGTTTTGGGATCAACGATTGTCTCACCTTCTATCTTCGGGATTCTTAGGGGACGTTGTTGACTATGTTGACAAACTTTGCGCCCGGCTACGGGAACTCTACCGTCTCGATCCCGGCAGGTCCATGACGGAGCTTTTGACGCCGGTCATCTGCTTGATCTCGGAGATATAGCGGCGGATGTCGGCGATCATGCGCGGGCGATTGAGCAGCATGGGGAGGAGAGCGTAGTTGATGTAGTCGCCTTTGAGGACCTGGCACTCCTTGCAGCAGGCGACGATATTTTCCGGCTCGTCATGGCCTCCCTTGGAGAGAGGCATGAGATAATCTTTGACTTTGGAATCGAAGCGGCCGCCGAAGAAAGAGAGCCGGCGGCCGCAGTAGTGACACGACTTGGCGGCCACAAACGCTCTCGCGCAGAACGATTTAACCTCTGCCATTCAACCACGCGGCAGGCGCGCGGCGGCTCTTAGGAACAGCCGCTCACAGCGCCGCAGTTCATGCACTTGTAGCACGCCCCGCTGCGGATCATGATCGCGCCGCAATCGGGACACGGCGGCGCGTCCTGCTGATAGAGACTCGTGACGCTGCTGATCGTCGCGACCGGCGCCCCGCCGCGCGGCGCCTGCGGCACCAGCTGGACCACTTTCTTGCCGGGCGCGACCTCTTCCTCGCCGCCCTTCCGATCCTCTCTCGTCCCGACGATCCCCACCTCCCGCTGCGCGTCGCCGTCCAGGAACTTGGTGGCGAGCCAGCGGAAGAGGTAGTCCATGATCGACTTCGCGATCGGGATATTCGGGTTCTTGGTGAAGCCGGAAGGCTCGAAGCGCATGTGGCTGAATTTATCCACCAGCACGCGCAGCGGCACGCCGTACTGGAGCGCCAGCGAGATCGCCGTCGCAAACGAGTCCATCAGGCCCGAGATGGTCGAGCCTTCCTTCGACATCGTGATGAAGATCTCGCCCGGCTGGCCGTCCTCGTACATTCCGACGGTGATGTAACCCTCGTGGCCGGCGATGTCGAACTTGTGGGTATACGATTTTCTCTCATCCGGCAGCTTGCGTCTCGGGGGACGAGGTTCTCTGGCCTCCACTTTCAACGGCCTGGTCTCTTCTTTGTTGTTCGACGTGTTGAGCGGCTGGGTCCGCTTCGACCCGTCGCGATAGACTGCCACGGCCTTAAGCCCCATCTTCCAGGCCTCGATGTAGGCCTGGATGATCTCTTCCACGGTGACGTCCGTCGGCATGTTGATGGTCTTGGAGATCGCGCCGGAAATAAACGGCTGGACCGCCCCCATCATCTTGACGTGGCCCATGTACTGGATCGTGCGGCTGCCGTTCTGCGGCTTGAAGGCGCAGTCGAATACCGCCAGGTCCTCGTCTTTCAGATGCGGCGCCCCTTCGATCGTCTCGTGCTCGTCGATATACTCGACGATCTCCTGGATCTGCTTCACGTCATAGCCCAGCCGCTTCAACGCCCGCGGCACCGTATTGTTGACGATCTTGAGCAGGCCGCCGCCGACCAGCTTCTTGTAGTTCACCAGCGCGATGTCCGGCTCCACGCCGGTGGTGTCGCAGTCCATCATGAAGGCGATCGTTCCGGTAGGCGCCAGCACGGAGACCTGCGAATTCCTCACCCCGCACTGCTCGCCCTCCTCACAGGTCCGGTCCCAGGCCTCGCGGGCGGCGGAGAGAAGATCGAGCGGCGCCTGCGAAGGCGAAATCTTGTAGGCATGCGAGCGGTGCTTGTTCAGCACGCGCAGCATCGGCTGGCGGTTGACCGCAAAACCGGCGAACGGCGCCAGTCCCTTGGCTATCCGCGCCGACTGCAAGTAGCCTTCGCCGGACATGAGCGCGGTCACGGCCGCGGCGTAGGAACGGCCGGCGTCGGAATCGTAAGGCAGGCCCAGCGACATCAAGAGCGCGCCGAGATTGGCGTATCCCAGTCCCAGCTCGCGGAACGCGTGGGCGTTGGCGGTGATCTCCGGCGTGGGATACGACGAGTTGTCCACCAGGATGTCCTGCGCCAGGATCATGAGGTCCACGGCATGGCGGAAAGCTTCGACGTCGAAGCCGCCGTCGTCGCGGAGAAACGTGAGCAGGTTGAGCGAGGCCAGATTGCAGGCCGAATTATCCAGATGCATGTACTCGGAGCAGGGATTGGAGCCGTTGATCCGGCCGGTGTTGGAGCAGGTGTGCCAGTCGTTGATCGTGGTGTCGAACTGCATCCCCGGATCGCCGCAGAAATAGGTCCCCTCGGCGATCATGCGCAGCAGGTCTCTGGCCTTAAAGGTCTCGGACACTTCGCCGGTCGTGACGTAGCGCGTCTTCCATTCGCGGTCTTCAAGCACGGCCTGCATAAACTCGTCGGAGACGCGCACCGAGTTGTTGGCATTCTGGAAAAAGACGCTGCCGTAGGCCGGGCCGTCGAGGCTTGAATCGTAACCTGCTTCGATCAGCGCCCAGGCCTTCTTCTCTTCTTCTACTTTGCATTTGATGAATTCGACGACGTCGGGGTGATCCACGTTGAGGATTACCATCTTGGCCGCGCGCCGGGTTTTGCCGCCCGACTTGATGACGCCGGCCGAAGCGTCCGCCGCCTTCATGAACGAGACCGGTCCCGACGCGGTCCCGCCGCCGGCCAGCTGCTCCTTGGCGGAGCGGATTCTGGAGAGGTTCACGCCGGAGCCCGACCCGCCTTTGAAAATAATGCCCTCTTTGCGGTACCAGTCGAGGATCGACTCCATCGTGTCCTCGACTGAGAGAATGAAGCAGGCGGAGCACTGCGGTTTTTCCTCGATCCCGCAGTTAAACCAGACCGGGCTGTTAAAGCAGGCGCGCTGGTGGAGCAGAATGTAGGTCAGCTCGTCGCTGAAGGTGCGGGCATCCTCGTCAGTGGAGAAATAGCCGTCCGCCCTACCCCAACCCGTGACCGTATCGACCACCCGGCCGATAAGCTGGCGGACGCTGCGCTCGCGCTGGGGGCTTCCCAAAGGACCGCGGAAATACTTGGACACCACGACGTTGGTCGCCATGTAGGACCAGCTTTTGGGGATCTCGACATTGGCCTGCTCGAAAACGACCTTTCCTTTCTCGTTAAGGATCGTCGCCGTGCGGCTCTCCCACTCGACCTCATCGTAAGGGCTGCCGCCTGCCTGGGTGAAGTAACGCTCCAGCCGGAGGCCGGCCTTGACCGTCGGCCCGGCCTGGGTAACCTTCTCCTCCACCTGTTGAGCTGTATCCGCCATATGCCTGCTCCTTTCCGGCCCTTCCAACATCTAGTGCGAGCTTTTCACCCTCACACAATATGTTGTTATAAAGAGTTGCGGAAAAGTTGTCAAGGAAAATTTCTGCCGTAGCCCTTAATAGCCGGAATTGCTGTGGAGCGAGGCTGCCGGCTGTGCTAGATTTAGTCGATGGGCAAGCATACCCCCCAGATCGAGAAGGTTGGAGAGATTCTCGACCAATCGCTCAAGCGGCTCGAGCTCGCCGGCCAGCTCTCAGACTACGGGGTTTGGCCGATCTGGAACGATAAGGTCGGCCCGACGATCGCGCGTAACGCGCAGCCCGAGAAAATCCGCAACGGGACGCTCTTCGTTAAAGTCTCCAGTCCCATCTGGATGCAGCAACTCCACTACATGAAGGATACGATCGCCGACAAGCTCAACCAGGAACTCGGCCGGGAAGCGGTTAAAAACATCTTCTTTTTCGTCGGCAAGGTCGAAGCCGAGTCGGTCGGCGAGCAGACGGCCGAGCCCGCATCCTCCCCCGCTCCTAACCCGGAAATGAAGCTGGACGACGCGACGCTCGCCGAGATCAAGGATCCGGAAGTTCGCCGCGTTTTGCGGCGGCTCTTCGCCGCCCACTCGCGCCGCCCGAAGAAGTAGCCGGATTTCCGGTATAAAACCCCCTGACCCCGTGTCGCTCGACGGGGCGAGCCACGACGGACGACGGCACCGGCCGTAAAGGTCGCCTCAAGGCACGGACCTATTGCCGTCGACCGGAGAGGCTCGTCCCTGAGAGCGCAACTAATGCGGACTTGCCGGCTGCCGTCCCGCGAGGAGCTCCTCCATCTCCCGCGTGTGCTTTTTTTTATCGTCGTACATCACAAAGGGCGCCTCCACTTCCAGCTCGCGCCGTCCTCCCTTGACCCCCTCCGCCAGCGCAAGCACGGCCTCGCTCCCGGCAAAAGAATGGACCATGCGGATGCGCTTCGGCTCCAGCTCTTCCTCCCGCATCGTTTGGAGCAGATCCACGAGACGCGCGGCGGGATAAACCACGGCGAGCCGGCCGCCATGACGCAGCAGGTACCGCGCGGCCCGGACAAAGTCGCCGAGACGCCCTCTCACCTCGTGGCGCGCCGTGCGCTTTTCATCGTCAGGATTCATCCGCCCGCTGTTCAGGCGGCGGTAGGGCGGGTTCGAGACCGCGAGGTCGAAGCTCCCCGGCCGAAAGAGCCGCTCGAACGCGCAGACATCGCCGTGAACCATCGACAGCCTATCGCCGAATGAGTTCAGCGCGATGCTGCGCCTGGCCCGTTCGACCATCTTTTCTTGGATTTCCAGCCCGGTAAGCCGGGCCGACGGGGCGCGCACCGCCAGGGCGAGCGCCACCGCGCCGTTTCCCGACCCCAAGTCGATCACCGAAGCGCCGGTCGAAACCGCCGCGAAACGGGCCAACAGGAGAGCATCGAGCGAAAGACGGTATCCCCGGCTGCCCTGAATGATCCGGAGCCGCCCATCGAGGAGAATATCCACGGTCTCGTCTTTTCCCGCCTTCGGAGATTGACTCATGCGCTTGCAAATTGCTCCGGTTTTTTATATGAGCGTGATGCTAATCGACCCACACACAACACCAACATGCTTTTCATCGTCCGTCAAATCGGCGCTGTCACAACCGCTCATCTCTTCGGCATGGGTCGAGGCTTTCTGTTTCTCCTCTCCGCCTTTGCCTGGGTCTTTCGACCGCCGGCAAAGCTTCGCCTGATCGTCAAACACATCAAAGAGATTGGCGTGGATTCCCTGTCGGTGGTGGTTTTGTCCGGCGCCTTTACCGGCATGGTCCTGGGCTTGCAGGGCTATTATAGCCTCAGGAAGTTCAACGCCGAAAGCTGGCTCGGCTCGGCGGTGGCTTTGGCATTGCTGCGCGAGCTGGGTCCCGTCCTTTCGGCCTTTATGGTGACCGGCAGAACCGGCTCGGCGATGGCCGCGGAGCTTGGCACCATGCGGGTGACGGAACAGATCGACGCGCTTTATTCCATGGCCATCAATCCCGTGAAATATCTGGTGTCTCCGCGGATTATCGCCGGCCTGATCGCCATGCCGCTGCTGACCTCGATCTTCAACGTGGTCGGCATCTACGGCGCTTTTCTGATCGGCGTTGAGCTGCTCGGGGTAAGCTCCGGCAGCTATTTCGCGGGGATGGAAGGCAGCGTGGTCTTTCAGGACGTCTATAGCGGGCTTTTGAAATCGGTGAGCTTCGGCCTCATCATCACGTGGGTTTGTTGTTACAAAGGTTTCAACGCGCCCCCGATGGCCACCGGTGTGAGTCAAGCGACCACCGAATCGGTGGTGCTGTCGTTTGTCCTGATCCTGGTGTGGGATTACTTTTTGACCTCGATTATGCTCTGAGACCCCATGATTCGCGTCATCGACTTGTACAAGAACTTCGCCGGCCACCAGGTGCTCAAAGGGGTCAACCTCGACATCGAAACGGGGAAGATCACGACGATCATCGGCGGCAGCGGCTCCGGCAAAACCGTGTTGTTGAAACACCTGAATGCGCTCCTGCTCCCCGAGCGCGGACAGATCCTGGTGGACGGCGCCGATATCACCAGGTTGGGCGACCGGGCGCTGAACCAGATACGGCAGAAATTCGGCGTGCTGTTTCAAGGGGCGGCGCTGCTTGATTTCATGACCATTTTTGATAATGTCGCCTTCCCTCTACGTGAAAAGACCGAGCTGGGCGAAGCGGATATCCGCGACAAGGTTAGTGAGCGGCTGCGCCAGGTCGGACTTGAAAGCATGGGCTACAAATATCCCGCCGAGGTAAGCGGCGGAATGAAAAAGAGGGCGGGGCTGGCGCGCGCCCTGGTGATGGATCCGGAGATCGTGCTATTCGACGAACCCACGACCGGCCTGGACCCATTGCTGGGCAAGAGCATCCACCAGCTGATCGCGCGGATGCACGCGACCTTCGGCTTTACGGGAGTGATGGTCAGCCATGACATCCCGGAAGTCTTTAAGTTCTCCGACCGGGTGGCTATGCTGGCCGACGGCGTGATCCAAGCGGTGGCCCCGACCAAAGAGTTCGTCGTCTCAGAAAATCCGGCCGTCCGGCAGTTTCTCCGTGGGGAGCTGGAAGGGCCGATCGAGGTCATGTAGGAGAACTTCACGTGAACCAGGCTCGCACCGAAATTATGGTAGGTATCTTCGTTCTTGTGGGTATCCTCTGCCTGGGGTATATCGCCATCAGGCTGGGGAAACTGGAGGTGCTGTCGAACACCGGTTACGTTCTCTATGCCGACTTCGCGTCGGTCGCGGGTTTGAAAAACGGCGACCCGGTCGAGATCGCGGGAGTCAAAGTCGGGCGGGTCGAGTCGCTGTCTCTCGCGGATGAGAAGGCGCGGCTCGGGCTGAGGATCGAAGAACATGTCAAGCTCACGGAGGACGTGATCGCTTCGGTACGGGCGCGCGGGCTGATCGGGGATAAATTCATCCTGCTTAGCCCCGGCGCTTCGGATCAGATCATCAAGCCAGGCGGCAAAATCCGCGAGACCGAGTCGCCGCCGGATCTTATGGATCTCATCGCAAAAGTCATCGGAGGGGATGTCACCTCACCAAAAAGTGATAAGAAAGGTGAAGAACAGAAATGACGCGCAAAAGAACTACCACCCTAGCGGGGTTAATGCTGTTTTTGTTTTTGGCCGCGATGCCTGGGCCGGCAAGCGCGGGCGCGCCGACCGAACAGGTCCAGAGCACGGTCGATCACATCCTGGGCATTCTCAAGAACCCGCGCCTGAAGGGCGATGCGGCGAAAAAGGAGCGGCGCGAACAGTTGCGTGAGGCCATTTTTGCCCGGTTCGATTTTCCCGAGATGTCAAAGCGCTCGCTCGGAACCCAGTGGCGCAAGCTCAGCCCGAACGACCAGGAGGAGTTCGTCAAGCTCTTTACCGACCTGTTGGAGCGGACCTATGTCAATCAGATCGAGGCCTACAAGGACGAGAAGGTTATGTTCCTCAAGGAGACGCTGGACAACAACTTCGCCGAGGTGCAGAGCCGGGTCGTCAGCGGCAAGGGCGAAGAGTTTTCCCTCAATTACCGCGCCCATCGCGTCGGCACGGAGTGGAAGGTGTACGATGTCGTGGTCGAGAACATCAGCGTTATCAATAATTATCGCGCCCAGTTCAACCGGATCCTCGCAAACCAGTCCTATGAAGAGCTGGTCCGCAGGATGAAAGACAAGCAGATCGAGTTTAAGGGCGACAAAAAATAACCGTCACCCCCCGGCTCGCTACGCTTCGTTCGGGACTACCGCCCTCGCATGCTCGCCGCGCTGCTGCGCACTCCCAAGCCGATTGTCGAACAGCCGCTTGAGCTGACGGAGATGCCGCTCCCCGCGCCGGGCGAACGCGAGGTCCGCCTGCGCGTTTCCGCCTGCGCTCTCTGCCACACCGACCTGCACATCGTTGAAGGCGACATCCCCTTGCCCAAACTGCCCCTGGTGCCGGGCCATCAGATCGTAGGCGTGGTCGAGGCGCGCGGCCGCCGGACCCGGCGATTCCATGAAGGCGATCGCGTCGGCATCGCGTGGCTGCGACACGCCTGCGGGGACTGTTCGTTCTGCGCGAGAGGAAGCGAGAACCTTTGCGATCGGGCCGAGTTTACCGGTCTCCACGCCCACGGCGGTTACGCCGAATGTGCTCTGGTCGAGGAAGCGTTTGCCTACCCTCTCCCGCCCGGTCTCTCCGACCACCAGGCCGCCCCGCTCCTCTGCGCCGGAGTGATCGGCTATCGCGCGTTGCGGTTGAGCGAGATCGCGCGCGGCGAGCGGCTCGGGCTGTTCGGCTTCGGCGCCTCCGCCCATATCGTCATCCAGCTGGCGCGCCACCGGGGCTGCGAAGTCTACGTTTTTACTCGCGGTGAAGAACATCAGAAGCTCGCCCGAACTCTCGGCGCGGCCTGGGTCGGCCGCGCCGAAGACAGACCGCGGCAGAAGGTTCAGGCAGCGATCATCTTCGCGCCCGCGGGAGGACTGGTCCTCGACGCGCTCGCCGTCCTGGAAAAAGGGGGAACCGTGGCGTTGGCGGGGATCGCGATGACGCAAATCCCCGAGATCGATTATGGCCGGTTGCTGTATCACGAACGGAGGATTCGCAGCGTGGCCAACGCGACACGGCGCGACGCCGAGGAATTGCTCAGCCTGGCGCGGGAGATTCCGCTGCGGCCGGAAGTGGAGGTTTTTCCGCTTGCCGAGATCAACCAGGCGCTCTGGAAGCTCAAACAGAGCGGAATCCGCGGCGCAGCCGTGGCGGATATTCGAGGGACCTAGCTGGTGCCGGCGGCCTGACGCCACCTTGAACTTGTTGAACGATTTTGAACCTGGGAATACGTTCAAGTTGTTCAAATCGTTCAATCTGTAGGGGAAAGAACTATGACAGAAAACACCTATGACATCGTGGTAATCGGCGGCGGCATCGTCGGCCTGGCCGCCGCGATGAAGCTCGCGCAGCGCTATCCCGGCCGCCGGCTCCTCGTGCTGGAAAAAGAGGCCGAAATCGCCCGCCATCAGACCGGCCACAACAGCGGCGTGATCCACGCGGGGATCTACTACAAGCCGGGCTCGCTGAAATCGCAAACCTGCGTCGCCGGCAGGCGGGCGCTGCTCGATTTCTGCGACCGGCACGCCATCCCTTACGAGCTCTGCGGAAAAGTGGTCGTCGCAGGCCGGCCCGAAGATCTCCCCCGGTTGGAAGAGCTCAGGCGCCGTGGAACGGCCAACGGGGTGCGCGGGCTGGAGATGATCGGCCCCGAACGGCTCAAAGAGATCGAGCCCCACGCGCGGGGAATCCGCGCGCTCTACTCGCCGGCGACCGGCATCATCGACTTTACCCGGGTAGCGGCAACCTACGCCGATATCTTCAAGCAACTGGGCGGAGAGATCGCGACTTCCAGCGAAGTCCGGGGCATCAAAACGAGCGGCGGCGCGATAATCCTGGAGACGCCGTCAGGCGAGTTTCGCTCGAGATATCTGATCAATTGCGGCGGTCTCTTCTCCGATCAACTGGCGCGGATGATGACGCGCGGAGAGCCTGCGGGCGAGAGCCTGCGCATCATTCCATTCCGGGGCGAGTACTACCGGCTCGTTCCCGAGCGGCGATCTCTGGTCGGAGGCCTGATCTACCCCGTACCCGATCCGCGATTTCCCTTCGTCGGCGTCCATTTTACCAAAACCATCCATGGGGAAGTCGAAGTCGGGCCCAACGCGGTCCTCGCCCTGGCACGCGAGGGCTATCGCAAGACGGACATCGACTTCCGCCACATCGTGGAGACGCTGTCCTACCGCGGCTTTTGGGCGATGGCGGCAAAGTACTGGCGCATGGGAGTCGAAGAGAGCTACCGCTCGCTCGTCAAGTCCGCCATGGTCCGGGCGCTCAGGCGATTGGTTCCGGAAGTGCGCAATGAAGACTTGGTTCCAAGCGGCAGCGGCGTGCGCGCGCAGGCCGTCTCCACCAGCGGGGCGCTGGTGGATGATTTCGTCATCCAACAGACCGGCAACGCGATCCACGTCCTCAACGCCCCTTCCCCCGGCGCCACGGCGTCGCTCGCCATCGGAGAAAAAATCGTCGACACCGCGGCAAAGGCGTTTGGACTGAGCGCTTGAATAGCTCTTAGCTCTCATCGCTCGGCTCTCAGCTTCCCGCTAATCCCCGATTCCCAATCCCTAATTCCCGATTCCTGACTGCCGATAGCTTGCGTTATCTCGATCGGTTATCTAGAGTGACGCCATCTTTTCCTGGAGGCTACCGCATGATCATTGAATACAAGGGCCGCAGGCCGAAGATCGCGCCGACGGCTTTCATCGCGCCGACCGCAGTCATTATCGGCGACGTCATCGTAGGCGAGGAGGCGAGCGTCTGGTTCGGCGCGGTCATCAGATCCGACCAGAATGACAATCCCATCGTCGTCGGCGCGCGCACCAGCATTCAGGACAACTGCGTGCTGCACTCGGGCGAAGCCCCTACGGTCATCGAAGACGATGTCACCGTCGGCCACGGCGCGATCATGGAGGGAACCCTCATCCGCCGCGGGGCGATCATCGGAATGAACGTCACCCTGCTGGAAGACGTTGAGATCGGAGAAGAATCCCTGATCGCCGCCGGCAGCGTCGTCGTGCCGCACACCAAAATCCCGCCGCGCGTGCTGGCCGCGGGAAGCCCGGCCAAGGTGAAGAAAGAGATCGGCGGCGAAGCCTTGAACTGGATCAAGATGGGCTCAAGCACTTATGTGAATCTGTCCCGCAATTATCTCGGCGGCGCGTATAAGATTATTGGCTGAAACACGACCGGACTGATGTGAGGCCACTGGAGCACTGGAGGCAACGAGCGGCGCAGCTTAAGCAGGAAGTTCACGCCCTTTACCTAGCCGCCAAAGACCCGCGCGTCCCCTGGCACGCGAAGCTGCTGGCGATCTGCATCGTCGCCTACGCCCTCAGCCCGATTGATCTCATCCCCGACTTCATCCCTGTCCTGGGATACCTGGACGATTTGATCCTGGTCCCGTTGGGCATCTACTTCCTGCTGAAATTGATTCCGCCCGACGTGCTGGCCGAGTGCCGGGAAAGAGCCCGGCTCACGGCAACGGCAAAAACCCCAGCCCGCTGGTTCGCCGCCAGTGTCATCATCGCGATGTGGATTGCTCTGGCGCTTTGGCTTATCGGTTTGATTTTTCGAGCGACGAAGGATTAAAAGTAAGAAGTGTTTCCTAAATGAACCTCGGTCCTAAGGAAACCCGCAAACGGCTCGTGATGGGCGTCGTCATGCTCGCGGCAGGCGTCGGCATCGCCGTCGCGCTGAGTGTCGGTGGCTCAGACCGCTGGCGGCGGCTTGTCGTCTTTTTTCCATTCTGGATGGCGGGACTCGGCCTTTACCAGGCCAAAGAGAGGACGTGAGTGGTGCTCGCGGCGCGCGGGGCGCGCAATCTCGATCAAGGAGAAGAGAAAATCTCAGATTCGGCTACGGTAACGGAGCTTCGGCGCCAGGCGCGGCGGGTTCACATTCAAGCGAGCCTGACAGCGGCGGCTCTGACGGCGTTACTGATGCTCATGTCAAATCGCTTCTAACACGACCGCCCGAGAATCTTAGGGGAGCTTATTCGCGCGCTCCCTTATCCTCTTCTTTAATTTGATAGCCATGCCGTCCCTTTGCTCTATCGTCCCATCCCCAAAAGGGGTGTTGGCCAGAAGGTCTTTTACCTCTTCCAGGGAAAATCTACGGGGCGGGCCGGCACTGGGAAGGCAGGAGTAGACTTTATACAGGACCTTTCCCCACCAGTTGAGGGAGCGGTGCCAAAGCGGGAAGTTCTTACCAGTGAGGATTTGGGCCGGGTCCAGAATCCAGGCCACTCCGCCAGGCTTCAATACTCTATAGCATTCTCCGAGGGCGCGCACCGGCTCCTTCCAGGCATG
>MGSS01000144.1 GCA_001798595.1 Deltaproteobacteria bacterium RIFCSPLOWO2_12_FULL_60_19 | reverse complement strand
GTCGTCCATGGCCCCTCCCGTTGAGGTGCCCACCACGAGCCTCACGGTCTTGCCCTTAAAAAATTCATGCGTGCTGGCGTCCGCAGCGCTCGACGCAAGAACAAACCCGATCAGCAAAAAGAATCGGCGAAAAATATTCATTTTCATGGAAGCCCCCCTTTCAGCTTCAGAGTTATTACTCCATTACTCCACTACTCCAAGACTCCAGTCTTTTCGTCATTCGATGCCGGCTGCCGCAAACGCCGCCTTGGCCGCCGGTTTCGTGAGGTAGCGAACGAACTCGCGCGCGGCGGCCTTTTCGTCGCCGTCGGCCGTGACGCTCGCGGCATAGCTCGTATAGTTCTGAATTTCTGCGGGAAGCGGGCCGACGAACTTGAGCCCCTTGTTTTCGGCTTCGACGATGACTGTCGTCGCGCCAAGCGCGATTTCGTTTCCCTTGCCTTTACTCACGTGATCCAGCACCGCCGCGAAATCCGGATAGCGCGTTGTCTTGGCTTTCAGCTGCTCCGCCATTCCAAGCCGCTGGAAGAGCCCTTCAAGATAGATCCCCGTCGAGGCCTGGTTATAAACCACCGATTCCGCGTTGAGCAAGGATTGTTTAAACTCATTAACCGTGGATATCTTCGGCGCCGGCGCGCTCTGGCGAACCGCCACGCCCACTCCGATCCGGCCGACACTCAGGCGCTCCACGAGCGCGGCCTTCCCGGCTTTGACCAGCTCGTCTAACGCGGCCGGCGGCGCAATGATCACATCCGCCGTCTCGCCGCCGCCGATCCGCTTGACGATCGTCGGCGCGGTGGCGAAGGCGAGTTTTATTTCACCACCGGTTTCGCGCCGGAACGCGTCGATCGCCTTCACCAAGCCCGGCTCGACCGCCCCTGCGCTCAACACCGTGATCGCAGCGCTCGCCGTTCTACTCATCGCCATGCTCCGAGAAATGCTCACAAAAGATCAGGCCTGAACCGGCGCCCTGGGCGCGATCGATACACCGCGAAGCCCGGCCTTCTCGAGTGCCTGGGCCACCAGGCCCGAAGCTTTTACGTCCTCGATGAATTCGCGAAGGTACTTTGCGCCGGCGGCGCGCCCTTTGGGCAGGCCAAGCGCTTGGCCGATCGCCAGGAATCGGTCGTCGAACACGCGCGATCCCGGAAGCTTCTCGGCATTCGTAACGAGCGTTTGCCTCACGCCGGCGAGGGCCTCCGCCTTGTCGGCAACGAGTAGTTCAAACGCCGCTTTGGGGTCCGGCGCGCGTAGCAATTGAGCATTTTTCAAAGTGCGGGCCAGGAACAGATCGTAAGCGGCCCCTGCTGCCAAAGCGACATGCACACCTTTGCGGTCGATGTCAGCGACGGCGCGAAGCGGCGATCCGGCCGGCACAAGGTAGGTGCCTTCGATCTCGAGATAGGGAGCGGTGAAACTGATTTCGCCTTCACGGCCGGGATCGACGGCGAGGAATGCGACATCCCAAGCGCTACTTTTCAGCCCCTCCACCATCTTTCCCGCGGCATCATAGGCGACGAACTCGACGGGCACGCCAATTCGCTTGCCGAGTTCCCGCCCCAGATCGACCGCCACGCCGTGAAGCTCTCCGCTGCCGGAATCTTTGGTCGCCAGGACGGGGTTCCCGTAGTTAATGCCGACGCGCAGCTTGCCCGTCGGCGCAAGATCGGAACGCACGGAAGGGGAAATCATAAGTCGCGCCTGTCGCGGATCTGTCTTCCGCCCCTTATGCCGCTTCTGCTTGCGGCGCGGCGGGTTCTGTCTGCGGCCTGGGAACAGGAAGAAGCAGACTGAAGACGCTCCCCTTCCCCACTTCGCTTCGGACTTCGATCCTGCCTCCAAGTGAATGGGCGAGTTTCTTACACAGGCCGAGACCCATGCCGGTTCCGCCGTAGTGCCGGGTCGACGAGCGTTCGAGCTGGCGGAAATCTTCGAACATCGCCTCCTGGTCCTGGCGGCTGATTCCTATGCCGGTGTCGCCGATCCAACATTCAACGAACGGCTCGTCCTTCTCCCATACCTGTCTGACTCCCACCGTGATCTCTCCCCTTTCCGTGAACTTTACGGCGTTGGTCAGGAGATGCATCATAATCTGCTGAAATTTTTCGGGATCGGTAAGAACGGTCTCCGGCGACGATTCCATCTCGACCCGAAACTGTATCGGCCGCTGTTTGATCAGCCGCCGCGCCACAATCTCGAGCGCTTGAAACACCTCGGCAATCTTCATCTCCCTCAAGGCCACGCTTAGACTTCCGCTTTCCATGCGGCAGAACTGCAAGAGGTTATCCATAAGCTGCGACAGCTCACGGCCGTGGTTGGCGACCCGATCCAGGATCGCGTGGCTATCGCCGGCGAAGGCCGGATCGCGCAGCACTTCCGCGTATCCCAAAATCGTGCACACCGGAGTTCTCAGCTCATGAGAGATATTGGCGATGAAGTCCTTTTTCTGCCGGTCCGTCTCGATCAGCCTCCGGTTCAAGGCTTGAGCTTCGTCGTACAGGCGTCGGTAACTCTCCTTCGACCGCTCGGACTCCTCGAAGAGCGTGGCGTTCTCCAGCGCAAGCGCAAGCTGGTCCGCCAAGGCGCAGAGCAAGGCGAAATCGTCGCCGTTGAACTCCCTGCCTGACGTTTTTCTGCCGAGCGCGAGGATCCCTCGAACCTCGTCTTGAAAAACGATCGTGATGAGGAGTTCCGATTTCAAGGCCGTGAGCACGTGGGCCAACTCTTCATGGTTCTCCCGGCTGGCGGCATCCGTCAGCCATTCGCTCTTCGAAGCGCCCTTCCTGGCGATTCCGAAATGAGCCGACCAGAGACCATGCGTACGCCGGAGGAGAAGGTCGCGATCCGGGTTGCTCTCGGTATTAAGCGAGGCGGTCACCGGCCCACCGTTATCCGCCGAGAAAAAGAATAAATGCGCGGCGTCGAGGCCGATGCGCTCGCCGATCAATTTGAGGGATTTTTCCGCCACGGTCTGGGGCCGCGAGAGGGAGCGCAGCAGCGCGCTCGCATCCGTCTGCAACTGCCTCGGATCGTATTCCTTACGATAGATGTAGCGGTCCACGGCCGGTTCGATCCAACGGAGCAAGGGATTGAAGATCACAACCACGAGGATGGAAAAAAAAATCGGAACCGGCGCGTCTTCGGCATAGACGCCGATGCCCACTCCCAAAACCGAAACCAACAGGCCGTAGATCAGCAGGAGCGCCGCCGCCAAAGCCGCCCGAATGACCCCCGCTTTAAGCGCGACGTCGAGATCGAACAGGCTGTATTTGAGCAGCGCGTACGCCACGGACAACGGGAAGAACACCACCGGAATAAACGATATGTTGTAAGGAATCGACCAGGAGAAGAAGCTCGTCAGGACCGTGCCGAAGGCGGGCACACAGAGGCCCAGTAGCGCGCCGAACAAGACCACTTTCAGACGCGACCGCTCCAAGGCGGTCGCCGGCCGCCGCAGCGCCGCAACCAAAAATGCGAGTAGAAGCGACGCCGCAAGGAGGCTATAGCCGTAGCTGAGCCGTTGGCTCCAGCGCCAGAGATCAAGCGGACCGTTGAAGGTGAAGACGAAGAAGAACCCCAACAGCGAAGAGACGCCATAGACGATGGCGAGGCGCCACCGGAGTTTCCTCAGCGCTTCGCGGGTTCGGGTAAGGGCAAGCCCGAGATGGATCACCCCGCCACAGGTCAAAACAAGCGCAAAGGGACGCACCGCCAGCGGCCATTGGCGCGCCGTCATAAAGTCGAAGGTGGAAATAAACCATACCGAGATAGCGCTCGCCATAAAAAACAGCACCGGCGCCGCAGGAGCGGAGGAGCGCATATAAAAAGGAGTGAACCCGATGATCAGAAATCCCAAGCCTCCCAGCAGGTAGATTCCGGAACTCAGCAGCCAGTCCTGAAACGAAAACCGCATCGGGGCAATGGCAAGCTCGATCGTCTCGCCGCGCCGCTTCACCGTGTAGCGGATCGGCTCCTGCGCAGGCGAACGGCGCAAACGATCGTAGATCTGCTCAGGCGCGGCAATCGTTTCGCCATCGACCGCGACCACGCGGTCCAAAAAACCCAAGCCGGCCCGCTGGCCGCTCCAGTGAGGGAGAAAATAGGGCGCGACGGTAAGGTTCCCGTAGAGGAAAAACCCCGGAAACGTCCGGTTTACCCATTGGAGAGAGGAAACCAGAGTCGCGGCGGTTACTGCAAACGCGACCAACGCCACGATCCACAACCAGCCTGTTCGACGCCGACTCGGGTAGGCCATCCCAACCTTCCTATTGCTGAAACAAGGTATGTTCCTATGGATAGCCGCCTCTATCAGGCTTAAGCCGAGCCTGTCAAGCGCTATCGCGGCTCATGCCCACCGCTTGGGCTTCGGTATCGGCGCGACGATGGCAAGGCTCAACGATCTCACCGCGTGCGGATCGACGCATGCCCGATTTTTCTTGCCGGATTTTTCTTTGACTTGCCCGGCGACATGGTGCTACACTTTACTTTGTTTGGAACCAAAATTCCTCCTGGTCTTTTCGCAAACCACCACGGACTTTCCGGGCAACCAATTTCAGCGTATTTGTGACACGGAGGGCGATAAATTTTGCAGAGCTTAGCCATCGCTACCGTCCTGGGCATCGTCGAAGGGCTGACCGAATTCATCCCCGTCTCCTCCACCGGCCATCTCATCGTCGCCGGCAATCTATTGGGCTTCGTCGGCGAGAAGGCGGCGACGTTCGAAGTCGCGATACAGCTTGGCGCGGTGCTCTCGGTTCTTGTGCTTTACCGCGAGCGGTTCCTGCGCCTCCTTCCCCGCGAACGCCCGCAGTCCCTGGTCCTCGGCTCGACATTGGACGGCTGGGATGGAGTTTTGCGCATCGCGGCGGCCACTCTCCCGGCGCTGGTGGCTGGATATCTCGGGCACGGTCTCATTAAGCGCCATCTGTTCAATCCGAGGGCGGTCAGCCTAGCTCTCGCGGCGGGCGGCGCCGGCCTCCTGCTCGTCGAGCGTCATATCCGCAACCGGCCTTCCGCTTCGCTGGACTCGATCACCCTGGGTCAAGCTCTGGGAGTCGGGCTGTTTCAGATACTCGCCTTGTGGCCCGGCACCTCGCGCGCCGCGGCGACCATCGCCGGAGGGATGCTCCTCGGACTCGATCGCAAGGCGGCCGCCGAGTTCTCGTTTTTGATCGCCGTTCCCGTGATGGCCGCGGCTACCGGTTACGACCTTTTGAAAACAGCGTACGCTCTCACCGGCGCCGACATCGCGCAGTTGGCGGTCGGCTTCGTGGTTTCGTATGTTGTCGCGCTGACGACCATCAAAACTTTCATTCGGCTGCTCAACCGCTGGAGCCTGGTTCCGTTCGCCTATTATCGGATCGCCGCAGCTCCGATTTTTTATCTCTTCACTCAAGGCTGGAAGCCCTGACCAAAATCCGCGCGAAGCTTTGCCGTTTTCCGCCGACCGAAGTCCGCAACGGATACGGAAATTCAACGTGTGAACATATCGCTTGCTTAAAGGATAGCGCGGCATCGGCCGATTATCTTCTCTGAAAGGAGGCGGCGCACGGTGATGACTGATGAATTTTCTTGACATTGGGGAAGAATAGAGTTTCAATGGGGGCTGTGGACGCCCTTTTGAAGATGCGCTGCTCCCCTTCGTCCAATCAACTAGAGGGCGCCTCGGCTCGAATTGACGGGGATCCTTAGGGAGAGAAGGTAGCGTGCTGACCCTAAAGAGCTTCTGGTTGATCTTCAAGACAAACACCTCCCCTTTTACTTCTCTTCCCCTGCTATTGCTTCCGATACCCGACAACGCTGCGCTGCAGCGCGCACCAGCCGCTGCCAATTTCCATGCGTAACAGGAAATCGAATCGCCACCGGCCGGGCGCATTCCAGCGAAGACAACCTATATTTTTCCCAGATTGCAGGATTGACTCCGAAAGGAGGTGCCGTTGGAATGAACGAACACAAGGACTTTGAGTCTCTGATCCGCAAAGATCGTGACCAAAGCCAGGTCAGGGCCTGGAAAGGAAACCTGCTGGGCTATCTCGACAAGGTCAAAGAGACTCCCTCGATGACCAAGCTGGCCCATGCGCGCATCTACGACATCGTGATGAAGCCGGGCGTCCGCGACATTCACGACACGGACGACCCCAGGATCAAACGTCTCTACAAGGACGAGAACCTCAAGGTCCACCATTTCTTCGCCGACGAATTCTTCGGCATCGAAAAGACCATCGCGCAAATCGTTCGCTACTTTCACGCCGCGTCCATGAAAGGCGAAGAGAGCCGCCAGGTGCTCTACCTGATGGGCCCCGTCGGCTCCGGCAAAAGCTCGCTGATTGAAAAACTCCATCGCGGCCTCGAAGAGAGCCTACCCCTCTATGCGATCGAGGGCTGCCCGATGTTCGAAGAGCCGCTCCACCTGATTCCCCGCCATCTGCGCAAAGAATTCGAAAAGATGTTGGGAGTTCACATCGAAGGCGACCTCTGCCCGGTCTGCCGCTACCGGCTGAAGGCGGAGTTCAACGGCCGCTATGAAGAGTTCCCCGTCTGCGCCGTAGAGTTTTCCAAGCGGACGCGCGTCGGGATCGGCGTGGTGCCGCCGGTGGACCCCAACAACCAGGACACCTCGGTCCTGATCGGCAGCGAAGACATCTCCAAGCTCGACCTCTATTCCGAAGGCGATCCGCGCGTCCTGGAGCTGAACGGCGCGCTCAACGTCGGCAACCGCGGCGTGGTCGAATTTATCGAGGTCTTCAAAAACGAGATCGAGTATCTCCACTGCATGATCACCGCGACGCAGGAGAAGGTGATCCCGGCCCCCGGAAGGCACGGCTTGGTCTACGTCGACACCGTCATCGTGGCCCACTCGAACGAAGCCGAGTGGCAGAAGTTCAAGGCCGATCATACCAACGAGGCGATTCTGGACCGTATCGTCGTCATCAAAGTCCCCTACAACCTTCGCCTCTCGGAGGAGGTCAAGATCTACCAGAAGATCATCCGCCACTCCGACTTCCACGCCCACGTGTCGCCGCACACCCTCGATATCGTCTCTATGTTCGCCGTCCTCTCCCGCCTCGAGCCCACCAACAAGTGCGACCTCATGACCAAGCTCAAGCTTTACAACGGCGAAGAGGTTGTGGAGAAGGGGCGGACGAAAAAAGTTGACGTGCAGGAGCTGCGCGAGTCGGCCAAGCGCGAGGGCATGAGCGGGATATCGACCCGGTTTATCATGAAGGCGCTGGACAACGCCCTGTCGGACAACACCGCGGGCAACTGCATCAATCCGATCAACGTCCGCGAGGCGTTGATCAATATGGTCAAGGAGGCCGACCTGCCCGACGACATGCGCAAGCAGTATCTGGAATTTCTCCAGGACACGTTGCACAAAGAGTACCTGGAGATTTTGGAGAAGGAGATTACTCGCGCGTTTGTCTATTCGTACCGCGAGCAGGCCGAATCGCTGTTCCAAAACTACCTCGACCACGCCGAGGCTTACGTCAACAAGAGCAAGGTCAAGGACCGCAACACCAAGGAAGAGCTGTCGCCGGACGAAGGTTTTATGAAATCCATCGAGGAGCAGATCGCCATCATCGGCTCCGCCGCCGACGGTTTCCGCCAGGAGGTGATCGCCTACCTGTGGGCGGCCAACCGCAGAGGGGAAAAGATCGACTACCGAAGTTACGAGCCGCTCACGGAAGCGATCGAGAAAAAACTGATGACTTCGGTGCGGGACTTGAGCCGCGTGATTACCAAAGCCAGGACGCGCGACGAGGAGCAGAGCGAGAAATACAACGCGATGGTCAAGAACCTGCTCGATCACGGCTACTGCGCGAGTTGCGTGGACGTGGTCTTAAAGTACGCAGCCAACAATTTGTGGAAGGACTAATCGACGCCCGTAAGGCGTGAGGGGTGAAAGGTCAGGCGATCCCCTCACCCCTTACGCCTAACCCCTAACGGAGATGGAGACCATCTTCCGCTCCTACGATCCCTCTTCCGTCCAGCGCAGCGACCGCTCCGCCGGGGACCGGCTGCGCCATCGCCAAAAAGTTCACGAAGCCATCCGGCATAACATCGCCGACATCATCGCCGAAGAGTCGATCATCGGCAAAGACCGCAACCGCATCGTCAAGGTTCCGATTCGCGGTGTGAAAGAGTACCGCTTCGTTTACGGCGAAAACTCGCCGGGCGTCGGCCAGGGCGGAGAAAATACGCAGCCGGGGCAGGTCGTCGGTCAAGGAAAGGGACCCGGCCAGGGCGATCCGGCGGGCGACCGGCCCGGCGTGGACTACTATGAAACCGATATCTCCCTCGAAGAGCTGATCGATATGATGTTTGAGGACCTCGAGCTCCCCGATCTCGAGCGCAAGCACCTGCGCGAGACGGAAGTCCAACAGCTCTACCGCAGAAAGGGCTATCGGAGGAAAGGGGTTCGGGTTCACCTCGACAAGCGCCGCACGGCTATCGCGCGGATCAAGCGCAAGAAAGCGAGCGAAAAGACCGGCGGAGCGGCCGCCGCTCAGCGATTCCCGTTCCACAACGACGACCTCACCTACCGCCATACGGTGACGGAGATGCGGCGCGAATCCAACGCCGTCGTGCTATGCGTCATGGACACTTCGGGCTCGATGGACACCATGAAGAAATATCTGGCGCGGAGCTTTTTCTTCCTCCTCTACCGCTTCCTCTGCGCCAAATACCAGAACGTCGAGATCGTCTTCATCGCCCACCACACCGAAGCCCGCCAAGTTAGCGAAGAGGAATTCTTCCACAAGGGAGAGTCCGGCGGCACCTTCATCTCCTCCGGCTACCGCAAGGCGTTGGAGATCATCGACCAGCGCTACCATCCGACGCTGTGGAACGTTTACGTGTTTCATTGCTCCGACGGAGACAACTTCGACTCCGACAATCCGGCCGCCCTCCAGGCCGCCAAAGAATTGACCGAGGTTGCCAACCTTTTCGGCTACGGCGAGATCAAGCCCCTCGGCGCCGGCTACTACGGCAGCAGCATGATCCAATTTTTCTCCCAGCTCCAGGCCGACAACTTTCAAACCGTCCAGATCCAGCGCAAAGAAGACATCTGGCCCTGCTTCAGGACCTTCCTCGCGCGGGACCGCGCCCGCGAAGAGGCGGCTTGAGCCGCGCGCGCCATGGCTGCCGCATACACCGTGGCCGAGTTGGAAGCCTGGAACGAGCGTATTCTCATCCTGGCGCGCCAGTTCGGCCTCGACCCCTACCCCCAGGAATTCGAGATCTGCGACCACGAGCAGATGCTCGGCTACATGGTCTATTCCGGCATGCCGTCCCACTACCCGCACTGGTCTTACGGCAAGAGCTACGAGAAGCTCAAAACGCTCTACGATTACGGCATGAGCGGCTTGCCCTACGAGATGGTGATCAACTCCGATCCGTCCATCGCCTATTTGATGCGGGACAACACGCTCCTCCTCCAGGTGCTGACCATCGCCCACGTGTATGGGCACAACGACTTTTTCAAAAATAATTTCACCTTCAGGTCCGGCCGCGCGGAATTTACCATAGAAACTTTCAAGGCCCACGCGGATCGGGTGCGGAAATACGTCGAAGACCCCAGCATCGGGCGGGAAAAAGTGGAGCGGCTGCTCGACGCAGCGCATGCCCTTTCGCTCCAATGCCGGCGCAACCTGGCGGTCCGCAAACAGACGCCCGACGAACAGATCGATCAACGGCTGGCGGACTCCAGGCCGGCGGCGGACCCTTTCCAGACGATCCACCGCCGCCCGGACTACGCGCCGCCCGATTTGAACCGCGTGCCGCTCTATCCGGAAGCGGACATTTTGCTCTTTATCCGCGACCACAACCCGCAGTTGAGCGATTGGGAAAAAGACCTTCTCACGATCGTCCACGAAGAGGCGCAATACTTCATCCCGCAGATCGAGACGAAAATCATGAATGAGGGCTGGGCGAGCTACTGGCATAAGCGCATCGTCGAGGCCTTGAAACTCCCTCAAGGCATGCACCTGGAATTCATGGTCCGCCACAACCAGGTCTTAAGCCCGGCCGCCAACTCGCTGAATCCATACCATCTGGGCATGAAGGTCTGGGAGGCCATCGAGCGGCGCTGGGATCATCCGACGCCGGAGGAAGAAAAACAGTCCGGCCCGAAAACAAAATCGGGCCGGGCCAAGCTCTTCGAGGCGCGGGAAGTCGAGCGGGACGTCTCTTTCCTGCGCCGTTATCTCACCGAGGAGCTGGTTCGGGAGCTCAACCTGTTCGAGCACCAGAGCCGCGGCGGCGACCGCGTCGTAAGCCGCGTGGCGGACGACGAGAACTGGCAGGCGATCAAAGAAACCCTGATACGCAACGTCGGCATGGGAACGGTCCCGACGATTCAGATCGATAACGCGGACTATAACAACAATCGCGCGCTGTTCCTAAAGCATGCCCACGACGGCAGGGACTTGCAGCTGGAATATGCGGACAAAACGCTCCAGTATCTCCATCAGTTGTGGGGGCGGGAGGTGGCGCTTGAGACCGAGATCAACGGCAAAAAATCTCTGCTTTGCTTCACCGAGGACAAACTCTCCATCAAACCCCTTCATTCAACGTAAACCCCGCCTCTTGAGGCGGGCACAAAACCGATGGGGTTTCCAAAGGGGAGAAGCGGTAGCTCTCCCCTTTGGTCGATTGATCCGTTAGCGATATTGCCCTATAAACATCGGTTGAAAGGATCGCCGCGTGGCTGTTAAAGACGACATCGCCCGTATTCAGAGCGGGATCCGCAACCCGCTCGACCGCAGGGCCATAGGCGCGAAGCAACTCGTCGCCGTGATCGGCGATTCCCCTTCGCGCTATAGCAAAAGCCCCGCCCTGTGGAACGCGGCATTCCGGGCGTTAAAGATGAAGACCGTCTATGTCGCTCTCGACGTGGACGACGATCGGCTGCAGGATCTGATCGCGGCGGTGAGGGAGTCCGGCCGGCTCTTGGGCCTCCAGGTCACCGTGCCGCACAAAGTCGCGGTGATGAAGCATCTCGACGCAATTGACGAAAAAGCGGCGAAGGTCGGCGCGGTCAATACGATCACGCGCATGGAGGACGGGCGGCTACTCGGCGCAAATACCGACGGCGAGGGCTTCGTCCAGAGTCTGCTGGCCGGTCAACCCGGCGGCGCTGCGCCTCTGATCGAGTCGTTGAGCGGCATCAACGCGCTAATTCTCGGCGCCGGCGGTTCGGCGCGGGCAGTCGCCTTCGCTCTCGCCGAGCGGCTGGAGCAAGGCCGCCTGCTTATCTCAAACCGGACTCATGAGAGCGCCGCGTCGCTCGCCGCCGAGATCGGCAAAAGCCACGCGAACGTTGAGGCGATTGACGAAAAGAAAATTCTCGAGCGCGCGCCCGGCGTCGAGCTGATCGTCAATTGCACGACCAAAGGCCAGGGCGGAATCCGCAAGAACGGGGCGGGGATAACCACACTAGAGCCCTACTCCGCGCTGGGGCCGGCGAATCCCGCCGGCCTCACGGAAGACGGCGGGCCGGAATTTTACCGCGCCTGCATGAGCGCCTCGCTCGCGGATATCGAAGCCAATAATCGAGCTTCCTGGAAGCTCGCGCTCTCCATCCCGCTCAAAGCGGGCTTCTACGATCTCATCTATCATCCGGAGGAAACCGTCTTCCTGCGTCACGGACGGTTGACCGGCCATCGCACGCTCAACGGCAGAGGGATGATCGTGGCACAAGCGGTCGAGGCGTTCTGCAGCCACATCTGCCGTGACGCGCTTCGACGCGCCGGCATGGACAACCCAGAGACTCGCGCCAAACTTCTTGAGGTCATGGCGAAGGCCTGGTGAGATATCGCTTCGTGGCCCTCGTCCGTTTCCCCTTCGGGCGAAGCGAGGCGACAGCGCCGCAACCTCTTCCTCACGGCATAGGATCAGGCTTTTTGCGTTAGGCCTTTCCATCCTTCGCGGATCGCCTCCGTTCCCTCCTTGATAAGAAAATAGACCATAGCTAGGGCGGACACCGGATCGGCCCACCACCAACCGAAGAGCGCATTAGCGCCAAGACCTAGCAGTAGAGTCAGCGAAAGATAGGAACAGGCCAGGGTCTCTAGCGCATCGGCTCTCAAAGCGCGGCTATGAATTTCCAAGGCTAGCTTCTTTTTATACCAAGCCAAGATAGGCATCACGACCAGAGAGACAACCGCTAAAATAATTCCGACGAGACTTTCCTCGGGGTGCTCGTGGTAGATGAGTTTCTTTCCGGACTCGTAAACCACGTAAGCCGACAAAAGAAAAAAGGTAACGCCAACAAATAATATGGCTCTTTTCTCGGCGGCCTCTTCTTCCTCTTCGTCGCTGAATCCGTGCTTGCGAAGCCGCCAGATCAAGACTAAGCCGGAGGCTACTTCAATAGAGCTGTCCAGGCCAAATCCCACCAGCGCTATCGATCCGGCAATGACGCCAGCGGCGATGGCGACGATCCCCTCGATAATATTCCAACCGACGGTGAAATATTCTGAAAGGAGAGCTTTTTTGTATGGTGTCATTATCTCGGCCAATACATAATGATAAAGACTCCGGCCAAGCTCAACGTACCTCCAACGATTTCAGGACGGTCCGGAACGTTTCCATCGAACATCCAACCCCAACATAACGATAGGAAGATAAAAAAACCGCCGTAAGCCGCATAAACGCGGCCGAAATGCACCGGCTGAAAAGTCGGAATGATCCCGTAAAAAATCAACAACAGCCCGCCTGCGAGCCCCCAAAGGCTGCCCCGTCCCTCTCGCAGCCATTGCCACACGAGCCATCCTCCTCCGATCTCACACAAACCAGCTATGAGAAACAGCAATAGTGAATGAGTGATCCTCACTGCGGTCATTTTTCGCCTCCTAACATTTCAGAAACGATGGGCCGTTATAGCTTGGAAGTAGTCCGGTTTGTCTCATCTACAAGAGGGAGGGAGTGTAAAGGTTCGTGGCGTACGTTTGATGATCCGTGTGCCAGGGCGAGAGTGATCAGCGGAGAAACGGCGATGCACGGCGCGGTAAAGCACCGAGGGCCGAGCGACTAAGTCTGACCGCTGGTCATACGAAACCTATTTTAGGAGCTTCTCTATTTTATCGCGCAGAGCCTTCTCGCTCTGAGGCCCGGTTCTCCGGTCAGTGACTTCCCCTGCTTTCGAGACTATGACCGTAAAGGGCGTGCCGACAAATTTATAAGCGTTAGCGATTTTCATTTCATCGTCGAGACCCACAGGGAAGGTTAGGCCGTGGGTTTTTACGAATTTCCGAACCTCGGAATCTTTGTCTTTAACGAAGATCCCCACGAACTGAACCCCTCTGTCCTTGAATTTCTTGTACACTCTTTCAACGGCAGGAGCCTCCTGCCGGCACTCCGGTCACCAGGAAGCGACAAACTTCAAAACCGTGACTTTACCTTCCAGCTCCGAGGATTTTAGATCTCCTCCGTTCAAGAGTTTAAGCGTAAAGGCCGGGGCCTTGTCTTTTTCAGCCTGCGCCGCGACGATCTTGTCGGCAAAATGAACCCCCAAAAGGCCCAAGACCAAAGTGGAAAAGACAACTAACGATTTTGTTCGGGTCATATTTTCTCCATGTATCGGATAGTCGTACTAACAACGAAACTTCTTCTGAGCCAAAAGGTTCCCTGCCCGCGCAGCCCCGTAGGCAGACTGACGCATACTTCAACGGTTGGTCCGGTCCTGCCGGCCAGCCGGCCGGGAAGCACTCGCCATGCCTTTCAGTTCTCAAGGGGCATATCTCAAGTTCACAGTAAGGTACAATCTCTATTTAACTGTTGTCGGGTTGGACAGCCGGGGTCAGTGTCAACACGAGTAACGCTTACGTCTCTCTGGCCGTCCCTTTTTGCGCGCGCGTGTAAAGCAGATACGAACCGATCCCGATGAGGGCTAAACTGAACCACTGCGCCTCGCTCAGCCCGGATGCGAGGGGAGGATTGACGCGCCAGAATTCCACGGTGAAGCGAGCCAGGCCGGAGAGGATCAGGTAGATCCAGAAAATCTTCCCGTCGGCGTAGCCCTTCTTGCGCAGCGGCCACAGAATCCCGAAGATCGCCAGCGATTCGAGGAATTCATAAATCGGCGTCGGATGGACGCGCACGCCTGGCGGGTACGGCAGCCCCGTGTAGGGATGCACCCAACCGATGATCGCGTTGGTGTAGGCGACCGCCCAGGGCACATCGGTGACGGTCCCCCAATCGCCGTCTCCGGCGATGTGGCAGCCGATACGGCCGATGCCGTAAGCCAGCGTGACCGCGGGCGACGAGATGTCGGCGGCCTTGAGCCACGGAATGCCGTAACGGCGCACTACCCAGGTCACCGCCAGCGCCGCCCCGGCCATCCCGCCGTACCAGGTAAATCCCGCCCCGCTGAAAATAAAGTCCAACGGCGAGCGGATGAAACTGCTCCACTCCTCAAGAATGAAGAGAATCCTCGCGCCGAGCAGGCCGCCGACGGCGGCGGCAAAAACCATGGTGGAAGAAATTTCCGGATCGTAGCCGTAGCGCTTCAACTCAAGCCAGACGATCCAACCCGCGCACAGCGCGGCCAGCGCCATGAGCGTGCCGAAGCTGTAGATCGTCAAAGGGCCGATGCTGAATAAAACTGGATACATAGTTTCCGCCTGCGATGATGTTTCGACAGGGAATTTTCACGTTAGCAGAAAGCCGAAGGAAAATTAAGCCGGCGGCGAACTCCACTTAAGCTCGCGCTCCAGAAAGTCCACCACCATCGGCCAGGCCAGCTCCGCCGCGTGCGCGTGATAACCGACGGCGCCGGGATCCACAAAGCCGTGACCGCCGAACGGATAGAAGTGCCACTCCAGGGATTGCCCGTTGGCCAGAAACCCGCGCCACATCTTTTCCTGAACCGGGATTTTTGTAACCGTATCGTCGGCGCCGTAGAGCACAATAGACGGGCAGCGGATCAGTTTCGTCGCCTCCCAGGGCGCAACCGGCCTCATCGCCGTCACCGGCTCGTCGCGCACCGTCGGATAGTAGCCGACGAAGGCGCGCACCTCCGGCGTGGCGGCGACGAAATGAATCGCGATGCGGCCACCCATGCAATAGCCGCACACCGCAACTTTCTTCCTGTCCACATGAGGCTGGGAAAGCAGGTAGCGCCAGCCATCGGTAAGGACGCGGGTAAATTCCGCATCCGAAGTCTTGGCCTGGATTTGCGAGCCGGTTTCGATGTGCGTCGCGGCCGGATAGCCGAGCAGCTCGAAGACATTGACCGCGAAGGTGCTGTAGCCCAGGTTGGCGAACTTGCGCGCCTCGATCTTGATATAGTCGGTGATCCCCGACTTCGGATGAATCAGCAACAGGCCCGGTCCCGCAGCGCTGCGCTCCGGATAGACCAGATAGCCCGCCATGCCGTCGCTTTGGCTGCTCAGTAAACGCTCGATGATTTGCATGGGGTTTATCCTCGCGTTTTGTCTTAATGAAACCGGACCCTAGCACGTTCACCGGACAGGCGTAAAGAGTTTACCGCTTCCCTTGTATTTCGAGGAGAAATCTTTTTACTTGATGCCATGCGCCTGCTCGTTCAACGGATCAAAGAAAAGTAGAGGTCTATTGCCCTCGACCGGAAGGGCTCGTCTCCGAGAGCGCGAATCGTTCAGGCTAACCATGCACGTCGTTCTCTTCCAGCCCGAAATTCCTCCGAATACGGGGAGTATCGCCCGGCTCTGCGCGGCGACACAGACGCCGCTTCATTTGATCGCGCCGCTCGGGTTTAAGATCGACAACAAGCATCTGAAACGCGCCGGCCTCGACTATTGGCCTTACGTTGACGTGCGGCTGCATGATTCGTGGCAGGGTTTTTTGCGGCAACATGGATCGGCCACGTTGCTCTTCTTTTCAAAAAAGGCCGTTCAGTCCTACACGCAGGCGCGTTACCAGGAAGAGGATTTTCTCGTCTTCGGCCCGGAAACCAAGGGGCTCCCGCAAGAGTTGCTCGATGCCCATTCCGCCCGCGCTTTTCGCATCCCGATGATGACCGAGGCGGTGCGCAGCCTGAACCTGTCCAACGCCGTCTCGATCGTCCTTTATGAGGCCCTGAGACAGTTGGGAAAGGCATGAGGGGACTTGACGCGCCACGCGATTATGATTAACTAGACACCCACAAACTTCCGCAGAGAGGGGACCGGATCTATATGAGGTTGGAAAAGCTCAAGCGCGTCTGCAGACCCACGTTCTATTCCGTCGTCTTTCTACTCGCGTTGGCGACCGCCTATACCACGCCGATCTCCGCCGCCGAGAAAGAAGCCGAAAAAAAACAGGATGTCGTCGTCGAACCCAAGGAATCGTTCAACCTGATTCTGCCCTTTAAGGACGTGACCGTCGGCCAGGGGCAGGAAGTCACCATGGACACCGAGGTCGTCAATCGGACCAAAAACCCGGTCCAGGTCAGCTTGACCATTGAAGGCGTTCCCGAAGGATGGGAGGTGGGGTTTAATTCGCGCTACCCGAGCTACCCGATCCGCTCCGTCATGGTGCAGGGCGAGAAATCGACCACGGTCGAGTTCAAGGCGAAAATCTCGGACAAGACCAAGGCGGGCGACTATGAGGTGAAGGTCTCCACGAAAGACGATAGCGGCAAAACAGCTTACAGCGACAAGATCCTCTTCCGCATCACCACCAAAAAAGTCGAAACCGGCGGCTTGAAGCTCACAAGTCAATATCCCGTACTGACGACTCCGTCGGGACAGACGCTCAAGTTCACCGTCGATCTCAAGAACGAGACCAACAAGCCGCTCACCGCTTCGCTCACCAGCCAGGCACCCACGGGATGGGCGATACGTTTCAAGCCGCAATACGGCGACACGCAGATCTCTTCCCTCCAGCTCAAGGAGAGCGCCACCGAAACCTTGAGCGTTGAGATCGACTCTCCGTCGCGCGCCGACGCGGGCGAGCATCCGGTGACCGTGAGAGCCAGGGCCGGAGCGTACGAGGCCTCGACGAGCCTCAAGGTCACTCTCAGGGGAGTCACCGATCTCCGAATGGGAACGCTGGCCGGGACCCTCAGCGCCTCCGTCGCCGCCGGGCAGAAAAGCCCCATTCCGTTTCACCTCCAAAACGCCGGCACCGCGCCGATCCGGAACCTCGCCTTCTCCACCAAGAAGCCGGATAAATGGACGATCGACTTCAAGCCGGACAAGGTCGACAGCCTCAATCCTGGGGAGCTGCGCGAAATCTCTATGGAGATCACGGCGCCGGCACGCGCCATCGCGGGGGACTATCTCATCACGGTCATATCCAACAGCGCCGACAGCGGCAGCAAGCCTCTCGATTTTAGAGTGACGGTTACCACCGCCACGCTGTGGGGTTGGATCGGGGCCGGAATCGTGGCGGCGGTGGTCTTGGGCCTGATCATTGTCTTCTGGCGCCTGGGCCGCCGATGAGCGCTGTCGTCGAAACCCTCAGCCTGACCAAGCGCTATCGCGACCTGGTCGCCGTCAACGATCTCAACTTGAGCGTTGAAGAGGGAGAGATCTTCGGCTTTCTCGGACCTAACGGCGCGGGCAAGACGACGACCATTCTGATGCTGTTGGGCCTGACCGAGCCAGCCTCCGGACAAGCGAAGGTGTGCGGATTCGATCCGACGCACCGGCCCCTGGAGGTAAAGAAGCGCGTCGGCTACCTGCCGGAGAACCCCGGCTTCTACGACGATTTAAGCGGCCGGGAAAACCTATTTTACATCGCGCGGCTCAATCGTATTCCCGCCGCCGAGGCCCGCCCGAGAATTACCCGGCTGTTGGAGCAGATCGGCCTGGGCGACGACGGAGACCGGGCGGTGAGAGAGTACTCGCGCGGGATGAAACAGCGGCTTGGCATCGCCGAGGTTTTGGTCAAGGAGCCGCAGGCGCTCATCCTCGATGAGCCGACGCTGGGGCTCGATCCGGACGGGGCGGCGCGTATTCTCGAATTGATTACCGGACTCAGCCGCGAGCGCGGCCTCACCGTCCTCCTCTCATCTCACATGCTTCATCAGGTGCAGCAGATGTGCCATCGCGTGGGCATCATCGTCAAGGGAAAATTGATCGCCCAGGGGGAAGTCAACCAACTCGGCAGCGCCATCTTCAAAGAGCGCCAGTGGAACTTCCTGCTGGAGGTTGCCGGACAACCCAACGGGCTGGAAAGCGAGCTGCGGGCGGTGCAGGGCGTGGCCGAAATAGCGCCGCGCACGCACGGGTGGTTCCTGCGCTGCAACCGCGATGTCCGGCCGGAGCTGCTTTCGCTGGTGTCGAAAAAGGGGCTCTCGCTGCTCCAGCTTCGCTCCGAGGATGCCACGCTCGAAGACATCTATCTCAAGTATTTTCGTGAGGCATAAACCATGAGCGTTGTTTTTTGGAAAGAGCTTGCGGACCACTTCAGCAGCCGTCGTTTCATGATCCTGCTGGCGATCATCGTGCTCACCGGCGTCTGGGCGATCTACGCGTCGGGCCAATCCATCCGTCAGGATGCCGAAAGCGCGCCGCCCGAATTCGTCTTTCTCCTCCTGCTCACCTCACAGAGCGGCGGCCTCCTGTCGCTCGCGACGTTTCTCGGCCTGCTCGGCCCCCTGGTCGGCATCATGCTCGGTTTTGACGCGATCAGCGGTGAATACGCGCGTGGGACGCTCAGCCGGGTCCTTTCCCAGCCGATTTACCGCGACAGCCTGATCAATGGAAAATTTCTCGCCGGACTCGCCACTGTAGCGGTCCTCTGGGCGTCGGTGCTTCTCTTGGTATTGGGGCTTGGAGTCACGCTGGTCGGCTTTCCGCCGAACGCCGAAGAGCTTTGGCGGATGTTGGTTTTTACCATCGTCGGTATCTTTTACGTCGGTTTCTGGCTAGCGCTCGCCCTGCTCTTCTCCTTATTGTTCCAGCGTACTGTGACCGCCGCGCTGGGATCTTTGGCGCTGTGGCTCTTCCTGACGATTTTTACCCCGCTGATCGCCCAGATCGCGGCTGCCTTCATCATAGCCGATCCCTCGACGCCTGAAGCCATGGTCCGTCAGGTGGATATTGCCAACATGATCAGCCGGATATCTCCGAGCGCCCTCTATGGAGAAACCGTGCAGGTAATGCTTAACCCCCTGGCGCGCGGTCTAGGCGCGGCCCTTCCGGAACAGACCCAGGGAATTCTTCTCACCCCGCTGGCCCTGAGTCAAAGCCTTCTCCTGGTCTTGCCTCAGCTCACGACGCTCATCGCTTTGGCCGCGGTTTGCTTCGCTATCTCCTACATTAAGTTCATGCGCGCAGAGATCCGCGCCTGAGCGGTTTTCAGTGTAAACCGTTCGATATTGTCCCCCTTAAGACCCCGCCAAGGCTTGCTAAATTCGACAGAATCATTTAAGGCTTGACTGTTTATATCAAAATCATTTATACATACCGCGTTCTCTAACTCATTAGAAAGGCAGGCGCAAAAGTGGCTTATCGCGATTTGCGGGCCTATCTGGCCGTACTCGAAGAAAAAGGAAAGTTAAAAAGAGTCAAGAAAGAGGTCGACAAAGACTGGGAGATCGCCGCCGTCTGTCGCCAGCTGTTCTACCAACTGCCGCCGGCGAAGCGGCCAGCCTTGATGTTCGAAAACGTCAAGGGCTTCAACATTCCCGTCGTGGCGGGAGCTCTCGGCGTATCGCGCGAGGTTTACGCCATCGGCCTGGAGACCGATTCCGTCGAAGGCATCAACCGCAAGTGGGACCGCGCGCTGGAGAAACCCATCGCGCCGGTGATGGTTAAGACCGGCCCTTGCAAAGAGAATATTTTGCACTGTAACCAGGTGGACATCCAAAAGCTTCCGGTTCCTATCTGGACGGTGGGCGAAGATCCCGGGCCCTTCTTCACGTCGCCTTATGTAGTCACGAAGGACCCTGAGACCGGAGTGCGCAATATCGGAACCTACCGCATGGAGGTCAAAGGGCCCAACAAAACCGGCTTTCTGATCGGCAAGCGCCAGGATGCCGCGTGGCACGTGCGGAAAAACGACGAGCAGAACAAGCCTACTCCGATCGCCGTAGTCATCGGCGCCGATCCGACCATCGGCTACGTTTCCGTATCGAAAATCTCCGAGGAGTTGGACGAATATGCGGTGGCGGGCGCGCTGCGCGGCGAGCCGGTGGAGCTGGTGCCCTGCGAGACGGTTCCGCTTGAAGTCCCGGCCACGGCCGAGATCGTGCTCGAGGGAGAGATCCCGCCCAACGCTACCGAGATGGAAGGCCCATTTGGAGAATACACGGGCTACATGGGACCGGCGGGCAAGCAGCCCTTCTTCAACATCAAGTGCATGACCTTCCGCAACAACCCGATCTACCAGGCCTTCATCAGCCAGAGGCCGCCTTCCGAGTCGAGCTGCATTCGCGGCGTGGGGCGCGAGTGGCCCCTGTTTAAGCATCTCAAATACGGCCTCCGCCTCCCGATCAAAGATGTCCGGCTCAAGGAGGCCGGCGGCAGCGGCGCCTATTGCGTCGTGTCGATGAAGAAGCAGTTCGAGGGGCAGGTGCGGCAGGTGATGTACGGCATCTGGTCGTTGCGCACCGGCTTCGGCAAGATCACCGTCGTCGTCGACGACGATATCGACGTCTGGGACGATTTCGATGTCGATTGGGCGATGAGCTGGAGAGTGAGGCCGGATAAAGACGTGTACATCGAGAGAGACGTGCAGGCCGTCGGATTGGACCCTTCCCAGGCTCCACCCTCAGTCCCGCAGCACCACACGATACGCGACGTCGGCTCGCGCGTGGCGATCGACGCCACCCGGAAACACGACTATCCGGCGATCTCGCTGCCCCCGAAAGAGCACCTCGATCGCGTCGCGGCGCGCTGGAAAGATTACGGTATCAGCGATTAGTGCGGGTTTAACTATAACCCTGGCAGCGCCGTCCTGGTTCGACAACGCTCACCACGAACGGCGCTTTCCTAGCCCGTTCGCCCTGAGCTTGTCGAAGGGTGAACACACGGCTTTTCAGCACCCTGCTAGTTTTTTCCTGAGCGAGCGCCCGAGCGCATTTTCTTGGCCGCGGCGAGGATCGACTCCACGATCTTTTTATATCCGGTGCAGCGGCAGATGTTGCCGTGCATGAAGTGCTTGAGCTCTTTTTCCGTCGGATCGGGGTTCTCGTCGAGCAGGAGTTTGGCCGTCAGGATCATGCCCGGCGTGCAAAAGCCGCACTGAAAGCCGCCGTGCTCGATGAAGGCCTGCTGCAACGGGTGCAGCGTGCCATTCTCCGCCAAGCCTTCGATCGTTAGAATTTTCTTCCCCCTGGCTTCGAAGGCGGGCAGCGTGCATGCGCTGACCGGCCTGCCGTCCAGCAAGAGCGTGCAGGCCCCGCATACCTGGACGTCGCACGACCTTTTCGCGCCCGTCAGCGCGAGACGGTCGCGGATGACGTCGAGCAGCAGCTCGTGCGGCTCCACATCGAGATCGTAAGCTCTTCCGTTGACTGTGAACGAAAGAGCGATAGTTTGCCGCTCCGCCGCTTTTGAACTTGCAGTTGCCATCGTTTGCCTCTCCGCTCCCGCCCTCTGTCAGCTTTTCTGGACAGCTTGCTGAAACGCGCGCTTTACGAGCACCTGGACGATATGTTCCTTGTACTCTTGCGACCCGTGGAGATCGCTGATCGCCTGGCTGGCGCGTCCCGCGATCCCGCCGGCCTCGTCGATCAAATGCGTCGCTTCCTGGATCGACTTCCCTTTGAGCGGCGCCTCGGCCTCTTCGACCCTTCGCGGAGCAGGCCCGGCGCAGCCTACGGCGATACGCGCTTCGGCGATCCATTTTTTTTCGCCGCCGTTAAACTCGACGCGCACCGCGACACCGACGCTCGGCCGCTCCAGATAGCCGAATTTCAGGTAAGCCAATCCACCCGCGGCGGATGGCCGCGGAATTCGGATTTCCGTAAGCAGCTCGTCCGATTCGAGACTGGTCTCATAGGCGTCGCGAAAAAAGTTTTCGACGGCGATTTCGCGTTGCCCCGTCTTTTTCGCCGCGATCAGCTTCGCCCCTAAAACCAGAAGCAGCGTTCCCGGATCGGCGTGCGGCTCAGCGAAGCACAAATTGCCGCCGATCGTCCCGACCTCGCGCACGCGAATGTTGGCGACGTTGTTTTCCATTTGGACCAACGCCGGGAGACTTTCACGGAGCACCGGCGAGACGGTCAGTTCCCGGTGGGTTGCCAGCGCTCCGATGGAGATCGCGCCGTTGTCCAACTTCACCTGGTTCAGATTCGGAATCTGCTTGATGTTGATCAGCCGCTCGTAGCGGACCAGTCCTTCCTTCATCACCAGCAGCAGCTCCGTGCCGCCGGCATAGAGGCGAGCCGCATCGCCGAAGCGAACCAGCAAATCGGACGCCGCTTGAATCGTGTCCGGCTCTTCTAAACGGAATCGTCTCAGCATGGTTACGCGGCTCCTTCCAGTTTGTGCTTTAATGTTTGCGCAAACTCCTCCATGACCTGATCGGCTTTGCGCTTGATGATGCTGTGGCCCAGGGTGGCGAGCTTGCCGAGGACATCGACCGAGGCGGCGATCGAGAGGACGGTGCGGTCGCCGTCTCCTTTGAGACCGACCTCCAGCTCCACTTTCATCCGGCTCCCGACCGCATTGTCGCTGCCGGCGGCCACCGCCTTGATATAAGCCAGGTCGCGGCTTTCCACGACGTCGATCCGCAGCGGAAACGACACGCGGAAGGGGCCGACCTTCTCCACCATCGTCGCGGCGTACTGTTTTCCAGGCTCCACCGTGCTCGCCTCTTTACAGCCCGGCACGCAGGCGATGAAGCGGTCCACATCCCACAAAAACCGCCAGACGTTCTCTTTCGAATTGACGATCTCTATCTCTTTTTCAAATCGCAAGGCGCATTGCCCTCCCCAACTGTTTCCTTGCTATCAAATGCGTCTCCAACTGGCAAGCGATCATTGCTTCCATGAGGGGAAGAGAACGATGGGACGTGGCCTCGAGCGGCTCGACGAGTGGACTGAGCTGCGAGGCCGGCGCTCAAGCGCCGGCCGCCGTGTCTTTGGCCTCTTTGAATTCCCGGCCGAGATAGTCTTTGAGTTTTTTCTTGACCCGCTCTTCGATCTGGCGCACGCGCTCCCGGCTGATGCCGTAGCGCGCGCCGATCTCTCTGAGCGTGAGCGGCTCTTCGTTGAGCAGCCGCTCGCGGAAAATCACCAGCTCTTTGTCCTTCAATCCCTTGGAAAACTCTTCGATCTTGTCGCTCAACAGCCGCCGGTACTCGGCGCCGGCGAAGTGCTCCTCCGGCGTCTCTTTCTGATCCGCCATAAAACTCAGCAACGTCGCCCCCTCATCGTCGCCGACCGGCGCATCGGTCGAGAGGTCGCGGCTCGCCAGCCGTTGCTCCATCTCGACCACTTCCCCCTCCTTGACGTTCAACCGCTGCGCCAGCAGCTTCGGGCCCGGAGCGAAGCCTTCGGCCTCCAGTCTCTCCTTCTCCTTTTGGAGATTGAAAAAGAGCTTGCGCTGCGCCTGAGTGGTCCCGATCTTGACCATGCGCCAGTTGTTGATGAGGTAGCGGAGAACATAGGCCCGAATCCACCAGACCGCGTAGGAGGGGAAGCGGATGCCGCGGTACGGGTCGAAGTTTTTCACCGCCTCCATGAGGCCGATGTTGCCCTCCTGAACCAGATCGAGGAGGCTGCGAAATGCCCGCTGGTACTCCCTGGCGATCATCACCACGAGCCTTAAGTTCGCCGTCACCAGCTTGTAGGCGGCCTCCAGGTTGCCGAACTCTTTGTATTCCACCGCGATGCGGTGCTCCTCCTCGCGGCTCAAGAGAGGATAACGGCGAATTTCGGCGAGATATCTTTGGAGCGCGTCAAATGGGACGAGAGCCTTGGCGGAAGAATCCTCCGCCTCGGCAAGGTCGATCTCTCGATAGGGATCGTCCCGGGGGGTCTCTTCTTCAGGATCGCGCTTGGCTTTGGACATGGGATGCTCTCTGCAGCCGCCTTAGACGGGCTGCGCCACAGAAGGAGGAACCGACCTCGATATAGGGAAATTTACCCGGTTTCACCGCCCGTTTCAAGCAATGAGAGCCTCAGGCTGACAGATGCCGAGAAAAAGATAACGGTTCGGAATTGTGCGGGAAAAATAGAGAAGCGGAGACTATACGGGCTTAAGTTCCTTGGAGACTTTTCGCACTTGTCCTTCGGCGATCTCTCGAAGCGCCACGACCACCTCCCGGTTATCGCACTCGATCAGCGGCTTGGCGCCTTTGAACAGCTGCCTCGCCCTCCTGGAGGCGATCCCGACCAGCTCAAAACGGTTGGGAATTTTTGCGAGACAATCTTCCACGGTGATACGGGCCATACATTCACCTCACCGCCGGTTATTTCACCAGATTTTCCACTGACAGTCAAACGCGCGCGCGCTAAGCCATAGGCTTGACAAGCTCCTTACGCCACTCTATCTTCCACCGCAGAGGTAGATCGGATGTTCGAATTTTTGAAACGGATTTGTCCGCTCTCCGGGTGCAGCCGGCAAAACGGTGAAACTCAGCGATCGGACCCGATCGACCTGCTGAAGAACAGTTATCATCGCTTATGCGTCCTGGCAAAGCAGTTGGACGACCACGCCGAGAAGGCGCCCTATCCTCAGGTCGCCGCGCGCCTGCGTCAGATGGCGGCGGAAAAGCGCGCCAGCGCCGGCCGCCTGCGGGAGAGCATCGCCAGGTTGGAAACAGCTGTTGACGAGCCCGCGCGCGAGGGAAGATCGGCGCGAAATCACTGGGAGCGGGTCGTGCATGATTTGCAGGATCAGAAAGCCTTGGAGAGCAGCCTTTTTGACCAGGCGATGCTGCTGAGCGAGGAGAAGCCGGAGTTCGCCGAACTGCTGAGAGAGGTCGCGGCCTCGCAGCATCCTCACACCGACACCTTGCTCGATCTTGTCGCCCGGGCCGACCCGCAGGCCGAGCAGACCTAACATGCCCGATCCCGGGCCGAAAAAACGAAGAGGTGAAACGATGAAAAGCTGGTGCAGGACTTTACTGATCGCAAGCCAGATTTTTGTTTTGGCGCTTTTTGGATTGAACCCCGCGCATGGCCAAGACAAGATCAAAATCTCCTATAGTTCCCTCGACACCACCAACGCGATCTACTATGTAGCGCAGGACTATGGTTTCTACAAAAAGCACGGCCTCGACGTGAACCTTGTCTTTATCCAGACTACGACGATCAGTGTGGCCAGCCTTCTTGCCGGCGATATCGAGATAGCCAATGCCTCAGGCGGAGGTGTGGCAAGCGCCGCCGTGGGAGGAGTCAGCCTGGTTACGGTCGCCTGCTATATCAATACCCTTCCTTATGAGCTTGTAGTCCAAGAGTCCGTCAAATCGGCTGAAGATCTAAAAGGAAAAAGCATCGGGATCAGCCGCGTCGGAAGCGCCTCGGACACGGCGGCTCACGCGCTCATCAGGGGCCTCGGCCTGGAACCGATCAAGGACGTTCCGATTCTCCAGGTCGGCGGCGCTCCGGAGAGAGCCGCCGCTTTCCGCACCGGTAGAATCGTCGGCTTTCCATCTCCGCCGGGGATGATCCAATTGGCGAAGGGCATGCCGCACAGGATTCTTACCAGCACGGCGGACTTTAAGAAACGTTTTGACTTCCCGTATATCTGTGTGAATACAACGAAAGGCTATCTCGCCAAGAATCGGGAGACGGTGCGCAAGGGCGTGATGGCGCTGATCGAAGCTGCCCACTTCTTTAAGACCCACAAAGAAGAGAGCAAAAAGAGCATTGCAAAAAACAGCCGGATAACCAACGAAGGCTACCTGGAGAGCTCCTACAACGCGATGGCCAAGCTCTATGATCGAGTGCCGCTGGTGACGCGGCCCGGAATGGAAGCGCAGATTCAGGAAGCTTTGGCGCGCAAGCCGGGCGCCAGCCTGAAACTGGATGACATCGTGGACGACAGTATTGTGCGGGAGTTGGAGAAGAGCGGCTTTATCGACAAGGTCTACAAACCGTAAGACGTTCTTGGTTTCGCTTGCCGCCTGCTTAGTGCTCGATCCGGGTTACACCGGGCCGCCGCGGAAAAGCCACTTCCAGGGCCAACCCCGCGACGATTGCATTCCAAGCTTCCTCAGCCTCCAAGCCATTGGAACGGAACGCCTGCCAAAGGCAGACGATCTCATCCAGGGTCGGAGTTTCAAACCCGTCGAGCGCCGGAGATTTCCTCAAAGTTTGCAGTTGGTCCATGAGTGTGGTTTGAAGCAAACCCGATGCCAAACTCCTAACTAGGCGAAATACCGAGAAGGGCCTTGGTAAATAGGCGGAAACGAGTACCCGGTTTGGACATCCACTGCCGTAATTTGGGATGATTTTACCCAGAATGGAGTCAAAAATGTCCGCTGCGACGCCGGAAACCTGACGGTTGAGTGTCACCTCGCGCAGGTTCGATCTGGATTTAAGGATAGAGGTACGCGCTCCGTCGATAGGGGTCGGGAAGAGCTTTCGCTCTCCCCGCCCTCCGAACCGTGCGTGCGGTTCTCCCGCACACGGCTCTCCAGTCGGTGGTTTCCTCATCGGGATCGGCTTGCCAGTGCATGGGCCTCCGTCATGGTGAAGAGTCCCAAGTCGGCAAAGAAAACTTTGGACCACCTAAGATGATCGGCCAGACACCGACCCAGGCCAGGGCGTTTCTCCTGCTTGCGCAGGACCGCCCTCAGCCGTCTGCGAGTAAAGCCGTCCATCCCGCTAAAGGTCATCGGATGAGCATGCTTGAAGTAGCCGAACCAGCCCTTGAGCAGCGGGTTCAAGTCCGCAATCATATGACGCAGACTGTCTCCCCGTGTGCGACTGGTCTTGGCCCGGATACGGTCACGCAGCGCTCTGATGCTCTTGCGCCGTACCCAACGCCGCCCCGCCTCGAAGCGATAGCCCAGAAATTCAAAGCCCTGGCCCGGTTCCCGGCAGTCACCCACATGGGTCTTGTCGGCATTGAGACTCAGGCCATTTGCTTCTACCCAGGCTTTTACCTCGGCAAGTGCCGCTTGCGCCTGTTCGGCGCTGCGGCACAGCACCACGAAGTCATCAGCGTAGCGCACCATCCGATAACCGCGTTCCCGCATATGACAGTCCAGCGAGTGAAGGTAGATGTTCGCCAACAAGGGGCTGATCACCGCGCCTTGCGGCGTGCCCCCTACGGGCGTCCACCTCTCCAGTCCCTTGACGATGTCTTGTTGCAGAAACGCTGCGATCAACTGAAGCAACCGGCCATCGCTCACGCGCTCCCCCACCCGCTCCATCAGACGCGCGTGAGGAATCGTGTCGAAGTAGCTCGAAAGATCGGCGTCCACCACGCGGGTGTAACCTCCTCTGAGCAGCCGGTCCACTTCTCGCAAAGCGTCTTTGCAGCCACGACCCGGACGAAAACCGTAGCTCATGTCCAGGAACTCACGCTCAAAGATCGGCTCGATCACAAGCTTCAACGCCGTTTGCACGATGCGGTCTTTGACCGCCGGAATCCCCAGGGGACGCAGCTTTCCCTGCCCCTTCGGAATCTCCACGCGCCGCACGGCCAGCGGCTTGTAGCTCCCCGTCTTGAGCGCTTCTCCCAGTTCTTCGAGATACGTTTCCGCTCGCGCCGCAAACTGCTCAACACTTTGCCCGTCTACTCCGGCTGCTCCCGCGTTCGCGGCTACCTTGCGCCACGCCGCCTCAAGCGTTGCCGGACGATAGACCTTGTCGATCAGGCTAAACCATTTGCCTCCTTTGACGCCGTTCTCCAGCGCCGCCAACATGCGCTCGCTCCACACCTCGGCTTCCACCCACGACCAATCTCGGCCCTGGGTCTCTGCGCCTTGTGTAGCCCCTTCGGGCACTACCGACGCTTCGCTTTCGCTTTGCCCCGTTGTGTCGCTCACGCTTCCACCTTCCTATCTCCCTTCCCTCAGCGCGGTTTTGCTTCCCGCACCTCTCGCAGGTTGCCCCGCATCGGTACTATGGAGACTCTGACTCCTGCACCGCTCACCTACCGTGCAGGTCTCCCCGCTTACTGCACCACACCTTCCCGTCGTTCCGTCTCCAACCACGTGGGCTGCCTGAACATCGCTTCACCCACCACGCCAGCGTGTCCAGCGACTTTCGGACTTCGCCATGAATGAGCAGGCTCGTCGCAGCTCCCCGCCGAATCGAGTTCGTCCTCCTACGGACCGACAGTTCGCCTCCGGTTGCTCCCCACCTCGCCTAGGGGCGACGCAGTTACCTTCGGCTACGGAGCTGTGGCATACTCCGGCATGGACTTTCACCATGCTGATGTGGCGCCTTCACGGGCGCACTCACTCCCGCGAAAGCGGGAATCCAGTACTCCCGAAATTCCCTGGATTCCGGCTCGCCCCCCGCTATCGCGGGGGTTGGCCGGAATGACGTTCAAAAAATTTCACGGATTTAGAAACGGCCTGCTAGTCAATTACCGCGACGCCCGAGATCTCGACCATACAGTCCGCATGATAGAGGCTCTTGACCTCGACGAGCGTGATCGCCGGGAAATATTTGCCGAAGACTTCGCGATAGGCGGCGCCGATTTCTTTCTTGGCGGCAAGATAGGCCGGAAGGTCGGTCAAGTACATGGTCAGCACGGCAAACTGATTCGGCCTCCCGCCCACGCCCTCGACCGCGAGCTTCAGATTGTGTATGACCTGACGAAACTGGCGGGCAAAATCGCCCTTCCCCACCACCGCTCCATCGGCATCGAACGGCGCCTGCCCAGCGACGTAAACGATTTTCCCGCCCGTGATCTTTGCGACATGCGCATAACCGACCGGTTTTTCCAATCCCTGCGGATTCAGCAACTCAAACGGCATAGCAACCTCTCAATTGACGCTCTGCTCCTTGCGTCTTTCCCGCGAAAGCGGGAATCCAGTCTTTCTGGGTTCCGGCTCGCGCCCGCTACCGCGAGCTTGGCCGGAATGACGGCACGGTACACGATTCAACCCGCTGCTTCACCACGCGTTGATAAACTCTCTCAACTCGTCGACCATCTCGGTTTCTCCCGACGACGCCACGTACGGGAGAATAATCCGCGTCGCACCGGCGTCCCGATACGGCTCGATCTTTTCCTTGATCTCTTCCACGGAGGTCGCGGGCACCAGCGGCAGGCCGGCGAACAGCCGGTCCGAAACCAGAGCCCTCGCCGCGTGAAAGCCGCCGGAGTGCCACGCCGCGCGCATCGCCTCGACCTCGGCGCCGAATCCCATCCGCGTCAAAAGAACACGATAATAGTCGGCCAGCGCATAGTAAGTCAGCGCGTGGCTCAGCGCCTCGCGCGCGGTGGCATAGTCCTTCGCCACGGAACAGCGTATCTTGCAGATGATTTCCAGTTCCTTGAAGTTTTTGCCGGCCTCATCGGCGCCCTGCCGGACATCTTCCACGATGCGGCGCATCTCTCCCGGATTGGCCATGTTGATCATGACGCCGTCGGTCGCCGCGCCCGCCAACCGGCTCATCTTCGGGCCGAAGGCCGCGAGGTAGATCGGAACCTTCCTGCCCGACGGCTTGAAGGCCATCTTGAACGCCTGCGACGAGAAATATTTGCCCTCAAAATTGAGCTTCTCGCCGCTCATCGCCAGTCGCACGATATCGAGATACTCTTTGACGCGGCCGAGAGGATGATCGTTCGGCACGCCGTGCCATCTGGCTATGGTCGGATTCGAGACGCCGAGTCCGAGCAGAAATCGACCGCCGGACAATTCATCGAGCCCCGCTGCCTGCAAAGCCAGCGTCGCCGGCGTCCGGCCGAGAATGTGATAGACCGCCGATCCGACCTGAAGGCGCCTGGTGACCGCGGCAATGGCCGACAACATCACCGTCGGATCTTTATTATTCGCCTCTCCGCCCCACGCGCAGCCAAAGCCATGCTCTTCCGCCAACCGCGCCAGCTCCGGAATCGCGTCCATAGGGAGTTGCGCGCCGGAATTGAATTCAATATCGATCCGCACGTCGTTCCCGATAACATCAAAAATCCGCCAGATCAAGCCAGGAAAAAAATCCCGACTAAGAACTTGACAACCTCTTTGCCCACTGCTAGAGCGGGGCACCTCATAGTTATCTGCCATTGCCTAAAATGGGCGGAAAGGACAGCAGCGTCATGAAAAACACAAGCCGAATGTTCAAACCGTTACTTGGGGGGGGGGGTAATCCTTCTTCTCGTCTTCGCCCTGGTCGGCCAGGCGGCGGCGCAGACATGGACGCAGCTTAGCCCGATCGGCGGCCCACCAGGCGTAAGGGTTCTCCATACCGCGGTCTTCAACTCGACCAATAACCGTATGATCGTGTTCGGGGGAATGAATGGCCCTGGAGTGATTACAGGGCACCCTCTGTTCAACGATGTCTGGGTGCTGACCAATGCCGACGGATTGGGAGGGACGCCCACCTGGACGCAGCTTTTCCCCACTGGCGGGCCACCAAGTGCCCGGGGCTACCATAGTGCTGTGTACGATGTGGTGAACAACCGCATGATTGTGTTTGCCGGAGATCCCAACATTGGTTCTTGTTTTGGTGCGGTCAATGATGTCTGGGTACTTACCAACGCCGATGGGACAGGCGGAACGCCCAATTGGTCGCAACTCAGCCCCACCGGTGGGCCACCCAACCTTCGTCAAGGACCCACGGCCGTCTACGATGCCGCTATGAACCGCATGGTCGTCTTCGGCGGCAGGAGCAACGCTTGCAGCGCCAACAGTAACGCTGTCTGGGTGTTGCAGAACGCCAACGGATTGGGGTCGCCCACCTGGACCCAGCTTTTCCCCACCGGCGGGCCGCCGTCTGCAAGGTCGGAACACATAGCGGTCTATGATGCGACAAACAACAGGATGATCGTGTTTTCGGGGTGCGTAGACGGGGGGCCGTGTCCGTCCGACGATGTCTGGGTGTTGCAGAACGCCAACGGATTGGGGTCGCCCACCTGGACCCAGCTTTTCCCCACCGGTGGGCCCCCTCCCTCGCGCTCGATGCACACGGCGGTTTACGACCAGGCGACGAACCGGATGACGGTCTTCGGTGGCGACCGAAACGTTGCGGGCAATCTTAACGATGTGTGGGTCCTTGAGGTTGCCAACGGACTAGGAGGTACCCCAAATTGGACGCAGCTTTTTCCCACCGGCGGGCCACCCCGCGGGCGAAGCTCCCCTACCGCCGTCTATAACCCGGCGACGAACCGGATGGTCATGTTCGCAGGACGCAGCTGCAGCGGCGGTTGCTCTGGAGCTGAGTTCTTCGCCCTGAACGACGTCTGGGTGCTGACTGATGCGAACGGAATCCCCGTCGGTAATGTGAATCTCGCGCCGGAGGCGCATGCCGGCGGTGACCAAACGGTCAACGAGGATGCGCCGGTAATGCTCGACGGCAGCGCCAGCTTCGACCCGGATCTCGATGCTATCACGTACAGCTGGGTGCAAACCGGCGGGACGCTGGTAACTCTCACTGGGCCCGACACTGCAACGCCTAGCTTCACGGCCCCGCTCATTCCCGGCGGTGTCGGCGGGTTCGAGATTTTGACCTTCGAGTTGACTGTCTCCGACGGCTATCTCTTCGACACGGATACGGTCCAGGTAACCGTCGAGCAGGTAAACCATGCGCCCGTCGCTAACGCCGGTGCTGACCAGACGAAGGACGAAGGGGCGCTGGTGACACTGAATGGTACCGCCAGCAGCGACCCGGACGGGGATGCGATTACATACAGCTGGGTACAAACCGGCGGGACACTGGTGACTCTAACTGGGGCTGACACAGCGACGCCTAGCTTCACAGCGCCTCCGGTGGGACCCGGCGGGGATACGCTGGTGTTTAAACTTAGCGTAAGCGACGGTCAGTTGAGCAACAATCCTGCGGCTGGCGAGCCCGATGAGTGGGTCAGCATTACCGTTCAGAACGTCAATGATCCTCCGATCTGCCAACTTGCGCAGGCTAGTCCATCGCGGCTCTGGCCGCCGAACCACAAGCTGGTGTCGGTCGGGATCGTAGGCGTCAGCGATCCGAACAATGACGGCGTGACAATCACCATAACAGGCGTAACCCAGGATGAGCGGGTGAACGGTCTGGGCGACGGCGACACCAGCCCGGATGCAGTAATCCAGGGAAGCACCGTGCTGCTCAGGGCGGAGCGCTCCGGCAATAGCAACGGCCGGGTCTATCGCGTTGGCTTCACGGCAGACGACGGCCAGGGCGGAAGCTGCGCCGGATCGGTCGAGGTGAGTGTGCCGAAGAGCATGAAACCGGGTAGCTCTGCCGTTGATGACGGGCAGCTCTACAACTCAACGCTGCCGTAGTCGCGGATTCCCGGTTGCTGGACCACGAAGGGCCGTCTAAACAGGCGGCCCTTCGTTTTTTGCGCGCCTTTTCTCTTGCATGCCCCGCTCCAACACATGTCGGGGTCAGGTCTTGTTTCTTGCTATCGATGGCTTATCTTGATAGTTCCGTGAATCATGGCTCGTCCTCTCCGAGTGGAATTTGACGGTGCGGTCTACCATGTGACCTCCCGGGGCAACGCCCGAGAGGACATCTTCGATGACGATGGGGACCGCAAAGCCTTCCTGGAGGTCCTGGGCAAGGTCGTCAACCGCTTTAACTGGCTCTGCCACGCCTACTGTCTGATGGATAACCACTATCACCTGGTGATTGAAACACCGGAGGCTAATCTCTCCAAGGGGATGCGCCAGCTCAACGGCGTCTACACCCAACTCTATAATCGACGCCACCGAACGGTAGGGCATCTGTTTCAAGGCCGCTACAAGGCCGTGCTGATACAAAAAGACAGCCACCTTTTGGAAGTCTGTCGCTACGTGGCGCTAAACCCCGTCAGGGCCAAGGCCGTAAAGAGAGTCGAGCAATGGAAGTGGAGCAGTTACGGGGCTACAGCAGGGCTGGAAAAGCACCTCCCGTGGCTCTCCGTCGATTGGGTGTTGAGTCAGTTTGGTAAGAGAAGATACTCGGCCGCTAGACACTACCGTCGATTTGTCAGAGAAGGGATCGATCGGCCGTCGATCTGGGAGAAGATGCAAGCCCAGGTATTGTTGGGGGAAGAGGACTTTGTAGAGAGGCTCAGGGGGTATGTAAAAGGTTACGAGGCCGTCACAGAGATTCCTAGGAGCCAGAGATACTTAAGCCGGCCGACACTCAAGAGCCTGTTTGAAGGGAAGCTAACCAAGGCCAGGCGAGACGCCCTGGTTGTCCGTGCGGTGCATCGTTACGGGTACAGCCAGAGTGACGTCGCGGATGTTCTGGACCTGCACTACGCTACCGTAAGCCGGTTGGCAAACAGGCCTGATACAAGAAGCAAGACCTGACCCCTAAAGCAATATGACAAGGTTGTCCCGACTCTCTTCCATTTAAACGAGACAATACGGCGCTCGGCAACGCACAAGCCCAAGCTGCTGATCAGTGGCAAAATGAATGGCGAATCGGTCGCGATCCCTGGTATTACTGAGATGTTTGAAGCGAAAGCAGGAAGATTGAAACAGTTTGGCTCAGTGGAAGAGTCGCTCGCTTGGGCAAAGCCCATCCGCTTGTAGCGGCGCGGGATGGAGACTCCCGCCGCTAGGCGTCGCTCGCGCTCCGCCTATCAGCGGACTGGAGCCGTTCGACTTCATAGCAACGAAGCATCGGCAGATCGCCGAACTAGACATTCATTTCTGCTTGAGGTACAAAGCATTCAAGTTGAGCTTATGGACAGCGTCGGGATAAATCCCAGCGCGCCGCTGCAGGGAGGAGATGCTTTGCATGACACTCATTCTCAGCAATGAGGAAGTCGAAGAACTTCTGGACATTAAGGACTGTATTGACGTCCTAGAAGACGCTTATCGAGAGCAGGCGGCCGGAAGAGCGATCAGTCAGCTCCGCATGGACACCGAAGTTCCTATCGCGAAAGACAATCAACTTAAAGAATTTGAATTTAAGACAATGGTAGGGATCCTCCCGAAGCGGGGAATAGTGGCTCTGCGGTGTAGCGCCACGATCCAGCAATGGCTACGAGAGTACGGCTCGTTACGCGCGGATTATGTGCGCGGGCCTGGCGGCAGGCTTCTTGGCCTAGTCCAGCTTTTCAGCTTCGAAACATGCGAGCCGCTCGCCATCTTTCCGGATTCCTATATTCAAAAGATCCGGGTCGCCGCCACCAGTGCCATTGGGGCGAAATACATGGCGCGCAAGGACTCCCGGCGCATGGGGCTATTCGGATCGGGGTGGCAAGCCAGCGCCCATATCGATGCGTTCTGCGCAATATTCCCGCTCGAGGAGATAATGATTCACAGCCCTAATCCCGCTCACCGGAAGGAATTCGCCGAAAGGATGAGCGAGAGAACCGGCGTCCACACGCGGGCCGTCGATGATCCGGTCGAACTGTTTGATGCGGATCTGCTCATGGCGGCGACAAACGCGAAGGAACCGATTATTCGCGGCAAGTACCTACGGCAAGGGACCCACTTCGGTTCCATCGGGCCCTACGAGGTCGACGGTGATGCCCTATCCAGGCCCGACGTAATGGCAATCCATTCCAGAGAGCGGTACCGCACGCATATCGCGGGCGAAGGGCAATTCGGCAAGCTCGTTCACGGCAATCCGTACGTCGCCTCGGAATATGACTGGGAATCCCATGTCCTTTCCCGCTTGGACATTGATAAGATACCTCTTCTCGAAGACATTCTGACCGGGTCATCGCCTACCAGGATCGATGACTCACAGATCACTTTCTTTATGAACGTGCAAGGTTTGGGCCTGCAGTTCGCGGCGGTCGGGGCCAGAGTCTATGAGCTTGCCGTCCAAAAGAAGATCGGTAAGCAAATCCCGACCGAATGGCTGACGCAAACGACAAATACCTGAACCATAAATTTTATTTCATAAGGATAGGTAAGTGATGACGGGAAGCAAAGGTAGAACGCTCGGGGTGGCTCTTTTCCTCGCGATTTTCTGTTACTCCGCGCGCGCAAATGGGGCGGAAGCCGGCCCGCAAGCATCGCTGATCGAAGCTGCGAAAAAGGACGGAAGCGTCGGTTGGTACGGCACGATGAATGTAACCGACGGAAGAAAGATAGTCGACGCGTTCGAAAAAAAATATCCGTTTTTAAAGGTGGACTTCTACCGCGCTGGAAGTCAAGGTCTGCTCAACCGCCTGGCGTCTGAACAGCGTGCGGGGAAGTATCTGGCCGACGTAATCGAGTCGAACATTGTGGAAACCTATTTCTTCCAAAAAAAAGGTTTTTTCGAGCCCTACCGGTCTCCCGAAGCCAGGTTCATTCCGCCGGAGTTCAAAGATCCCAACGGGTTGTGGGTCGGAAATTATCCCAATTTCTACGTGATCGCGTATAACACCCGAATGGTGAAACCCGTCGATGCGCCCAAGGCCTACGACGATCTTTTGCATCCGCGCTGGAAAGGCCAGCTTATTGGCATAAAGGACGATACCGTCCGATGGTTCGGAACGATGATCGATTACATGGGGGAGGAAAAAGGCCGCAGCTTCATGCGCAAACTGGCCGCGCAAAACCCGCGTATGATCAAGGGAAGCTACGGTCTGATTTCGGAGTTTACCGCCGCCGGGGAAGTGGCGGCGGGTGTCGTGCTGGCCGCCACCGTCGAGACTCTCAAGAACGATAAGAAAGCGCCCATCGACTGGGAAAGCAGTGTGGACCCGATCGCGACTTCGCTTGTGGGATTGTACCTGCTTTCCAAGGCGCCCCATCCCAACGCCGCTAAGCTTTTTATCGATTTCTTTCTCTCCGAAGAAGCGCAGAAGCTGCTCGTTACTATGAACCGTGTTCCCGCTCGGACGGGTATCAAACCGAAAAGTCCCAAGCTCGACCCGGCCAAGCTTAAGATCGTGGTCATCAGTCCCGAAATGTCGGAAAAATTCGACCGGTATAGCCAGGAATTCAGGGAAATTTTTCTAAGCGGTCGTTGATCCGACTGCCTTTCCCCTACTACCAGGACGCGAATCCCATGGCGCAGCCGACGCCGTTCGGCGTCCGGTAAAGCGGCGGGTAATCGACGATCGTCGCGGGCCGGTCGGCCGCCGCCGCGGTCACGATCCAGTTGCGGATCTCCGAGGTGCCTTCCACCAGGGCCGAAGATTCCATCGTCTGAAGAAACTTCTGATCGTTTTTCGTGAGCGCCCTGATCAGATCGGCATCCAGTCCCTCGTCGATCTTCGTGTGACTGAGTCCGCCCGAGCCGACGACGACGCGCCGCGATTGGGGGAAAGCACGGATTGCGGCGGCCACGGCCTTGCCGAACTGCGCACACCTTGTGGCCGAAGGCGCCGGCGGATAATAAGTGTTGACCATCACCGGCAGGATCGCGTCGTAGGGGTCAGACATCGTAGGGGTCAGACATTTAATTATTTAATTCTTGCATCGTACGCTTGCCTCGTGGTATGGCCCAAGCCATGGCACGAAAGCCCCGAGTCCACTTCCCTGGCGGCCTCTACCATGTGATTGCTCGCGGCAATCAGCGCCAGAAGATCTTTCGTTCCGATCTTGACCGCGCCCGCTACCTTGAGTTGCTCAGCCGGTATCAGAAACGGTATCGTTTTCGGCTGTACGCCTACGTGTTAATGGCCAATCACGTTCACTTGCTCGTCGAAGCGTGCCTGACGCCGCTGGCCAAGGTCATGCAGGGGCTGCAGCAGAGCTACACGCTCTATTTCAACCGCAAATACGGGCTGGTGGGCCACCTCTTTCAGGGCCGCTACAAGGCGATTCTCTGCGACCGGGACTCCTATCTGCTGGAGTTAGTGCGCTATCTGCATTTGAATCCGGTTCGCTCCAAGCTTGTGAAGGAGCCATCAGAGTATCCGTGGAGCAGCCACCGTCGTTATTTGGGTAAGCCCTTGAAGGTTGAGGTAGATATCGAGACCGATTTGATTTTGAGCCAGTTTTCACCCAGGCGCTCGCAGGCGGTAAGGAGATACAAGGAATTTGTATTGGAGGGCATATCTGAGGGACATCGGGAGGATCTCTACGCCACTAAGGAGCAGCGGTATTTGGGAGATGAGCAGTTTGTGGAGCGGGTAAGTAGTAGGATAGAAAAGGAACCGTCTCAGGCAATCCGAATCGACCTTGCGGACATCGAGGAAGCGGCGTGTGGTCGCTACGGGCTATCCCCCGAGCTCCTGCGCTCCAAGAGCAAGGACCGTCGCGGATCGTTTGGCAGGATGGTTGTAGCCTACCTGGGGCAGGAACTGGGAGGGATAAAGCTTAGTGATGTGGCCAAGCGATATGGCCGAGACCAAGTCTCCCTGAGCCTGGGCCTAAAGGGATTGAGAGAGCGAATGACGAAAGAAGCTGGTTTGAGACAAAGCGTGGAGGATTTGACAGAGGGTCTGAGGAACGCAAGACGAAGAAAATAAATAATTAAATGTCTGACCCCCTACGTGTTAGGTAAAGAAAGAGAGGAAGCGCTCATGAGATCTCCAGGCTGCGTAGCGTTGATTTGCGGATTGTTTTTTTTCGCCTGGCTGACCTTTGCGCATGCCGGCGAGGCCAGCCAGGCATGGCAAGCGGAATGGGAGGAGACTGTCGAGGCGGCCAAAAGAGAAGGGCAGGTCACCATCTACCACACCCGGGGCCCGTTCGATAAGCTCTTCGCCGAGTTCTCCAAGCGTTACCCCGCGATCAAGGTCGTGTCGGTGACAGGACGAGGAGGCGAGCTGATCTCGAGGATCATGGCGGAAAGGAGAGCCGGCAAACACCTCGCCGACATATATCTCGGCTCATCGGGAACTCCCATGGACGTTCTCTACCCGGCCAAGATTCTGGAGCCGACTCAGGCTTTCATGAGCTTGCCGGAGGTTAAAGACCAGGCAAACTGGTTCGGGAAGCAACATCACTACGCCGATCCTGAGGGCAAGTACATCTTCGTCTTTGAGGGAGTGGTCCGCTCGGATATGGCTTACAACACTACGCTCGTGAACGCGAAGGAGTTCAGCTCCTATTGGGATCTGCTTAAGCCCGCGTGGAAAGGGAAAATCGTTTCGATGGATCCCAAGCTGGCGGGGTTTCCCAGCGGACTGCTTCAGTTTGCGTACTACCATCCGGAGCTGGGCGGCAAGTTCTTGAGACGGCTCTTCGGGGAGATGGACATCACGCTGTCACGAGACGGCCGCCAGATTGTCGACTGGCTCGCCGCAGGCAGGTTCGCCATCGCCCTGGCGCCGTCCGCCAGCGACGTTCAGGCAGGCATGACCCAAGGGCTGCCTTTGGCCCGCTTCGAGCCGCGGGCGTTCAAGGAAGGGCTCTATATGCGCGCCACTCAGGGGTCGCTCAGCATCCTGAGCCAGCTCCCCCATCCCCGCGCGACGAAGGTACTCGTCAACTGGCTTCTTTCCCGCGAAGGCCAGACTCATTTCCAGAAGCATTTTTTGCGCATCGATCCCGTGTTCAGCTTAAGGGACGATGTCCCTCCGGATCCTACAGTCGAGCCTTACAAGCCCAAGCCGGGCGACAGATTCATGTCCGTTTATCGTCCTGAGTTCAGAGAACTCCAAGGGGCGTTTAAAGTGATCGACGAGGTGCTGAAGAAGCCGTAGGCGAACTAAAACGTCCGCCTCAGAGGCTCGCCTTCTTCGCCCCGGCTCGCCTTGTATCCGTTAAGCTGGGCCGCCACTGGCTGCCGCGGCGCCGGGAAGCTCGGATAACGGAATCGGCCCGGCCAACTGGTCGAGCGCGGCGGTAAAATAGGTCCCCTCGAACACCGCCTCCTGTTTGCGAAATGCGTCGGGAAGCCCGATCCAGGGGATGGAGGGATTTTTGTGATGGATGCCGTGCAGGTTGAAATAGAGCAGCCCTGCGGAAAGCGGCGGCGACAGAAAGAGATTTCGGGCGTAAAAAATGTCGTTGATCGGCGTTCCGTAGTGATAGACGTTGTCGAGAAAAGAAATGAGAAAAGCGCGCGCGAGGAGCGCGGCGACCAGCCACGGCCAGTAGGCGCCGTAGCTGAGCGCGCTGAGCGCGAACAGAACGAGAATCAGCGCGCCGTCGATTCGCATCTCCGTGATCGCTTCGTCGCGCATCAATCCTCTCATCAAGTGGCCCGGTAGGTCGTTGCCGGAAAAACGCTTGCGCTCCATTGCGTGAAGCGTGCGGCGGAACAAGAAGAAGAGCCACGGGCTGATAAACTCCAATAGATACAGCCCGCCTAGAACCTGGAAGAAGTATCCGCAAGCCGCGCGCGCCTTGGATGTTTTCGCCGGGTCGTACGGCTCGGTCGCTTCCACCGGCGTGCGGTTGAGCTTGTGGTGGAGCAGATGGCTCAAGCGCAATACCAGAAACGGCGCGCCGAAGAAGATTCCCAGCGTCCGGCCCGCTGTCCGGCTCACGCGGCGAGAGGGATGGAACATGTCGTGAATCGCCTCGTGGATCAGGCTCCAGAAAGGATTGTTAAGCGCGGCCAGCGGCACCAGCGTCAAGAGCCACCACGAGCTCGCGGGCAAGAGAAAAAGAGGCAGAATAAACAACTGATAGAGACTGGCCAGCAGGTGTGCCGCCGCGAGGCAAAGATTGAGCGTTGTCGGAATTGCAGTGGCCAAACTGCCGGGTCGCTCTGATGCCAGGGCATTCACACTCACCGCCCTCTCCTATCCTCCGCCCCGCTGCAGCAGGCTGAGCAGAACGACGAACCCAAAGCCGGCGATGAGCGCCCCCGACACTTTGTGGATCCATTCAAGCCCCTGATGGCTGAACATCAGCCGGAACGCCGGCATCCCGCCGCAAAGACCGAACCACCACGCCGAAGAGCCGGCGAACACCCCGGCGGTCAGTTCCAGCGCCGCGAAATAGCGCCCGCTGAGTTCTTCGACCCCCCAACCGGCGTAGATTGCCACGAAGGACAGAATGGTCAGCGGATTGCTGAAGGTGAGAAGGAACGTCGAGACATAGGCGCCGACCAAACTGTTATCCTTAGCCGACGCGGCCCGCTCCATCGGCGTCGTGCTGAAGATTTTGACCCCAAGATAGCACAAGAAAAAGCCGCCGATCAGACGAAGCCATAGTTGCTGCTCGAGCAGAAAACCCGAAACCAGCGTCAAGCCCAAAACCGCGATGCCGGCGGCGATGGCGTCGGCCGTGGCGACACCCAGGCCGGAGAGCAAGCCGTAGGCCGCTCCTTTGAACAGCGCGCGGTTGACGCATAACAAGCCGATCGGTCCGACCGGCACGGCCACCATGAGCCCGATAGCAAAGCCTTTGAGAAATAGCAGCATCGTGCTTGATTCGTGAAATCGTCGGTAATTCTTCGGATATTACGCAATGCCGCACAGCTTCGCAACCGAATCGCTCGTGCGGAGGCGGCTCCCGCCCGCATTTCCGCTTGTGCGCTTCCCGACGCCGTGCTACGCAGAGGTTGAATCAACGTGAATCCCAATCTCACCTTTGAACGCCGGGGCATCGTCGAAGGATTCTTCGGCCCGCCCTGGAGCATGGCTCACCGCAAGGCCGTCTTCGAATTCGGCGCGGCGCGCGGCATGAACACTTACTTGTACGCGCCCAAAGACGACCCCTACCACCGGGAAAAATGGCGGCTCCCCTACCCCAAGGATCAATGGAACGAGCTTGTTGGTCTGATTTGCGCGGCAGAGGCCTGCAAGATCGACTTTGTTTACGGCTTCCATCCTGGGAAAGGACTTACCTTCAGCGACGATCAACCGGTCCGCATTCTGCTCGAAAAGGCGCGGCGCTTCTACGACGCCGGGGTGCGGACTTTCGCGATTCTCTTCGACGATATTCCATCACGCCTGCAACTGGCGCGCGACCGAACACTATTTAAGGACAGCCTGGCGCAAGCTGAGGGCACATGGCTGACAAGCGTCATCGACCGGCAGCCCTCCGCCTGGCGCGACGTGGAATGGTGGATCTGTCCCTCCTACTACACGGACGATCCGCTTCTCGCCCGTATGTTCGGCAGGTTCGAACCCGCCTTCCTCGAAACTCTGGCGGAATACCTTCCAGCCTCCGTCGCCTGTTTCTGGACCGGCGCGCGCGTGGTGGCGAAAGAGATCAGCCTGTCCCACGCTCGCAAGATCGCCGAACGGCTGAAGCGCCGTCTCATCCTGTGGGACAACTATCCGGTCAACGACCTTTCCATGAAAGAAGAGATACACTTGAGCCCGCTCACCGGGCGCGACGCGCGCCTGCCGGAGGCCGTCTATGGCTACCTCAATAACCCGCTGCTGCAGGAATCGTTGAGCTTCCTTCCGCTCGCCACCTGCTTCGACTACGCGGCGCACCCCGCGGCTTACGATCCCGAACAGAGCTGGGAGCGGATCATCCGGGAGCGCTTCGGGGAAACTCCTCTTCCCTACTGGCGGGCGATTCGTGAATTCTGCGAGGGTATCAACCGGCGGAAGGATAAGACCTGCGGCTTGCGCGTCAGCCGCGCGCAGCGCTTTCCCTTCGCCGCCGCCTTCTGCTACGCGGCGCAGCGCCAGCACGAGCCCTGGGCTAAAGAATTGCGGCCCTGGATGGACCTGCTAGAAAAGAGCTTGACGAAAGGAAGCGTCTGAGGGAGAATCCAACCCTATACCAACCCGGCAAAGCGAGGAGATACTTATGTTTGCACAGATCAAGCACATGGCGATTGCCAGCGAAAATTATGCGCTCATGGGGCGCTTCTATGAAGCTTTATTTCGCTTGAGAACTTCGCCGAACGCGAAACCCGAAAGCGCCGTCGTGGTCGGCGACGGATACGTCGGCATGAACATTAACCCGCGCCGGGCCGGGCGGCAGGCGGGCTTCGACCATTTCGGCTTCGAGGTGGACGATGTCGAGACGGTATTGGGGCGAATGAAAGCCAGGTACCCGGCGGTCAACGTGCTCAAGCGCCCCGGCAACAGACCGTTTGCCGGCTTGAGCACGCACGATCCGGCGGGAAACGTCTTCGATCTTTCACAGAAGGGAATGGAAAACAGGCGAGACGTCTACGAAGACGGGGATTGGAAGCAGGACCGCACCATCCATCATTTCGGACTGAGAACGGTCATGCCGGAGACGCTGGCGCAATTTTACGTTGACGTGTTCGAGCTGCGGCCTCAGGAAAAACCCGCGGGGGACCCTAATTCTTATTTGTCCGACGGCCGGGTGACCCTCATCGTCATGCCCTGGAACATCAACGATTATCAGGGATCTGGGATCGAGCGGCCCGCGCCGGAACATATCGGTTTCAAGGTCGAGAGCGTAGAGGGGTTCAAGAAGGACCTGGAGAACTTGATCGGACGAAATCCAAGGTTGTCGCCCAGCCCGGTGGGCGGCGGACCCGAAGGGGCAGCCAGGCTGAAGCTGTTCCAGGCCAGTTGTCCCTTCGGCAAATATCATCTCGCCGATCCTGACGGAGTCTTGATCGACGTCTCGGACGCGTAACCCGAAATATACGCGAAGCGATCTTATGGCTGAGAGACTTATTAAAGTCGATGGGTTGAAAACACGCTACCTCGAAGAAGGAAGCGGCCCCGAAGTCTTGCTGCTTCACGGCGCGTCGCTCGGCTCCTCCGCCGATGTCTGGGAGCGCAATCTCGCCCCGCTTGCGAGCCACCGTCTCAGAGCCGTCGCCTTCGACCAGCCCGGATTCGGCCTGACCGACAACCCGAAGGACTATTCCGTGGCTTACCGGCGCCGTTTCATCCTCCAGTTTATGGATACGCTAGGAATCCGCAAAGCGCATCTCGTCGGCCACTCGCAAGCCGGCGGCATGGCGGTAGGCCTCGCCTTCGATCACACCGATCGGATCGGCAAAGTCGTCGTCCTCGCCACCGGCAGCGTGCTGCCGCCGCTGCCCGAAGGCGGCAAGGGCGGCCCCGGCGAGGGCGAAGAGGGAGGCGCCTCGGAGCCGACTCCGGCGGAGACCCGCGCGCTATTGGAGCAGAATCTCTTCAATCACTCGCTGATCACCGCCGAAGTTTTCGAAAAACGCCACCGGATGAGCGTAGGCAAAAATTTTCAAGCTTTCTTAGAGCGGGCCAAGGCCCCGAGGAGCGGCGGCAGAAAAGACAATGTCCCGATCTGGGAGCGGCTGCACCAGCTGCCGGTGCCGCTGCTTATGCTCTACGGCAAACAGGACCGAGGCTCAGCAGCCGCGCGGGCCGCCCTTCTCAAGGAGCGATTCCCCACTCTCAACCTGCATCTGCTCGACCGCTGCAAACATCTCGCTCAGTGGGACGCGGCGTTGGAGTTTGAGCGACTCACCGCGGAATTTTTGGCGGCTTGAGCAGCCCTTTCCCTTCTCCGATATACCGTTCGAGACTTGTTCATTGGACGCGGTCGCGAAGTTTGCACTTTAACTGTCATTCCCGTGGATCCGCCACTGGGCTTCGGACGGATCAGCCTGAGGCTGAAACGGGAATCCAGAGTCTTACGACCTGGCCTTCCGCTTTTGCGGGAGTGACGAACCTAGCTTTTCCAGAAAAACAGAATCGCTCCCTTCTTGATCCTCGAACCTAAGCAGCGTAAGAATTGATCCTATGGCGCGGGCGAGCCGACATTCGCAGGACAACTTGGGGCCTTCCGCCTCCCAGCTTATCGAGATGCTGCGCGAAGCGCGCGGCCGCACGCTGGAGCTGGTCGCCGACCTGAGCGACGAGCAGATGATCGGGCCGCGGCTTGCCATCGTCAACCCGCCGCTCTGGGAGATCGGCCACGTCGCATGGACGCAGGAGTTCTGGCTCTTGCGCCGGCTCTACAAGCAGAAGCCGCTCGTCGAAGGCGCGGACGCGCTCTATAACTCGACCGACGTCGCCCATGACACACGCTGGGACCTCCTGCTGCCGTCGCGGGAGAAGACGTTCGAATACATGGCTACGGTTTTAGATTGCGTCGCGGAGTGTTTGTATTCACGGCAGCCCGGCGCGCAGGAACTCTACTTTCCTCTTCTGGTCGTCTTTCATGAGGATATGCATGCCGAGGCGATCACTTACACCAGACAGACCCTGGGATATCCTCCACCGAAACCCGCCGTGGCCCAGGAACAATTTCAGACCGGCGGCGGTCCCCTGCCCGGCGACGTCGAGATTCCCGGCGGCTCGTTTATGCTCGGGGCGACGCGCGATTTTCCTTTTGTCTTCGACAACGAAAAATGGGCGCATCCGGTCGAGCTGAAGCCGTTTCGGATCGCGCGCGCGCCGGTGACGAATAGAGAGTTTGCCGCTTTTGTTGACGACGGCGGCTACCGGCGGCGAGAATTCTGGAGCGACGACGGCCGGCGCTGGCTTGAATCCGGCGGCTCTCCCGCGCTTGAGCAATCTTTCTCCAAGTTTTTCGGCAAACCGCAAGCGTCCGCGCCCGTTGCGCGGGCGGCAAAAGCGGAGCGTCCGGTTTACTGGCGGCGAGACGGCGGCCGCTGGACGCAGCGCGTTTTCGACGGCTATGTTCCACTGCGGGAACATATTCCCGTCATCCATGTCAATTGGTACGAAGCGGACGCGTACTGCAAATGGGCGAAGCGGCGCTTGCCCACCGAGGCGGAATGGGAAACGGCCGCGGCTGCGGAACCCGCTACCGGCCGAAAGCGGCTCTTTCCCTGGGGAGACGAAGCGCCCTCGCCTGAGCGGGCAAATCTCGACGGTCGCGCCTTGGGATCGGTTGAAGTCGCCGCGCTCGCCGATGGCGACAGCGCCTCGGGCTGCCGTCAAATGATCGGCAATGTTTGGGAGTGGACGGCGACGGACTTCGGCCCTTATCCGGGATTCGTCGCCGATCCTTACAAAGAATATTCCGAGCCCTGGTTCGGCACGCACAAAGTTCTTCGAGGCGGCTGCTGGGCGACGCGCGCGCGTCTCATCCGCAACACCTGGCGCAACTTTTACACGCCTGACCGGAACGACGTCTGGGCCGGCTTCCGCACCTGCGCACGATGAAGATCCGGCTTATCACGCCCTATCCCGTCACCGCCCGCAACGGCAACAGCATCACCGCGCTGCGCTGGCGGCGCATCCTCGCGGCTCTCGGCCACCGCGTGATCCTCGAAGAACGCTATGGCGGCGAGCCGTGCGATCTCATGATCGCGCTGCACGCGCGGCGCAGCTTCCTATCCATCAAATTGTTCCGCCGATTGCATCCGGCGTTGCCGCTCATCGTCACGCTGACCGGCACCGACCTCTACCGCGATATCCGAAAAAATCCGAATGCGCGAAAGTCTCTGGAGTGGGCAACCCGCCTGATCGTGCTCCAGGCACAAGGTGTCACCGAGTTGCCGAAACGTTTTCGCCCCAAGACACGAGTCATTTACCAATCTGCGCCCCTGCTGACCGGCAAAGCGCCTTCGAGCCGCAACGGATTCAGAGTCTGCGTCATTGGCCACATGCGTCTGGAAAAAGATCCTCTCCGCACGGCTTTGGCCGCGCGTCGTCTTCCCGCCTCGTCCCGCGTCCAAGTCATCCATATAGGGCGCGCGCTCAGCAATGAAATGGAAAAACGCGCGCGGGCGGAGGCGGCGCGCAATCCGCGCTATCGCTGGATCGGCGAGCTGCCCCATTGGAAAGCGCGACGGGCGCTGGCTCAAAGCCACCTGCTGGCGCTCACCTCGCACATGGAAGGCAGCTCCAACGTGCTGTGCGAAGCGCTGGCGTCGTCCGTGCCTGTGGTCGCGTCGAGAATACCCGGCCTGATGGGAACGCTTGGCGAGGACTACCCCGGCTATTTTTCTGTTGGGAACGCGCGTGAGCTGGCGCGTCTGCTCCGAAAAGCCGAATCCGATCCCGGCTTTTATCGCACGCTCAAGTCCCACTGCGCCCGGTTGCGCCCGCTCGTCGATCCCAGGCACGAGGGCGCGGCGTGGAAGGCCCTGCTCAATGAGCTTCGTGTATCCACTTTTTCACCCACGGCAGCAAAATGAACGCCGGGAGAGAAACCAGAAAGGTCAGCGCGAAATAATTCCCGTAGCCGAATCTCTCCGCGCCCAGGCCGCTCAGGCCTCCCACCAGCCGGCCGCTGAGCGCAAAGATCGACGACAGCAGAGCGTATTGCACGGTAGCGTGCTCCTTCTCGCAGACGTTCATCAAGAAGGCGAGAAAGGCCGCGGTCCCAAGGCCGCCGGTGAACGACTCAAAAACGGACGCGCCGTATAGGCCGATGCGCCCAAGGTCGCCCCACGCGACCAGGGCGTAACCGATATTCGATACGGCCTGGAGCAGTCCCAGCGCCCAGATGCCGCAAAAGGTTCCGTAGCGGGAAATAAACACCCCGCCGGCCAGCGAGCCGGCGACGCTGAGAACGATGCCGGCGGTCGTCGGGACAAGTCCGATTTCGAAGACCGAGCGTCCCTGATCCACCCAGAACGGCTTCACCATCGGACCGATCGCGAACTCTCCGAGCTTGTAGGTTAAAGCGAAAAGAACCAGCGGCAGCGCGTTCCAGGTGCCGATCCAGTTGAGAAAGCCGCCGAGCCACTCGGCGCGCGCCTCTACGGGGAGATCGAGCCGGGGCGCGCGAAAGGCCGCGAGGCCGAGCAGTACGAACACCACAGCCGCCATCACCAAGAGCGCGCTCCACGGAAAGACCGTGGCGAGCAGCACGAGGCCGCCGCCGATCGTCACCAGAGCGACGCGATAGGCCGAGGCGCGCACGCCGTTGGCCGGTCCCTCTTCGTCGCGGCGGACTAAGCCTACCGTGTAGGAGTCGATCGCAATATCTTGCGTAGCTGAAAGCGCGGTGAGGGCGAGCACCAGGACCGCCAGGATTGCGCCGCCCTGCGCGGCGTCCGCGAGCGGCAGCAGGCCGACGACCAGCGCGACGCCGATCATGCAGCCGAACACCCACGCCCGGCGGTCGCCGTAGCGATGGATCAGCGGCGACCACAGAACCTTCAAGGAATACGGCAGCTCGAGCAGCCTGAGGCCGCCGATGGCGGCGAGAGAAATCCCCTGCAGGCGAAGATAGACCGGCAAAACCTCCCACAAAATCGCCGCCGGGCTCCCCTGGATAAAATAGAGCAGAGCGACGACGCCGAGCTTCCTCTTGGACTCTTCGGGAAACCGGCCGGCGCCGAGAAATCTCCAGATGTCGATTTTCATACGCCTCGGCTTAGCAGAGACGCGACTGGATATAAAGAGGAAAATCTCTCCCGCCTTCACCTTCTTTTAATCTGCCTTTCATCCTCCTGTAGGATTCCGGCGCCATCATCGGGCTCTAGAAAAGGATCTGCCCTTAAGGAGGCGAACCAATGCCGTTACGTTGCCGTAGCCCATGTCACTGACAGTTCACAGATGCGTAACACGTTCGTAACAATGCAGGAGTAAAGAAATGGAGGAAACTGAAATGAACACCAAAGCACTTGTAACGTTTTTCGCTCTCATGGCATCCCTCACGGGCGCTCAAGCCCGCGCCCAGATCGTCCAAATCGACGGCTCCAGCACCGTCTTTCCGGTCACAGAGGCGGTCGCTGAAGAGTTCCAGAAAGCAAAAAAGGGAAAGGTCAAGGTGACCGTCGGAATCTCCGGGACTGGCGGGGGTTTCAAAAAGTTCTGCCGGGGCGAGACCGATATCAGCGACGCCTCCCGGCCGATTCTTAAACAAGAGATGGAGGCGTGTAAACAGGCGAGCGTTCAATACTACGAGCTGCCCGTGGCCTTCGACGCCTTGACGGTGATGGTCAATCCCAAAAACGATTGGGTCTCGTCCATGACGGTCGCGGACCTGAAAAAAATCTGGGAGCCGGCCGCCCAGGGGAAGGTCACGACCTGGAACCAGGTCCGAGCGTCCTGGCCAAACGCGCCTCTGAAGCTCTTCGGTCCGGGCGCCGATTCCGGCACGTTCGATTATTTCACCGAAGCGATCGTGGGCAAGGCGAAGGCCAGCCGCGGCGACTTCACCGCCAGTGAAGACGACAACGTATTGGTGCAGGGCATCGCCAACGACAAGAACGCGCTCGGATATTTCGGCTTCGCCTATTACGTCGAGAACCAAAAGAAGCTCAAGGCCGTGGGGATCGACGGCGGCAAAGAGGTCGTGCCGCCTTCCCCCAAAACCGTCGAAGATGGAACGTATCAGCCCCTATCAAGGCCGATCTTCATCTACGTGAGCAAGAAAGCTGCTGAAAAACCCGAAGTCAAAGAGTTCGTGGAGTTCTATATGCAGAACGCCGCGAAGCTCGTAAGGCAGATAAAATACGTGGCCCTTCCCGCCAACGCCTATACGCTGGGACTCGAGCATTTCCAGAAGGGCAAGATCGGGACCGTATTCGGAGGCGAGGCCCAGGTGGGCATCAAGATTGAAGAGCTGCTCAAGCGCGAGGCCAAGTTCTAAAGGCTGAAATATCGAAACGAAGCAGGGCATCGCCATGATGCCCTGCTTCACACCTATGAATCACGCGGAAACGGCACACGCCACGGCGGCGACTCGGCAATTCGCCGCTCGTAGCTCGACTCGCCGGCCGGGAGAGCGGGTCGTCGAGGCGCTGCTCTTTTTATCCGCCCTCTCCTCGATCGGGATCACGGTGGGCATCGTCGGGATTCTGCTCTATGAGTCCTTCTCCTTTTTCAGCCATGTCTCCGTCGTAGAGTTTCTCACGGACACCCAGTGGACAGTGCTGTTCGCCGATCCGCACTACGGCATCATGCCGCTGGTGGCGGGAACCGTGGTGACTTCAGCGGTCGCCCTGCTCGTGGCCTTGCCGCTCGGCACCGTCATCGCCATCTACCTGAGCGAGTACGCAAGCCACCGGGTGCGCGAAATCATCAAGCCCGCCTTGGAGATGCTCAGCGCCGTCCCGACGGTGGTTTTCGGTTATTTCGCTCTGCTCCTCGTGACTCCTCTGTTGCAGCGTCTTCTGCCGGACCTTCCCGGCTTCAACATGCTCTCGGCCGGCATCGTGATCGGCATCATGATCATTCCCTACGTCAGCTCTCTGAGTGAGGACGCTATGAGAGCCGTCCCGGTGCAGATTCGAGAAGGCTCGTATGCCATGGGCGCGACCCGTCTCCAGACCGCCCTGCGGGTGCTCGTTCCGTCCGCCTTTTCCGGCATCGCATCGGCTTATGTCCTGGGCTTTTCGCGGGCCGTCGGCGAGACCATGGTCGTCGCCATCGCGGCCGGGCAGCAGCCCAACCTCACGCTGAATCCCATGCAGGGAGCGGCGACCATCACGGCTTACATCGTTCAGGTGAGCTTGGGCGACCTGCCCCACGGAAGCGTCGCCTATCAGAGCATCTTCGCCGCGGGTTTGACGTTGATGCTGATGACGCTCGTCTTCAACATCGCCGGCTACCTGCTCCGCAAGAAATTCCGGGAGATTTACTGAGATGGAGCGGAATCAAAGTAGTCGGGATAACAAGACCGCCCGCCGCAAGTTTTACGACCGGACGTTCGCGATGCTGGGACTCCTGGCCACTTTCATCGGCTTGATCACGCTTTTCGCTTTGATGATCGATCTGGCAACCGATGGCGCGGGCCGGCTGAGCCGGCAGTTTCTCCTCTCCTTCCCTTCGCGCTTCCCCGAGCAGGCGGGGATCCTCTCGGCATGGGTGGGCACCACGCTCGTTATGCTTGTCACCGCGCTGACCGCCGTTCCGCTGGGCGTGGCCGCAGGAGTTTATCTGGAGGAGTATGCGCCGAAAAACTGGCTGACCGCGCTGATCGAAATCAACATCGCCAATCTCGCGGGAGTTCCTTCGATCGTCTACGGGCTTATGGCTCTGGGGCTGTTCGTGTATCAGCTTCGTCTCGGCCACAGTATCCTGACCGCCGGGCTGACCCTGGCGCTGCTGATTCTTCCCATCGTCATCGTCGCCACCCGCGAAGCGATCCGGGCCGTTCCCGGCATTATGCGCGAAGCGGCGTATGCCCTCGGAGCAACCAAGTGGCAGATGGTGAAGGACCACGTCCTGCCTTACTCGACGGGGGGCATTCTCACCGGAGTCATCATCGCGCTCTCGCGGGCGATCGGAGAAACGGCGCCGCTGATCACCATCGGCGCCCTCACCTTCATCGCCTTCCTTCCCGATTCCCCGGTCAAACCGGAATTCCCCTTCATTTCGTTCGACTGGCTCATGTCTCCGTTCACCGTGATGCCGATCCAGATGTTCAACTGGGTTTCCCGCCCGCAGGAGGAATTTCATCTGAACGCCGCGGCGACAGGGCTTGTCCTCATGGTCATGACTCTGGCTATGAACGCGCTGGCCATCTACCTGCGCTACCGCTTTCGCAAGCGCATCCGATGGTAGCGACGATGACACTTCCATCCGAGCCCATCATCCAAGTCCGGGATCTCGATTTTTATTACGGAACTGTCCGGGCGCTCAAGTCCGTCAACGTGGACATTCCCGGAAAGCAGGCAACCGCGTTCATCGGGCCTTCGGGTTGCGGCAAGACGACACTCCTCCGCTGTCTGAACCGGATGAACGACCTCGTTTCCAACGTCTCCATCAAAGGCTCCGTCAAGCTCGACGGCCGGGACATCTACGACGCAGGGACGGACGTCATCGATCTCCGCCGCCGCGTGGGAATGATCTTTCAGAAGTGGAACCCGTTTCCCAAGAGCATTTATGAAAATGTCGTCTATGGCTTGAGGATCGTCGGCATCAACAACCGGAGCCGGCTGGACGAGGTGGTGGAGAACAATCTCAAGCGGGCCGCCCTCTGGGACGAGGTGAAGGACAATTTGCACAAGAGCGCCTCCGACCTTTCCGGCGGACAGCAACAGCGCCTTTGCATCGCCCGCGCCTTGGCGGTCGAGCCCGAGGTCCTGCTCATGGATGAGCCCTGCTCCGCTCTCGACCCCATCTCCACGGCCAAGATCGAGGAGTTGATTCACGAGCTCAAGCATACCTTCACGATTGTGATCGTGACCCATAACATGCAGCAGGCCGCGCGCGTATCCGACGTCACGGCTTTCTTCTACCTCGGCGAATTGATAGAATTCGGCGAGACGGGCAGGATCTTCACCAACCCGGAGAAACGCCAGACGGAGGACTACATCACGGGCAGGTTCGGATGACGAGTTGAACGATTTGAACATTTTGAACGGCTTGACCGGTTTAACGGCGGGAGACGTTCAAAGGGGGAGAGATGTTAACCCAGCACACGGACAAAAGATACGAGGAAGACCTGAAGAAGCTTCGCGAGGACATCCTCTACATGGGAGGATTGGTGGAGGATCAGATTCAGAAAGCGGTCAGCTCGTTGGTCGACCGGGATTCCAATATGGCCGCAACGATTATCGAACGGGACAAGGAAGTGAACACCCTGGACGTGGAGATCGACGAGCTCTGCATCCAGCTCCTCGCTCTGCACCAGCCGGCGGCGCGGGACTTGCGTTTCATCACCACCGCTTTGAAGATCACGACCGATCTGGAGCGGATCGGCGACATGGCCGTCAACATCTGCGAGCGAGCTTTAGAGCTTAATGCGGAGCCCCAGCTCAAGCCCTACATCGACATTCCCCGCATGGCGAGGATTTCGCAGCGGATGATTCACGAAAGCCTCGACGCCTTCGTGCGCGAAGACACGAATCTAGCCTTGAAAGTCTGCAAGGACGATCAAGAGGTGGACGATCTCAACAGCCAGGTTTTCCGCGAAACCGTCAGCTTCATGATCGAGGACCCCCACACGATCAATCGGGCGATGAAGATCTCCTTTATCTCAAAATATCTTGAACGCATCGCCGACCACGCCACCAATATCGCCGAGATGGTCGTCTTCATGGTGAAAGGCAAGAGCATCCGCCATCTCAAAGAGTTGCCGCAGTCGATCTAGGGCGGATGCGAAGACGGACGCTGTTCAAAAAGTTCAAGTCGTTCAAAACATTTTGAACCTATTGAACTATTTTGACCCCTTTGAACCGTATCCAACCCGGTTATGGCTGCGAAGAAAATCCTAGTGGTCGAAGACGAGCCCGATATACGGAAGCTCGTCCATTATAACTTGGCGCAAGAGCGCTTTCAGGTCGTCGAAGCCGAGGACGGGGAAGAGGCGCTTAAGATGCTCCAGCGGGAAAAGCCTCAGCTGGTGATTCTGGACCTGATGCTGCCGGGAATGTCGGGGTTGGAGCTATGCCGCAGCCTGCGCGCGCGGCCGGAGACCGCCCGGCTGCCGATCCTCATGCTGACGGCGAAGGCGGGCGAGGCCGACCGCGTCGTCGGATTGGAGATGGGCGCCGACGATTATCTGACCAAGCCCTTCAGCCCCAGGGAGCTGGTCGCGCGCGTCAAAGCGATTCTGCGCAGGAGCGAGGCTTCGTTCGCGGCCGCGGGAGCGGAGGTCTATGAAAAGGGCCCCCTCAAGATCAACTTCTCGACTTACGAGATTTTTGTCAGAGGCAAAGCGGTCCGCCTCACGCTCAAGGAATTTGAGCTGCTCCGATTCCTGGTCCAAAATCCCGGCAGGGTCCTGAGTCGGGATCAACTGCTCGACCGGGTTTGGGGAGGCGAGGTCTTCGTCGATTCCCGCACCGTGGACGTCCATATCCGCAGGCTGAGAAAGGCAATCGAAAAGAACGACCGCAAGCCCGAATGGGTTCTCACGGTCCGGGGAGTGGGTTACAAATTCGATGAAAAGGCCCTGGAAAAATAGAGTCGTCGTCAGGCTCTTCCTCTCCTATCTCGCCGTCGTTCTCCTTCTGTTTCTCCTCTTTTATCTCTACGCCACGGCGATTGTGAAGGATTTTCACATCTCGTCGTTGTCGGCTAAGATGCGCGATGAAGCAAAGATCGTGATGCGCTTGCTACCCGTAGGCCTCGAAGGAGCCGCGCTGGATCGAATCTGCCGCGACCTGGGCCGGGATCTGGGAGTTCGCATCACCGTTATCGACCTGGGCGGCAAGGTGCTGGGCGACTCGGACGAACCTTCGGTCACGATGGAAAATCACGGGACGCGGCCGGAGGTGCTGGATGCGGCATCCAAAGGCGGCGGAACGAGTATCCGTTACAGCGCCACCGTCCGGCATGAAATGTTATACCAGGCCGTCCTTTTACGAGAAGCCGGTCGCAGATGGATCGTCCGGCTCTCTGTCCCTCTGGACTCCATCGAGGCGGCGGAAAGCTCCTTGCGGCGCGCGATGTTGGCCGGACTGCTGCTCTTCTCGGCGGCGGGACTGCTCGTAGCCTTTTTCGTTTCCCATCGCTTAGAACAAAGAATTAAACGGATGCTGGAATTCTCCGACAACGTCGCCCGAGGTCGCTTTTCCCAGCAGCCGATCTTGCTCGGCAGGACCGACGAGCTCGGCATTCTGGAACACAATCTCCATGCGATGAGCCGCAGCATTCAGGAGACGATCGCCGGCGTAACGGCGGAAAAGGAGAAGGTCGATTCGATCCTCAGATGCATGACCGAGGGCGTTCTGGTCGTGGATACCCGGGGGCGGCTGATCCTGCTCAATGAAAATGCCAAAAGGATGTTCAATCTCCCCGAGGAGTCGGATCCCCACGGCGCCTCGCTCGTCGAGTTGTCGCGTCATCCGGAAATGAAAAAACTCCTGGCGGAGGTTCTGGCCTGCGATTGCTCCACGGCGTGCTTTACGAAAGATATCTGCTTAGACGAAGGAAAGTGGTTCCATGTCAACGCAGTGACCCTGAGAGGCGTGGATGAGAAGCCGCTCGGGTACATCCTGGTCCTTCACGATGTCACGGAGCTCAAGCGGCTGGAAACCGTTCGCGCCGATTTCGTCGCCAACGTGTCTCACGAGCTGCGCACCCCGCTGACCGCCATTCGGGGCTATGCCGAAACCCTGCTTCGATCTCCGCCGGCGGATCCGAAGGAGGCGGAGCATTTTCTCGGCATCATCCACCGCCACTCCGAGAGGCTCGGCCGGCTCATCGACGATTTGCTGACTCTGTCGGATCTCGAATCGGGAAAGATTCAAATCGCCAGAGAAAAGCTGCAGGCTGCGGAATTAATCGGCAAGGTATTGGAAATTTTCCAGGATCAGGCGCAGCGGAAGGACGTTGCGCTGCTCCGGCAGATCGAGCCGGAGTTGCCTCCTATTCTCGGAGATCCGGACCGGCTGCAGCAACTCCTCATCAACCTGATCGACAACGCGCTCAAATACACCGACAAGGGAAGCATCACGATCGCGGCCCGGTCGGGTGGAATTAGGGATCGGGAATTAGGAATTGGGGCCACTCCCGAATCCCGAACCCCTAATTTTCAATCCCTAACTCCCAATTCCCACTTTGTCGAGCTGAGTGTGTCCGACACCGGCTGCGGCATTCCCGAAAAGGAGCTGCCCCGCCTGACCGAGCGCTTCTACCGCGTGGACAAGGCGCGCTCGCGCGAGCTCGGAGGAACCGGCTTGGGATTAGCGATCGTGAAGCATATCGTTCAGGCCCACGGAGGATCGTTGGCGATCGAAAGCCGCTTGCAAAAAGGAACCACCGTGCGAATTCTTCTGCCGGCGGAAAATGAGGCGAGCAGTTCAAGCGTCCCTACGCCACCGCTCGACAGCCGGACGGACAAAACTGTTCGATCTTAGATTCAATCGCGTCTCGGATGTTTCTGGTCTGCTCCAGTCTTTCTTCCCAGGTGCCCGTAAACTTAGCCGGGTCGGGAAAATTCCAGTGTAGCCGCTCGGCGACGCCGGGAACAACGGGGCATTGCTCGGCGCTGCTCTCGTCGCAAACCGTTATAACACAATCGAATTTCTGGCCCGACTCGATGACCTCCGACACCCCGCGCGTCCCGTTCCCGCCGATGTCGATTCCGATTTCCCGCATCGCTTCGACAGCCAGCAGGTTGAGCGCCCCCGGCTCCAGTCCGGCGCTTTCCGCCTCGAATACGTCGCCGCACATCCGATTTAAAAACGCCTCCGCCATTTGGCTGCGGGCGCTGTTGTGAACGCAAACGAAGAGCACTCGTTTTTTCATGGTTCACCTCGCGTCGCAGCCCACGCCGCTCACGCCGCCTGTGGAAACCAGTGGCGCGTGCGGTTGCAGAACGAGCAGACCGACAGCATAACCGGCACTTCCACCAACACCCCCACCACCGTCGCCAGCGCCGCTCCCGACTCCGCGCCGAACAACGCAATCGCCGTCGCCACAGCCAACTCAAAAAAGTTCGACGCTCCAATGAGCGCGCCCGGCGCGGCGACGTTGTGGGGGGCCCTGAACCGCCGCATCAAACCATACACCAGCCACGAGTTGAAGTAGACCTGAATCAGAATCGGAACCGCAATCAGGATGACGTGAAAAAACCGGTTGGTGAGGTTGTCCGCCTGAAACGCGAAGACGATGACCAGCGTGGTCAGCAGCGCAAGGATGGAAATCGGATGCAACGCCGGCAGGAACGTTTTTTCGAACCATTCCAACCCGCGCGCGCGCACGAGCCACACCCGGGTCAGGCTACCGGCCGCCAGCGGAATCACGATGAACAGGATCACCGCGTAGAGCAGCACGATAAACGGGACCGTCAAGGCTGAGGCTCCGCTCACCAGGAGCGTGACAATGGGCGCGAACGCGAACAGCATGATGAGGTCGTTCAACGATACCTGAACCAGCGTGTAAGCCGGGTCGCCGTCTGTCAGATAACTCCACACGAAAACCATTGCGGTGCAAGGCGCCGCAGCCAGGATAATCACGCCGGCGATATACTGGTCCGCCAACGGCGCGCCGATGAGCGGTAGAAACAGCCGCTTGAAAAAGAGCCATCCAAGAAGCGCCATGCTGAACGGCTTGACCAGCCAGTTGACGAACAACGTGATGAGCAAGCCCTCGGGACGCTTGCCCACGCCCAGCACAGAGGCAAAGTCCACCTTCAACATCATCGGATAAATCATCAGCCATATCAGCACGGCGATAGGAACGTTGATGTGGCTGGCGGCGCCGAACTCCATTTCGCGAACGGCGGAGACGAGTCCGGGCAGCGATTTGCCCAGCAGGACCCCTAGTCCCATGCAGAGAGCCACCCACACCGTCAGGTATCGCTCAAAGAGGTTTAGACGTTTTGGCGTGACTTGAGCTGATGCGGTCAAAGCTGTTTCAGCTGTTCCCACGTATGGGAATGATGGGACGGTTTATTGCGCGCTGTAGGAGTAATTGCGCAGCGTGCCGTTTTGGTTGAACGTGACGTGCAGCCGCTTTTTGTCTTGGACCCCGGTCACCGTCCACAATTCGTAGTAGTACGTCCAGGTCTCAAGGCCGCTGTCCGAGCCTTTTTCGTTCGGCTCGCCGAAGTTGCCGTAGACCTGGCTCTTGGTCGTAACGTTGGGACGCAGCTCCTCTATAGGAACCGTGGGAAAGTCGCGTCCGTGATAATAACATCCCGCAACAGAAAAAAGGACAGACAACACAAGCAGTCGGATCCACATAGCCCCTCCTCTAGATTTCCCTTCTTCCTTCCAACGCCTTTCCGAGCGTCACCGCATCCGTATATTCGATATCCCCGCCCATCGGCAAGCCGCGCGCGATCCGCGTCACTCTGATCCCCAGCGGCTTGATCACTTTCGAGAGGTAGAGCGCGGTCGCCTCCCCCTCCACCGTGGGATTGGTCGCGACGATGATCTCGTGAACCCCGGCATTTCTCACGCGTTCCAACAGCTCGCGGATCTTGAGCGCGTCCGGCCCGACGCCGTCGAGCGGCGAGATAGTCCCGTGAAGCACGTGGTACAGTCCCTTATACTCCAGCGACTTCTCCACCGCCATCACGTCCGACGGCTCTTCCACCACGCAGATCTTCTCCCGCTCCCGGCGCGGATCTTCGCAGACCCGGCAGCTTAACTCCCCGTCGCGCCGCGAGTCGATTTCGCACAGCCCGAAACAGGTCCGGCAGAGGCCGAGCGCCTGCTTGAGCTTGCCGATGCTGTCGGCGAGAGCCATCACGTCGTCGGCGTTCTCCTTGAGCATGAAGAACGCCAGGCGGGCGGCCGTCTTCTCTCCAATGCCGGGCAGCTTACACAGCTCGCGAATCAAACGTTCCAGTGGCGCAGGATAGCTACTCATAGTACAAATGATCGACGATAGAGGTCGGCGTTCAGGGTGTTAAGCCCGGTATCTTCAGTCCGCCGGTAATTTTGCCCATCTCTTCAGCCGCCATTTCACGGGCGCGGCGCAGCCCTTCGTTGACCGCCGCCAAAACCAGATCTTGCAACATCTCGGTCTCCTGGGGATTGACCACGGCCGAGTCGATCTGGATCGACGACAACCCAAGCTGCCCGTTTACGGTCACTCTGACCATCCCTCCTCCGGCGGCGGCCTCCACCGTCTTGCGGGCAAGCTCTTCCTGCGCCTGCGCCATCCTCGTTTGGAGCTCTTGCGCCTGCTTCAAGAGATTACCCATGCCGCCGAACCCTTTGGCCATAAAATCCCCTTTCTCTACTGCTCCTTCTTCACCTGAATCATCGAGCCGCCGAAAATACGCATCGCTTCGCGCTCGAGGTCGGTCATGTTCCCCTCTTCTACTTTCGGCGCCTTCGACACGTTCAAATTCTCAACCTCGCTCTGCCGGCTTCTCGCCGGCACCGCAGTCAACGACACCGCCGTTTCGACGGAGAAGAAGCGGCACGCAAACTCTTTCAGCGCCGACAACTGCTCCCCGTCCTGGAGATATTTCAACTGGTGGCCTTCTTCCACACCGAGCCTCATCTGCCCTGGCGCCAGCGACAGCAGTTGGGCCTGCTCCAGATGCACCGCCAGCATGCGTCGCTCTTTCGTGACGAAGGCGACGAACCTCTTCCAGGTTTGCGACGACTCGCCCGCCACGGTAGCCGCGGGCGCCGGCGTTGCGGCCTGCCCGTGGCCCGAAAGGCGGGTCTCGCTTGCCGCTTTGACGACCGGCGGCGGCTTTTCCGCCGCAGGCGCGGATCTTGGCGCCGCGCCGCCGCCAAGCTTTCTTTCCAGCGCCTCCAGCCGCTCCAGCGCCTCTTCGACCGGCATCGTCTCCGGCAACGTCGCCAGCCGGATCAGCGTCGCCTCGAGCGCAAAGCGCGGATAGGCGGAGCGCGCCGTATCCTCGTCGCCCTGGGCCATGAATTTGAAATAGTCGAGCAAGGCGTCGACCGAAAGCGCGCTCCCCTGTTGACCCAGCTCCTCGATCTCCTGGTCGGAGAGGTCCAGGAGATGACCGCGCTCTTCGCTTCCCGCCGCCCGGTCTTGTATCAGCCGGACCATCAGCAGGTTGCGAAAGTGCTCCACCAGGTCGCGTGACAGGCGCGTTACGTCACGCCCCTGATTCATAACCTCCGCCACCAGCTCGACGCATCGCTTGGCGTCCCGCTGGATCACGGCATGGGAGATCTCGTAGAGCGCGCGCCGCTCCGCGATCCCCAGCAACTCCTCCAACCGCCGCTCGTCGATCGCCGCCTTGCCGACCTCGCTCTCGCCCTCGGACCCGGCATAGGCCAGAAGCTGCTCCAGCAGCGACTGCGCGTCCCTCATGCTCCCTTCCGCCTCCCGCGCGAGCAGCAAGAGTGCCCCATCTGTAATTTGCAGCGATTCCGCTTCGGCGATCTTTTTCAGCCGCTCGACGATCTCCCTCACCGCGATACGGCGGAAGTCGAAGCGTTGGCAGCGCGACAGGATGGTATCGGGAAGGCGTTGCGGCTCGGTGGTCGCCAGAATGAATTTGACGAACGGCGGCGGCTCTTCGAGCGTTTTCAACAGCGCGTTAAAGGCATCCCGCGTAACCTGGTGCACTTCGTCGATGATGTAGATTTTAAAGCGGCTCTTGGCGGGCTGGTAGCGGACGTTCTCGATGATCTGGCGCACCTCGTCGATGCCGCGGTTCGAGGCCCCGTCGATCTCGTAGACGTCGATCGAGTTGCCCTGTTTGATCTCGACGCACTGAACGCACTCGCCGCAAGGCTCCGCGGTCGGCCCCTTCTCGCAATTGAGCGCCTTGGCGAGAATGCGCGCGGCCGTGGTCTTACCCACCCCGCGCACGCCGGTAAAAAGATAGGCGTGCGCGATGCGGCCCCCGCGGATGGCGTTGCGCAGGACGCGGGTGATGTGGCCCTGGCCGACGATCTCGTCGAAACACTGCGGCCGCCATTTACGGGCGATGACTTGGTAAGACATGCGCTCCCCTCAGCTAGCCCCCCTCGCCCCGCGATCTCAAATCTCAAATTTCAGATTGCAGATCTGAGATTTGAAATCTGAGATTCCGAGCGCAGCGAGGACAGGATGCCCATTGCTGACAGCCGGGCTGCCCCGTGGCACAGGGGTAGATCCGCTACCGCTGCTTCCTTCCGGACCTGACGGGATTTGCGGGACCGCCTTGCACAGGACCCGACTATCAGCAATCGACATCCGGCCGAATGCCGGAAACATTCTCAGACTACGACGAGCTATTGGAAGAATCAAGACAAAAGCCGCGAAGTTTTTTAATGTTTTTTTTACGCCTTTGTGCGGGCTTTTAATTAGGCGATCGCTCCCCCGCTTGTTAGCGTGTGGGGGTGAAAGCGGGAAATGCGTTGCGCGCAACGGAGCGCCCATCCCTCAAGACACTATTGTTCGGCAAGCCCAAAGATCCACTGGACCCGAAGGTCTTCCACCAGATCTCGCTCATCGCCTTTCTGGCGTGGGTCGGTCTCGGCGCGGACGGTCTTAGCTCATCCGCGTATGGGCCGGAGGAGGCGTACCTCGCCCTGGGAGAGCATTTTTTCCTCGCGCTTCCGTTAGCGATTCTCATGGCCTTGACCGTCTTTGTCATATCGGCGAGCTACAGCCACATCATCGAGCTGTTCCCCACGGGCGGCGGCGGCTATCTGGTCGCGACAAAACTTTTGGGGCCAAAGGTCGGTCTGGTCTCAGGCTCCGCCCTGATTGTGGATTATATGCTGACGATCACTATCTCCGTCGCCAGCGCCGGCGACCAGATATTCAGCTTCCTGCCCGCTTCCATCCACGGGACAAAGCTGGCGGTCGAATTTTGCTTGATTTTTCTGCTTCTCTACCTGAATCTACGCGGCACCAAGGAATCGGTTCTTTTTCTGCTGCCGATTTTTATCCTTTTTGTCGTCGCGCACATTTTCGCGATCAGCCTGGGGGTCGGCCCGAAGGCCGCGGACATTCCCGCGCTCGCGTCCGCCACCTATCAGAAGACGCTCGGAGACATACAAGCCCTGGGATTATGGACGACGGTTTTTATCGTTCTTCATGCCTATAGTCTCGGCGGCGGCACCTACACGGGCATCGAGGCGGTCAGCAACGGCCTTCAGGCCCTGCGCGAACCCAGAGTCGAGACGGGGAAAAGAACGATGCGTTACATGGCCGTGTCCCTCGCCTTCACGGCGAGCGGCCTTCTGGTTTGTTACTTGTTGAACCGGGTTTCCCATGAGTCGGGTAAAACTTTGAACGCCAGTCTTTTCGCGACAGTCTACGGGAACTTCTTTTCGCCGGACTCAGCGTACGCTCTGGTGATCGTAACGCTGGTCACCGAGGCGACCATCCTCCTCGTCGCCGCGCAAGCCGGATTTATCGACGGTCCAAGGGTGCTTTCCAACATGGCGGTAGATTCGTGGGTTCCCCATCGCTTCTCCCATCTAAGCGACCACCTGGTCGCGCAATACGGCGTCTGGTTCATGGGTCTGGCCTCGGTCGCGTTTCTCCTTTATACCGGCGGCGACGTAAGGCTGCTGGTCGTCATGTATAGCATCAATGTCTTTCTGACCTTCACCCTTTCTCAGCTGGGCATGTGCCGCCATTGGTGGGCATCAAGAAAAACCGAGAAGCTTTGGCGGCGCAAACTTTTGGTGAATGGTTTCGGTTTGTTGTTCACGGCGACTATTCTGATCGTCACGATAATCATCAAGTTCGCCGAGGGAGGATGGGTCACGCTCCTGGTGACGTCAGGCTTCATTCTTCTCTGCTATATAGTCCGGGCGCATTACGATCAGGTGCAGCGGGCGCTGAAGAGCCTTGATGAAACGCTGATCAATATCCCGTTTCGGCCGGACCTAAAACATCCGGTGCCGGCTAAGCAGCCGCATGCCCCCACCGCCGTCCTCATCGTCAGGGACTTCGACGGGCTCGCAGTTCATTCCCTGCTCAGCATTGCCCGGCTGTTTCCGAACCATTTCAAGAACGTCGTCTTTGTCTCGATTGGACTAATCGACTCCGGACGATTCAAGGGACTTAGCGAGATCGACAACTTGCGTGGATCGAAGGAAGAGGATCTTAAAAGCTTCGTGGAATTTGCCAACTGCCTGGGCTGGTACGCGGAGTATCGTTATTCGCTAGGGATCGACCTCATCGAAGAGTTGGAGAAATTGTGCGGGTCTGTGGCCGGAGATTGCTCCAGGCCGGTCTTTTTTGCCGGGAAGCTGGTTTTTGAAAGGGAGAATTTTCTTACCCGCTTGCTTCACAACCATACGCCCTTCACGCTGGAGCAGCGGCTTCAATTCGAAGGCTTAGAAATGATGATTCTGCCGATTCGCGTTTTCATTCCGCCTACGGCGCGCGCGCCGAGCGGTAGCAATCCCGAAAAGCGGAAGTTAGAATGATTTTATGGCGGACGGCGCGCAGCCGAGCCCGGAGGCCCGGCCCGACAAGTCCCGCGAGGATACCCGAAGGGACCGGCCTGTTGAAAGATTGAACGGCGCTTCTTTTATTCACCAGGTCGCCCTGGCGGGAGTTCTCGTCGTTTTGGTGACAGTCGCGTCCCTGCTCCTTGAGCCCTTCACCGGCTACCTATCGATCGCGCTGCTTTATCTGCTGTTAATCGTCGCTGCGGCTCTGAAGCTCGGACGGGCCCCGGTGTTGATCCTGGCCGCGATCAGCGCCCTGGTCTGGAATTTCCTGTTCATTCCGCCTCACTTCACCTTTTACATAGACAGACTTGAGGATGCGATGATGTTCGCCACGTTCTTCGTCGTCGCGATGGCGATGGGCCACCTCGCCAGCCGCCTGCGCTCAAGTGAAATGGCGGAGCGGCGTCGCGAACGGCGGACCGCGGCCTTGTATGAGCTGGCGCATCAGGCGGCCTTTGCGACGGACCTGGAAACCGGACTCGGTGCGGCCGTGAGCTTGATCGCGTCCGTTTCGGGCGCGCAGGCCGCGCTCCTCCTGCGCCGAAAAGATCACACGCTCTCGGAGCTCGCGCACCCGGCCAGCTCGTTCACTCTTTCTGAAAGGGAGAAGACCGCTGCCCTATGGGCCTTCGATCATCCGTCGCAGGCGGACGGATTCATCGGAGCGCGCGGGGATTCGAGCGCCCGGTGTTTGCCTTTGCAGGGCCGTACCGCCGTCATGGGCGTGTTGTGCGTTCGTCGAGCTCCCGGAAAATCGCTCGATCGCGGCGAAACAGAACTCCTTGAAGCGTTCGCGGTACTGATCGGCTTGATTCTGGAAAAAGATCATGTGGTTGAAGCCGTGAAACGCGCCGAGGTACTCGAAGCCTCCGAGCGGTTAAGACGCGCGCTGCTCGACAGCGTCTCGCATGAACTCAAGACTCCCCTGTCGGCCGTGCAGGCCGGCATCGATGCTTTAGGGAGGCAGCTCGGCGGAGACGAAGAAAAACGCGCCACGCTGCGGGAAGTGCAATCCGCGGTTCGACGGTTGCGCCGGGTCATCGACAACCTCCTGACCATGACCCGCATCGAAGCCGGCGTCATCCAGCCGAAGCTGGACTGGTGCGATGTGGCCGAGCTCGTCCAGGCCGCCATAGACTTGGCCGGTGATGGAGTCGCCGAGCACGAGATCGCGGTAGAAGCCGATCACGATCTTCCGATGGTCAGACTCGATCAAGCTCTGATCGAACAATGCCTTTATAACCTTCTCCTCAACGCCGCCTCTTGGAGCAGGCCCGGCACAACCATCACCGTCCGCGCTGCTTTAGACGGAGACCGGCTCACGCTTGCGATTCTCGATGAGGGGCCGGGCGTGAAGGAAACGGACTTGCGGCGGATCTTTGAGAAGTTCTACCGCGCGTCCGACGCCCCTCCGGGCGGCACGGGGCTCGGACTCGCGATCGTGGATAACTTTGTGCGATCTCATGGAGGCTCTGCGCGCGCGGCCAACCGCGAGACGGGAGGAGCCGAATTCACGCTGACGATTCCGGTCGAAACCATGCGCGCCGAGGCGCTGGAGGAGCTGGCTTGAGCGAAAAGGTTACGGCGCTCATCATCGACGACGAGGTCCAGATCCGGCGGCTGCTCCGGGTCGTGCTCGAAACCGACGGTTACCGGGTGCTGGAGGCGGACACCGGCGAGCAGGGCCTGTCGGACATCGCGCTCCGCCGGCCCGACGTCGTTCTGCTCGATCTCGGCCTGCCGAAGGTCGACGGGCTGACCGCGCTCCGGCGCCTGCGCGAATGGAGCCGCGTGCCTGTATTGGTGCTCACGGTGAAGGCCGGCGCCGAAGAGAAGGTCGCCGCGCTGGACGCGGGAGCGGACGACTATGTGACCAAGCCGTTCGACTCGCCGGAGCTGCTCGCCCGCCTAAGGGCGATCCAGAGGCGCTCGTCCACCGAGAAAGACGAGCCCTACTTCCAGGCTGGACATCTGGCCGTCGATTTCAGCAGCCATACCATCACCGTCAACAAGCAGGAAGTGAAACTCACCGCGACGGAATACGCTCTACTCAAAGTTCTGGCGCAGCACGCGGGCAAGGTAGTGACGCACAAACAGTTATTGCGGGAGGTCTGGGGACCCAATGCGGAAGAGCAATCCCAATATCTGCGGGTGTATGTGAACCACTTGCGTAAAAAGATCGAAGCGCCCAACGCCAAGGAAAGACTTCTCAGGACCGAGCCGGGCATCGGCTACAGGCTGGTATTGCCGACGGGGGGAAAACCGTGATCGTGCTCGTGAAAACGTGATCGTGACCGGCATCCCCGCACCGAACACGAACACGAGACACGTCTTTTTTAAATACTGGCGGAGAGGGGGGGATTCGAACCCCCGGTACCCGTATTAGGGGTACACACGATTTCCAGTCGTGCACCTTCAACCGCTCGGTCACCTCTCCCGCAGACCGCTCACAGCCGATCATTACTCTGCAACTAATAACACATAAAAATATCGGAAGGAAGTTTGTTCCGTGATCGCAACGTCCTCTTGGATCGGAATGCGATTCGCGTTAGTATTCGGCTTGACCGGCGGCTATCGTCGATTGGAAATCGGGCAAGAGAGGAGGCTCCTGCGCGATGATGTACGTGATCGCCCACTGGTTCCTGGGCGCGTTGAGCTTGTTGATCGTGGCCCACATCGTCCCCGGATTCAACGTGAGAGGCTTCGGCGCGGCGTTGATCGCCGCGTTGGTCGTCGGCTTGGTCAACGCCACGCTGGGATTTCTCCTGAAGATTTTAACCTTGCCGCTGACCTTCCTCACCTTCGGGCTCTTTCTGATCGTGGTCAACGCCCTGATGCTCAAGCTGGCCGCCGCCCTGGTGCCCGGCTTCTCCGTGCAAGGCTTCCTCCCCGCCATCCTGGGCGCGATTGTGCTGAGCGTGGTCAACTTCGCGCTCAAAACTTTGGCTTATAATTTCTGAGAGAAGCGCGGCGGCAGAGGAAAGAGTTTTGGCGGAGAGGGAGGGATTCGAACCCCCGTCACCCTGTGGGTGAACTTGATTTCGAGGTCCCTCCCCGGCACGCGCTGAAACTTCTAGCAGCACCCTTGACATGTACGGCATATAGCCGTACAATCGCTCCAGTCCGGAGAAAAGACTATGGCAGCTAGACAAACACACGAAACCCAGGGTAACCACACGGCAAAGAAGGAGCGGCTTGAAACGCGCATCACGGCTGATCAGAAAGCCTTCCTTTTGCGCGCCGCAGCAATCACCGGGCGCACCATGACCGATTTTGTGGTCAGCAGCGCTTATGAAGTCGCTGTGCGCACCGTACACGAGCACGAGGTCATGACTTTGAGCGCCCGCGACCGTGAAGCTTTCGTCGCTACGCTTCTCAAGCCTGAGGCGCCATCTTCCCGGCTCCGCAAGGCTGCACGCCGCTACGCAGGATCACGGGCGAGGTAGATGCTCCCTGAAAGCGAGCCGTCCTCATGGCGTGTCGAACCGCTTGCCAGACACCATGACCGCGCCGCTTTCTCGTGCGGCAATGACTCCCTCGACCACTATCTGAAAGAACAGGCTGGCCAGGATATGCGTCGCCGCGTGGCTGCGCCCTTTGTCCTTGTCTCGACCCACCCCAACATCATCTTAGGCTATTATACCTTGTCATCATTTGGAATTGATCTCGGCGACTTGCCCCTTGACGTGGCCAAAAAGCTTCCGGCCTATCCCGTCGTTCCGGTCACGCTCCTCGGTCGCCTGGCCGTAGACCAGCGTTACAGAGAGCAAGCGCTTGGTGAATTTCTTCTCCTAAACGCGCTCCATCGTGCCTACGCTCAATCATCGCAGATTGCTGCGGCGGCTGTCGTTGATGCCATCGATGATCCCGCTAGGCGTTTTTACCAGCACTTCGACTTTCTTCCGTTCCCGGATAAGCCCAACCGGCTCTTTCTACCCATGAAAACTATCGCTGACCTTTTCCGAGACTCCTAAAATGAGCGGAGGCGCGGCGGAGTGATGGAAATGTTCGCTGGCCTTTCAGGTTTAGGCACAACTCAAGCACAATTTGAGCACAGAGGGCTTTTAACTAGCAGTCAGGCGGTTGTGGGGGAAATCAGGAAGTTGTGGGGATCGCGGAGGAATTTTGGCGGAGAGGGAGGGATTCGAACCTCCGTCACCCTGTGGGTGAACTTGATTTCGAGGTCCCTCCTCTGGACTCGGTTGGGAGAAGCACCGGCAGGCGTACGGAAAAAGTCGAGCCTTTGCCCAACTTACTCTCGACGCGAACGTCTCCGTGAAGCAGCTCCACGAGCCGCTTTACAATCGTTAGCCCTAAGCCCGTGCTGGGGTATTTTCTCCGGTCCACACCCTGAACCATGTAAAAAGGATCGAAAATATAGGGCAGATCGGTTTCGCTGATCCCGATTCCCGTATCCTCTATCGTGATGCAGAGCCGCCCTCCCTTGTCACCCGATTCGGGCGCGCCAAAAAGGGCGCAGGCCCGAACCTTAATCTCCCCTCGGTCAGTGTACTTGACGGCGTTCAACAGGAGATTTTGAAGAATCTCTTTCATTTTTTGCTTGTTAGTGTTCAACCTCAACGGGGGATTATCAACCTTCATTTCCAGGTTGAGCCCTTTCTCTTTGACGAGCGGCGCGAAGTCGGATTGAAGGTCGATCAGAATCTCCTCAATCGGAAAGTTGTCAACGTCGCTTGATACTCCTCCGGCCTCGACTCGCGCCAGGTCCAGAATTTCGTTGATAAGTTGCACCATAGTAAAGGCCTGGCGGCCTATGACTTTCAGCCCTTTCTTTGCCTCTTCGCTCACCTCGCCGTACACGCCGTCCAATATGAGCTGTTGGGTGCCGACCATGACATTGAGCGGGGTTCGAAGCTCGTGCGCCATAGTGTTCAGAAAGGCGGTTTTGGCCTTGAAGGCATCTTCCAGCTCTTGGGATTTTTGTTGGACTTCCTCGTACAACCTCGCGTTCTCGATGGCAATAGCCGCCACTGAAGCGAACTGCTGAGCAAGGATAATCTCGTCTTGTTGAAATTCTCTCTCAGTGAGCGTCGTCACCTGGAGCGTGCCAATCGGCTTGCGATCCCGAGAGATCAAAGGGAAACAGAGATAGCCCTTCACGCCCATCGCTCGCATCAGGTGACCCGGCCCAAAGATTTTGTCTTGACTGATATCTCTGATCGCCAGAGGTCGGCGGTTCTCTATAACCCAGGTAGAGCGCCTCGTGCCTGAAATCAGGACCTGGTCCCGAAGAGACTCAGCGCCCTCACCTACAAGGGCGACTGTTTCAAGGGCCCCTTGTTTGTTAAGGAGCCTGACCACGATGTGGTCTGCACTCAGGAGTTTAGCGGCGTGCTCCGCCAACTGACGGAGCAATGCGTCTAGATCCAGAAGGTTAATCCCGGTAAAGATTTCCCGTAGAGCGTTTTGCTCCGCGAGAAGCTGGCCGAGCCGGAAATTGACCGATTCAATCTCCTTGTTTTTCGCCGTCATTTCCTGAAGCAGCCGGGCATTGTCCAACGCAATAGCCGCGCCGTTTGCGAACTGCTGGATAAGATTTACCTGTCGTTGGGTAAAATCTCTGGGCTGATAGGTCAATGCCCTGATGACGCCCGCAACCTTCCCGCTCCTCGATAGCATGGGAACTCCCAGGTAACCCCGGCATTCAAGGGCTCTCACCGTGGGCCCCGGCAAAAGGTTTGTCTCTCGGTTGCCGTCAGGGATTATTAGAGGCTTTCGATTGTCGATGATCCACTCCAGGCGGCCATGAATGGTTTTAGGTCGACTTGGGGCAACAGATCCCGGGTCAATTCCGGATATCGCCATCGTTTTCCAGGTCTCCCTTTCGACAATGCTAATATCGCAAACGTCGACTTTAAGAATGTCTCGAACGTTTTCCGTAATCTTCCTAAGAAGGCTGGCGATTTCTAGCGATGTGATGTCCTGGTTAAGTTCTGCCAGAAGTTTGTGAATGCTCTCCCGGCGCAAAGCGGGCGATTTTTTTTGAGTTAAATCTTTGCGAGACAAGGGGGGAACTCCAGTTCCCGGAGGAGGCGCCATTAGAGATTTCATATATAATAGTGCATGGAGAAAAGGAAGCCTTTCCCGTAGACACGGATAGTCAACGGCGGAAAACCTGCCGTTTAACCGAAAGAAGACAAAACAGGGCTCCTTGCCGAAAGTGGACTACCCTACCCTCGCCGTTTAGGTCTCGCACGGTATAGTGACCGTAAACGTCGATCCCTTACCGACTTCGCTCTCAACGACCATTTGTCCTCCCAGCAGTTCGACATACCGTTTGGCGATATAAAGCCCCAACCCCACGCCCCCGTAGAGCCGCGTCTCAGAGCTATCCACCTGGAAAAACTTGCCGAAGATCAGCTGGAGCTTGTCTTTGGGAATTCCCATGCCCGTGTCCGACACTTTCAGCTCGATGAAGCGGGAAGTCGGTGTTAGACGCCGCGTGCCGGGATTTTGGGACTGAGAGTCGGACTCAACCCCCAACACTTGATCCCTAGTGCCTGTGGCCATGCGAGCAGAGATAGTTACGGCGCCTTTCTCCGTGAATTTGAGGGCGTTGCTAATGAGGCTCTGGAGAATCTGCTGAAGTTTGCCGCGGTCGGCGAGCACCGGCGCCGGCTCGGAGGGGTAGTCCCAAAGAAGCGCAACCTCCTTTTTCTTGTGGGTGAGCTCGTAGTCGGATTTAAGACTGCTCAACAGATCAGGGATATTTATCGTCTCGCGCTCCAGTTTGGCTGCGCTCGCTTCAAGCTGGGTGGTCTGCAGGACAGCGTTGACCATCTGGAGCTGATCAGCCGCGCGGTCCATTACCTTCTGCAGGGCCTCGTCTTGTTTGGGATTGATCTCTCCGAGCATCCGTTCTTTGATCAGTCCGACATAACCCACGACCGCGGTGAGCGGCGTCCTCATCTCGTGCGACATGACACTGAGAAATTCATCTTTTACTTTATTCGATCTCTCCAACTCGGCTGCCTGCTCCCTGGCCGCTTCATAGAGTTGGGCATTATGAATCGCTACTGCCGCCTGTCCCGCCAGAGTAGTGAGAAACTCGATCTCGGCCCTGGTAAATTCGTGCTCCTCTTTCGTGTAAAAACCCAGGACCCCCAATATCCCATCCTTGCCGATCAGGGGAACTCCCAGATAGGAGACTAGCTTGTGCCTACGATAAAACTCGGCGTCCCGCACGCGGGGGTCGACTTGAGCATTGTGAATCATCGCCGGCGCGCCCGCTTCAAAAACAATATTGGCCAATCCCCGGCCTCCCCTCCATTCCTGGGCCTTCCAGTCCTCCGCGTCGAGATTTCGGCAAGCCACGGGTTCTAAAAGCCCGTTCTTCGGGTTAAACAATCTCACCGTGGTGGCAGCGTAAGGTAAAACAAGGTCCATTTTTTCCAAAAGCACGTCCAGGACGGTCCGGAGATCCAACGTCGTGATGATGGCCTTGTCTATTTCGTTGAGCGCCTGGATACGCTCCAGGTTACGCTGAATCTCTTGGGCGGCTCGCTCGCGCGCGGTAATGTCGCGGATAGTGCTTGTTACAAGATGGTCTTCTCCGTTCTTCAAAACCCCCAAGCTGACCTCCATAGGAAACTCACTCCCATCCTTGCGCCGGCCGTAAAGCGTGAGACCCATTCCCATCGGTCTGGGCTGGGGCGCCGAGAAATAACTTGCCCGGTGCCGCACATGGACATCCCGAAAGCGCTCCGGCACCAATATCTCGACGGGTTGATCGAGCAGCTCTTCGCGACCGTAGCCGAATAGCTTCTCCGTTTGCGCATTAACCAGGACTATCCGGCCCGCGGGATTGACTCCCACCACGGCGTCCGGCGCCGACTCCAACAGGCCTCGGAACTTTTCCTCATTGCGCTTGAGACTATCGGCGGCGCCCCGGATCGCTTGCACCATTCGGTTCACCTCGTAAATACCCGAGGAAATGCCGTGCGGAGCCTCGAATGCGCCTGTAGCGTTCGCCGCATCCGAGAGAGCGGTAATGGGACCGACAATCTTCCGACCGATCCGCAGCGCGAGAAGAATACCGCTGCCGAGAAGGACCAACCCGACCGCCGTGGCAAGCAGGAGCGCATTGCGGACCGGCGATTCGATCGTCGATAGCGGAACCGCCAGCCCCACGGTCCAACCCGACAGGTCTGCGCGGTGTAGGCCCGCAACGACTTGCTCTTTTTCCCCAAGGAAGCCCTGCGATACTCTTTCCTCAGCTTCTTCCTTCCGGACTGCAAATATGGGCTCTGCGACCTTTCCAAGGTGTTCGTCCAGATCGCGCGTCCTGGCGATGGTAACATTGTTCCGGTCGATGATAGTTCCGATCCGGTCGGGAGGAATCTTCTGCTCTTGCAGGAGGCGCGTCAGGAAGGCCGGAGAAGCGCTTGACGTGAGCACATACTTGGGTCGGCCGTTGACGAAAACCGGCACGCCGATCGCAATGAGCCGTTGGTTGGAGGCCGGCCCGTAGAAAAGATCGGAAACGGCAGGCTCGCCGGTTTCCGGCACCTGCCTGAGGATGCTGGTATCGCCAGCTCGCGGCAGGCGCGTCCCAAAGGGAAATCGTGTATTGACGATCTGCTGGCCTGAAAGATCGATCAGCACGATGGCATTCCACCCTCCATGCGCGGCCAGCACGCGGGAGGCTTGCTCGTGGAACCGCCTTATGTCGCCCGTTTCCAGATGCTCTGAGGTCGCCAGCCCTTTGAGGCTGGCTATCCAGGCCCCAAGCTCGCGGTCAACGGTGTGCGAGAGGGCGCGGGCGGTGTCAAGTAATCCTTCCTCCACGGCAGCTTGTTGCTGCCTGCCGAACAGGAGAATCATGGCGCCGGCGAAAATCAGCACCGGCAGAAGGAAAGCGACAACGAGCCCGATGAGGTACGAGCGCAGCTTCACTTCTTTGCTTTCAGCATTCAGCGACCAGATTCGTACCCCACGTTCCCGTATTTTGGCATGATCATTCCCTGTTGATAGCTCCCTCGAAACACAAAACGCGATGGGAACGCACCAACAAGAGACAAGTATAACTTCGATGAGAGTGTGTCGTCAAACTGAGGTACTGGAACCGGCCGCCTTTTCGCGTGGACTCCTGACAGATCAAGTGCAAGAGCACCTAAAGCGCGAAGCGGAGCAGCAAAAGGTCGTTCCGATCAGACGGCAGGCTGGAGAACTCGGACAATACACGGACAAATTGGGGGTTAGGAAACGTGACTTTTATCGGACAGGCTTTTGATTGGGAACCGATGAGGGGTAGTCCCCTGAAGATGAACGCGAAAATGTTTGGCGGAGAGGGAGGGATTCGAACCCCCGTCACCCTGTGGGTGAACTTGATTTCGAGTCAAGCGCCTTCAACCGGGCTCGGCCACCTCTCCGCGCGCTGTTTCGGACATTTGCAACTGGGATCGCCGGTCAAGGTAACATGGCAGAGAGCATTTTTAAAGGCGGGGCTAGGCGAACTCGCTCGAACGGCGCTTTTTCCCCCTCAGCCCGGCGAAAAATCCGCTCAGCACTGCGCTGCACTCTTGCTCCAGGACTCCTCCGGTTACGGGAAGCGAGTGGTTGAGGCGGGGATCGTCGCACAGCTGATAAAGCGACTCGACCGCCCCGCCCTTGGGGTCCAGGCAGCCGAAGACCAGGCGCGAGACGCGCGCCTGCAGCATCGCGCCGACGCACATAAGACAGGGCTCGAGCGTCGCGTACAGGACGCACTCCTCGAGCCGCCAGCTTTTGAGATGGGCCGCCGCCGCTTCAAGCGCGAGGATTTCCGCGTGGGCCGTGGGGATCTGGGTCTCCTCACGGCGGTTGTGGGCCTGGGCGATAACCTGGCCGTCGCGGACGACTACGGCGCCGACCGGAATCTCCTCCTCCTCGGCGCCTCTACGCGCCTCGCCTAACGCAAACCCCATGAAGTAGCGGTCTTGATCGGAAGCTTGTGACTCTAAGTCTGCCATTGGATTATTGGACGATAACACAATCTCCGCGTCGAGGGAACGCCCCGGCTTGACAGCTGAGTTACGGCCTTTTACTCTGCCTCATCCGCGCAAAGAGCATAGAGCATGAACTTCAGACAGATAGTCCGGCCGTTGTTGATCGGCGCTCTCCTGGCAGCGTTCGTTTTTCTGCTTCACCATCGCGGGCTGCTCGACGCCCTCGAACTAAAGAGCCTGGATCTGAGATTCAAGATGCGCGGTTCTCTTGCTCCTCAGCTCCCGATCGTGCTGGTGAGCATCGACCAGGATTCTTTTGACGAGATGGGTCTCCCCTGGCCGTGGCCGAGAACGCTGCATGCGTCGCTTATTCGCAAGCTCGCTAAGGCTGAGGCCAAAGTTATCGCTTTCGACGTTCTCTTCACCGCGCCCAGGGCCGATCCGCGTGAAGACCGCGCGCTGGCCGAAGCGATAAAGGAGGCCGGCAATGTCATCCTCGCCGCCGAGCATACAGAAGTCTCCAGCGACTTCGGCCCCAGAGAGACCCTGAGCCTCCCCATCCCGCTGATCCGGGAACACGCGATGGCCTACGGAATCGTCAACCTCGTGAGGGACCGCGACGCAATCGTACGGCGAGGGAGGCCCGCCTTGCGGTTTCAGGATCAGACGTTTCCCGGCTTTGCGCAGCGAATACATGAGGCCGCCGCCGGCAAAGAGCATGTCGGGGGCAAGGCAGTCTCGACCTCTCCGATGATCATCAACTTTCGCGGTCCGGCGCGCACTTATCCGGTCGCGCCCTACTATCGCATCTTGAGGGACGAGATCGAGCCGGAATTTTTCCGCGACAAGATCGTCCTCGTGGGAAACTTTTCGCCCAGCGAACACGATGTTTTCCCAACCCCCTTCAGCGCCCACCAACAGACGGCCGGCGTTGAAATTCAGGCGAATTTCGTCGAAACGCTGGCGGCCAACGATCCCATCGTTCCCCTTTCGCGAGGCGGCCACGTCCCCCTCTTCTTCCTGCTCTCGGCGGTGGCCATAGGCGTTACGATCGGCTTCCGGCCCTGGCAGGCCGCCGCGCTCGTGCTGGCGCTGAACGGCCTGTACGCCTTCGCCGGACTCTACCTATTCGCGAACCACGAGCTTTGGACTCCTCTCGTCGCTCCCGTGCTCGCGACGGCGCTGTGTTATGGCGGCATCACCGTGGACAGCTATGTCCGCGAGCAAAAGGAGCGCATCCGCACTCGCGCAATTTTACGCCGTTATGTTTCTCCGGATGTGGCGGAGGAGCTGCTCCAGAATCGCGAAGGTCTCGGCTTTGGCGGACAACGCAAGCACATCACCGTGCTCTTCTCCGATATCCGTGGATTCACCGGCATCTCGGAGCAGATCGCGCCCGAGCAGGTGGTGTCACTGTTGAGCGATTATCTGGCGCGCGTCACGCGCATCGTCTTCAAGCACGAAGGGACCATCGATAAGTTCATCGGCGACGCCGTCTTTGCCATCTTCGGCGCGCCGAAGGGTCACGCCGACGACGCGCTCAGGGCCGTCAAGACCGGCATCGAGATGATCGAGCTGGTCGAAGCGCTCGCTCCCAGGTGGACGGAGATCACCGGCCGGCCGTTGAAAGTCGGCGTGGGAATTAATTCAGGCGAAGCGGTGGTCGGCAGTATCGGCTCGGAGATCCGCTCGGATTTCACCGCCATCGGCGACACGGTCAACCTCGGCGCACGGCTCGAGGCGCTCACCAAAGAGCTGGGCGTGCCGATGCTGCTGAGCGCGCAGACCGCGATGGAGTTGAAAGACTCCATCCGCGTGAAGCCGTTGCGCCTGGTCAAGGTGCAGGGGCGAGAAGCGCCCCTCATGGTCTATTGCCCGGAGTCGCTTATCCCGGCCGACATCGACTTCGTTCTTGACGCGGCCACGCCTTACCTACAACAAAAAAAATAAAAAATAAAATGAATTGACAGAGCGGATTCCCGACGGTATAAAAAAGAATACATCTTTGGTGGAGCTATTCTTGACCTTGAAGCCTGCCCCAATCATTTGCCTCCTCGCCTTCGGATTCCTGGCTCTCGCTGTCCCCACTGCGAGCCGGGCGCAGGGAAATTTTGAAACCGCCGAAATTCTCTTCACGCGCGCCGTGCTGGCCTACGACGAGGGACGCTACGCCGAGGCGACGCGCGAGCTGCTCCAGGCCCACGGGTTCGACCCCGGTCATACCGACGTTATCTATTACCTCGGTTTGAGCTACAACGCCCAGGGGAATTTCGACCAGGCCGAGCGCTACCTGAGACGGGGGCTGGAGCGCGCGCCGAAGAACTCCGATCTCCGCTACCAGTTAGGAATCAGTCTCTACGGCCAGAAGAAGTTCGACAACGCGCTGAACGAGTTTCTTACGGTCTACAAGGCGGAGCCGCGAAAGGACAACGTCGGATACTACATCGGCCTTTGCTATTATCAGAAGAAGGACTATGAGACGGCGGTCGGCTATTTCCGCAAAAACGTTTCGACGCAGGCCAAAACGCGGCAGCTGAACCAATACTCCCTGGGTCTCGCGCTGCGGGCGTTGGGGCGGGAGAAGGAGGCGGTCGCCGAGCTGACCGAGGCCGTGAAGATCGAGCCAGCCGCGCCGATCGTCGGCCCGACGCAACAACTCCTGACCGTCCTGCAGGAGCGCGCCGAAGACAAACGCCTCCGCCTGCAGGTCGCTTTGAACGGCCAATACGACAGCAACGCCGCGGGCGCCAACGATGCGAAGCGAAGTTACGGAAACCTGATAAACGTGAGAGCGGACTACACGTTTTACAGGTCGGGGCCGTGGGAGAGCAGCGTCACCTACTCCGCGCTGCAAACGCTCAACTACAACGCTCACTCCTTCGACTTGAGCGACCACCTGCTCGGCGTCAACCTCTACTACAAAACCCATCTCGCGGAGATGCCGGCCAACGCCGGGCTTCAGTTGAGCAACGACATCCTGCTGCTCGGAGGCGAAAAGCTTCTCCAGCGCCCGACCGGCACGTTCAGTTTCACAGTCCAGGAAGACTCGTCCAATTTCACGACGGCCCTGCTCCGCGGGCAATACAAAGGCTTCTTCCACCACCAGGATTATTCCAGCATCGATCGCCGGGACGCCGTGAACGGGTTGGTGGGGCTGGTGCATTTCATCCGCTTCGGCGGCGGGCGGCATCAGGTGAATTTCGGTTACCACTTCGACCGTGAAGACGCCGGAGGAAAAGAGTGGAGCTACCTCGGCCACAAGGCGGTCGCGGGGCTCCTGCTCAGCCTGCCGTGGGAGATCAGAGCCGCGGTCAACGCGGAGTACCATACCCGTTTTTACGGCGATCAGTCCGCTGTCGGCGGCGACCGCGCCGACGACGAAGCCATCGTGCTGGCGGCTCTATCGAAAGAGATCGCGCCCAAGCTGACGCTGACCCTCCAGCACCTTTGGGACCGAAATTATTCGACCGTCTCGGACTTCAGGGTGAGCCGGAACGTCACTTCGCTCGGCATGACCTGGCGCTATTGAGGTTGATGGCCGTTTTACAAGGAGGCAGGCAGCCATGAAAAGCTGGATACCCGGCGTATTGCTTGCAGGACTGTGGATTTTATCTGTCGCTCTGCCGGCGCGCGCGGCCGGTATCGGACTGGTGACGGGCATCCAGGGCGAGGCCACGGTGCGCCGCGATCGAGTCGCCCAAGCCCAGCGGCTCAAATTCAAGGACGATCTTTTCTGGCTCGACACGCTCAGCACCGGGACGGCAGGCAGGTTGAGACTGCTCATCCTCCAGAAGAGCGTCATTACCATGAAAGAGCTGAGCCGCTTGCAGCTTCGCGAGGAGCCGGCCGGTCCGGCCCAGCCGAAAAAGAAATCGGTCGTGGAGCTGGTCTCCGGCGCGGTCAGGGTCGTCGTCGATAAAGACGCGCTGAAGGAGAGCGACTACGAAGTGCAAACGAACCTGGCGGTGGCAGCCATCCGCGGCAGCGACCTGTTCGGACAGAAGGCGAGCGAAGATCGCGTGGAATTCTGCACCGGGCCCGACTCGAGCGTCACGGCCGTTCACCGCGATCCGAGCGTTGGCCGGAGAGAAATAACCAGGCTCCAATGCGCGGCGATCTTCCCCGATCGAATACAGATCACCGATATCACCCTCGACACTTACCGCAATCTCACGAGGGAAACCGGCCCGTCCGGCCCGCAGAACGACGGGCACCAGGAGAGCGCCGAGAATCGGATCGCGCCCCCGCCCGGCGACGCGGGAGGCGACGGCGCTCCCGGCGGCGATCCGAACAATCCGTACGGGATCACCGCCGGCTGCTTGCTGTGCAATAACCCTACCCCGCGCCCGCCGTCGAAGATTAGTGATTGACAGCAGGCCGTCTTTAGTCCTCCGGATACGGCACCGGGATTAGCTGATCGGTCGCCTGCCGCACATCTTCGCGCCAGAGATCGAGTAGCTTTTTTGCGATCGGACCGGGCTTGCCATCGCCGACCGGCCGGCCGTCCCACTCGACCACCGGGGCGATTTTAATCGAGCTGCCGGTCAGCATCATCTCCGCCGCCGCGCGCGCCTCTTCGACCGGCACATCGGCGATTCTGATATCCCGGAGATCGCCCTGCTCCACCAACCGGCGCGCCAGTTGCAGCACGCGCTGCACGGTGAGGCCGGAGAGTATGGAGTCGAACCGCGGGTGGCGGAGCACGCCGTCCCGCGTCACGAAAGCGACGTTCATGTTGGAGCCTTCCGCCACCATTCCCCGCTCGTCGATGAAAATCCCGTTGTCCGCGCCGCGATCTTTCGCCTCCAGCACGACTAGAACGTTGGGCAGGTAGTTGGTCGACTTTACGCGGGCGAAAAACGGCGGTTTGATCGGCACCGAGCTAGTCACGACTTTAAGACCCTGGGTGTAGTAGGAGTCGGGGTAAAGCTCCGCGTTGAAGACGATGACGTAGAAGCTGCTGCCGACGCACTCTCCGGGCGCCAGGCCAAAACCTCCGGGTCCGGCGGACAGCCAGTAGCGGACCGAGGCTTCACGCCGCCGGCCCGCCGCCGCCGCGTCAATGACGATTTGCCGCAATTGCTCACGAGGAAACGGCGGCGAAATCCGCGCCATCTTGGCGGAAGCGAGCAACCGGTCGAGGTGGGGGTCCAGCTGGTAGAGCATTCCATTGGCCAGGATCGCAGTGTCGAAAACCCCGTGGCCGCGGTGGACCATGTGGTCGTCGAGCGGCAGGACCATCAGCGCCGGATCGGTGACGATGCCGCCGAGCACGCTCGAGTACATGGCATAAAAATTCGCCGCCTTCGCGTGCGCCGCCTGGCGCAGGCGCGCGATGGCTTGATCGGTTGTGAATTTCGGTGTTGGTTCGAGCTCCGGCATAGAAGACCTCCCTCTCTCGCAAGCTTGGGAGTCATTCTGATGCTGAGGGTGGGAAGAGTCAAGGAATATAGGATGCAGGATGCGAGCAAGGCGCAAAGGTCGCCAAGGAACAAGAAGGAAAGACAAAGCTCGAAATTCGAAATCCGAAACAAAACGCCGAAATAAATTCGAATCTCGAAACGAATTCAAACGACGAAAAACGCAGAGTTCTAAACAAGAGAGTTTTAGGTTTTGGATTTCGATACTCAGAGTTTGATTTGGAGTTTGTTTCGGATTTCGAGCTTCGGATTTCGGATTTTGCAGACGGGATGCAGGTTCCCGAACCTAAAACTGAGAACTGAAAACTCAAAACTCCTGTGTGTATCTACAGTGCGACCCGGTGCCGCCGCAGGTGGTGGTAGTAGGACCAGACCAGGAAGCGGATCCTGAGCCTCAGCAGGAAGTGTCTAGCTCTTTCTCGTAGCATAACAAGCCTCCTCTAGAATAGGCAGTGCAGAATGTGTGCCAAGCTCCCGGCCTTCGGAAATCCCTGGTTTTCTTGGCTCTTTCCCCGACCGCACGGGGCAAGGACGGCCACTTTTTGCCCGTACAAGGTAAAATAGTGCCATTTTGTTGGATGCCGTCTGTAAAGTTAGACGTGAGGGAGGGACGATTTATTGAGGCAGAGCCGGAAAACTCGGGAAAGTAACTCGGGCGTGATGAATCACCCCCCTATATCGCGCATCGCGGGGCCAGGGGAACAGGCAGCTTTTTGCAGGGCAAAAAAGCAGCCAGTCCCCGATCACCCCGGCAGCGTAACCGTAAGCGTCGTCCCCTTGCCTGGCTCGCTCTCCAGTGAAATCTCCCCGCCGAGCAGGTCCGTGAATTGTTTGACGATGTAGAGGCCCAAGCCCACGCCCCCGTAGAGCCGCGTCTTCGGAGCTGTCCACCTGGTGGAACTTTTCAAAAATCTTCTCTTGAAGGTTCTCCGATGTGTAGTGAAAGAGAAGTCCCGGGCCCGCGAAAAAATAAAATCCGTACAGCACGGCGATCGCGGCGCTGACTCTCCCGCCGAAGAGCCCGCCCGAAAAGGCGCTATAGACCACCGCCAGGACGATCAAAATGAGCGGATTGGGGACTTTGAAAACCGTGCGCGCCGAGAGCTCAATCGCCGCGATCGTCGCCAGGGTCACGAACGGCCCGATCCATCGTTTGCGAAAAAACATACGCTGCGGCTTAACCTTCGGCCCTCGACGTTTCTCCGCTCGACGAGGCCAAAAACCACCCGTTTCGCCTTCGTCGGATAGCTCAGCACTAATAACGCTTTTGAGGCTGATTCTCAATCCCCAATAAGAGTCGAGGCGCCGGCGCACCGCTTCGCCCACATACCGCATCTGCCGCCGTAGGATCGCATGGCCTGTGGCGCCTACCGGAGAAAAAGCCCCGAACCGTCAGACTTGTGCTTTTCCGGCCGCCTCAACATATCCGAAGCGCTCCGGTGCTTTGCACCGACGCGAAAGCTAACGGCGAATTTTCCTAGAAATGGAGAGTCCCGATTCCATCTTACCGCATCGTCAAAAAATGAATGAAACGACGAGCGCCTAATTTCATTAGCTAATTGAGCAACACTTCAGTCAAAACAACACTGGTGCGCGTTTTATCCCGGCGTAGCTCTGGATACTTACACGCTACCTCCTCGACGCGGCATCTGGCATCCGTCTTGCTCCGTCCGATTTACGTGCACTCTCGGAGGCGTCCACATCGACTTTCGAACAGCACAATCGTAAACATTGGCTTTCAACGCCGATCGCGGTGAAGGAGATTTTGGTATGAAGCTTACGAGACGGGATTTTCTCAAAGCGTCGGTTGCCACCGGTGGTTTGCTGATGGCCGGGCTGCCTCTGGCCCATCCGGCAACCAGCGCGATGGCCTTGCGCAAGGCCAAACCCGCGGGTCCGGCCAAGGGCGAGTGGGTGTCAACCGCGTGCCAGGGGTGTACCCAATGGTGCGCGATCCAGATCTTCGTGCAGAATGGCCGCGCGGTGCGGGTACGTGGAAACCCGTTGAGCAAGACCAACGGCGGCTACGTCTGCCCCAGGGGCCACCTGATCCCGCAGCAGACCTACGATCCCGACCGGATCAAGGTGCCGATGAAGCGGACCAACCCCCGGAAGGGGCGCGGCATCGATCCGAAATTCGTGCCGATCACCTGGGACGAGGCGCTCGACACCGTCGCCGACAAGATGATGGAGCTGCGCAAGAACAACGAGGCGCACAAGCTCACCTACATCCGTGGCCGTTACTCGCCGACCTCCACGGAACTCCTTTACGGCACACTGCCGAAGATTTTCGGGACGACGAATTATTTCTCCCACAGCGCCATCTGCGCCGAAGCCGAGAAGATGGGGCCGGGCCTGACCCAGGGCTTCTTCGGATATCGCGATTACGACCTCGCGAACACGCAGT